>DASZPU010000441.1:0-21756 GCA_035550195.1 Nannocystaceae bacterium
GCCGACGCCGACGCGACTCCGACGTGTCTTCGATCAGGTCGACTCCGCGGTCAACGATCTCTGGCGCAGCGGCACTCTCGCCGCATGACCGCCAAACTTGACCCGAAGATCCCTGTCAGGGTGACTCAAGGGATCTAGAACTTGAAGCCGCCGCCGAACGTCATGCCGCCGCCGTTGGGCATCATGTCGAAGGTCGGTTTGTGGCGACGCCACGCGGCGCTGCCTGGCTTCTTCTTGTGCACGAACATCAGCGTGACGAAGGTGGCCGTCGCGACCGCGAAGATGCCGGTGCCGATCCACGCCGCGAGCTGAGCCTTCTGCACGCCGTCGGCTTGGTTGCACACCTTGGTGACCTTCGCGTTGGTCACCTTCTTCGGATTCGGCTCGCCCGGCGGAGTCGCGCGTGCGGCCGCGCAGAGGTTGGGCTCGCTGCGATCGATGTCGTTGTTGGGGTTCGCGTCGGTCTGGCTCTTGTCGACCTCTTCGAGCAGCTTCTTGCGCAGCGTCACGCGCAGCGCGACGGTGAGGCCGATGCCGCTCGCGAGGCCCGCGATGAGCAGACCACCGCTCACACCCGCGCCGATCTTCTTCCACGCGGGCACCGGACGCTCGAGCCCCCACTGGTAGCGCTTGTCGGGCTTGGGCTTGTCGGGCTTCGGCTCGGGCTCGGGCTCGGGCTCGGGCTCGACCTCCGGCGCCGTCTCGGGCAAGGGCTCGGTGTCGGTCTCCTGCGGCATCAAGCCCGCGACGATCTTCTGCGCCGTCGCGTCGATCTTGCCCGCGGAGAGATCGGCCGCGGAAAGTGGCGTGGTGGAATCGCGATCCACCGTCGCCGCACCGACGTCGAGCATGAACATCTTGAGCGTGTAGCTGCCGCGACCGCTCTTCTTGAGGTAGCCGTACACGAGGCGGCGCGCGTCGATGGCCTTGCCACCTTCGGCGAGACACTTCGCCGAGTCGTCGTCGCAACCCATGGTGAGCCGCAGCTCGAGCAGGCTCATCTCCTGCGCGCTCGACATGCCGCGCTTCGCGAACGCCTTGCGCAGCGCCTTGGTGAGCGCTTCACCGGCGGCGGCATCGTCGCTCTCGAGGCCGAGGATCGCCGCGGAGTCCTCGACGTTCGTCGACACCATCGCAGCCGTCGGCAGCGGCAGCGAGCGCGCCGCGACCTGGGCAGGCAACGCCATCGCGACGGCGACGGCCAGGCATGGGAGGCTCGTGGCGATTCGGCGGGACATCGGGGCGCGCGAACAACAGTTACATGTGCAGTCGCGGCTGAAAAGGGGTCGGGCCTGCTAGACTGCAACCCCGCCCGTGGTCGAAACGAGCGATGCCAGCGTCGGAGGGGGCCCTTCCGGCAGTGCCGGCGGCGTGTCACGGGCGTCGGTGCGCGTGCGCAGTAGCCTCGCGGCCCGCATCTCCGCGCTCGTTCTGTTGGTGCTGCTCGCTGCATTCGCGTCGAGCTTCGTGATGCTTCGGCAGCTGCGCGAGATGCAGGCGGGCTTCGATCGACTGGTCGAAGTGTACGCGGTGTTCGACAAGCGCTTGGCCGAGGCGCACGTGCAGGCGGTGCGCATCGGCGAGCAAGTTCGCACGCGGCAGCGCACGCCCGCGAGCCCGATCGAGGCCGCCTTCCGCGCGAACTTCGAGTCCGCGCTGCGCATACGTGCACAGCTGGTCAGCCAGGCACGCGAGCCCATCGATGCCGCGCTCGCGGATCCGGATCGCTTCGGCGGTGAGGAGGAGCTCGCGGAGCTGCAACGGATCCAAGACGGGCTCTCACAGCTCGAAGGGATCATCGGTGCGCCCGCGTCGACGGAGGTCGTGCTCGAGGACGTGCGCGCGCAGGGGCAGATCGAGCAGGTCTTCGAAGCTCTGCGCGCGCAGAGTGGACGCGCGATCGAGGAGCTGCGCGACGAAGTGCTCGACGCCCAGCATCGCACCGAGCGCTGGACGCTCGCGCTCGCGTTCGCGACGTTGGCGATCGGTGTGGTCGCGACGTTCGCGGTGTTCGTCACGCTGCGTCCGCTACGACGGCTCACGCAGAACGTGCGCAAGCTCGGTCGTGGTGACTGGTCGCAGCGTGTGCTCGCGGACGAGGTGAACCGCGGCGACGAAGTGGGCCGGCTCGCCGAAGAGTTCAACCTGATGGCGGAGGCGCTCGAGGAACGCGAGCGCCGCTTGATCCGTGGCGAGCGACTGGCCGCCGCGGGTCAGCTCGCCGCGCAGATCACCCACGAGATCCGCAATCCGTTGTCGAGCGTCGCGCTCAACGTCGAGCTGCTCGAAGACGAGCTGGTGAACAGCAGCGAGGGCAAGCGCTTGCTCGGGCAGATCACGAAGGAAGTCGATCGCCTCACCAACATCACGGAGAGCTACCTCGGCTTCGCGCGGCGACCGAAGCCCGAGCTCGTGCCGCTCGACGTCGCCGAAGAGCTGCGCGGCTTGCTCGACTTCATGGGGCCCGAGCTCGAGCAAGACGGTGTGACGCTCGTGCGCGAGCTCCCCGATGCGCCGGCGATGGTGATGGGCGACGCGAACCAGCTGCGGCAGGCGTTTCTGAACCTGTTGCGCAACGCGAAGGAAGCGGTGCTCGACGAGGGGCGCGGCATCGGGCGGCCACCGCAGATCGGTGTGGCGCTCGCGCGCAAGGGCGATGCGATCGCGGTCACGGTGTTCGACAACGGGCGCGGGATCCCGCTGCCGCCCGAGCAGCTCGACCGCATCTTCGAGGCCTTCTACACCCGCAAGGCGCGCGGCACGGGGCTGGGGCTGCCGATGGTGCAGCAGATCGTGAGCGACCACGCGGGGACGGTTCGCGTGGCGCAGACGGGGCCCACGGGCACGGCCTTCGAGGTGGAGCTACCGGCCAAGCGCGCGCCCGACGTCGCCGTGTAAGGGGCGCAGGCGGGCAGAGGTTGTCACTGGCGGGCGGTCGCCCTACTCTCGCAGCCCGCATCGCATGAACGTGCAGTCTTCGACCCTCCGCGTCGCCGCCCTCCTGCTCGCGTTCGGATCGGCACTGGCATGCAGCGCGATCCTCAAGCCGAAGGACAAGGTCACGCGCTGCGGCACCGCGGATGATTGCGATCCCACCGGTGACAACCGCTACGTGCCGCTGTGCAAGTTCGACGAGGCGAACAGCGATCTCGACAGCACGAAGGTCGACAAGATCTGCGTCGCCGACTACAAGTCGGTCACGTGCGCTTCGGCGGATCTGACCGGGGCCTCGACCCATCCGGTCACGATCGCCGTCGGCAAGTCGGCCTGCTCGAGCACCTCGTGCGACATGGCCAACAACGGCACGCGTGGCTGCCCGACCAACGACATGGGCATGTGCACCGACGGCTCTTCGCCCATGCAGTTCGGCGACGTGACGTTCTGCGGCATGGACAGCGATGACGTGCCCGGCTTCGGCTTGCCCGACGGCTTCGAGAACAAGCACATCGAAGACATGTACTGCAAGTCGTTCTTCTGCGACGAAGACTTCGTCTGCGGTCCGAACGGCAAGTGCCAGCTCTGCGAGGGCAGCGACTTCCTCGACGGTGGCTGCGGAACGGTTTTCGTGAACGGTGCGCCCGCGCCGGTCTACGTGCTGGGTGACGCGCTGACCGATGGCTGTGCAGGCGAGGACGCCGACGCCAACGAAGCGCTCTTCGGCGACGTCTGCCTCGACAACTAGCGCCGTGTAAGATCGGGGGCGGTCGGCCGGTTATCCGGCCGCCGTATGACGTTGCGTGGTTGCATCGTGTCGGTCGCGCTCGGATCTGCGCTCGCGTGCACCGCCGCGCTCGAGCCGAAGGACCAGGTCACGCGCTGTGGCAACGCCGACGACTGCGATCCCACCGGCGACAACCGCTACGTGTCGCTGTGCAAGTTCGCGGAGGGCTCCGACCCGTCGAAGGTCGACGGGATCTGCGTCGCGGACTACGACCCGTCGATCGAGTGCGATCCGACGAAGCTCATGGGCACGCTCGATCACCCGATCACGATCGCAGCGGGCAAGTCGGCGTGCGCGAAGACGTCGTGCGATCCGCTGAACAACGGCAAGCTGGGCTGCCCGACGGACGACGGCAGCTGCAGCGAAGGCATGCCGCTGGAGCTCGGCGAGTACAGATACTGCGGTGCCGACGACGTCGTGCCCGGCTTCGGCTTGCCCGACGAGCTCGAGCTCAAGCACATCTCGGACATGTACTGCCGCTCGTACTTCTGCGACGAGGACTTCGTGTGCGGTCCGAACGGCAAGTGCCAGCCCTGCGAAGGTAACGACTTCCTCCAAGGTGGCTGCGGCACGATCTACATCGACGGTGCGCCCGCACCGGTCTACGTGCTCGACGAAGCGCTCACCGAAGCGTGCGCGGGCGAAGACGTGGAAACTATGGACGCGGTCTTCGGCGACGCGTGCATCGACGCGTAGCGATCACGGCAGTTCGCGAGCCGCACGCCTTCTCTCCGCACGACGCGAGCGCTTCACAGCGCCTGCAGCTTCTTCTTCGCGGGCTCGGGGATGTCGCCGGCGAGTGCTTGCTTCGCCAGTGTCTTCGCGCCGTCTTTGTCGCCGGTGGCTGCGCGTGCGAGCGCGACGACGATCGTGGTGTCGATCGGGCCTTTGCCTTCGACGTCGGCGAGCGCTTTGCCGGCGCGCTGCACGAAGGCCTTCGCGTCGGCGCTCTTGCCCGCCTTCTGCAGCTCGAGCCCACGCGCCGCGAGCACCAGCGGATGCAACGGTGCGAGCGCGCCCGCGCGCGCACGCGCATACGCGAGGTTGTCCTTGTCGTCGGTGACCAGCGCGAGCATGACCAAGCGCGCGGCCGGGTCGAGCGAGTCCGCGTCGATCGCCAGCGCTTCACGCAGCACTCGCTTCTCTTCGACGACGTCCTTGCCCTTGCGTGCGAGCTCGGCCATGCGCACGTAGGGCTCGATCGATTCCTTGTTGAACTTCGCGGCCGCCTGCAGGTGCCGCTTCGCGAGGCTGGGGTTGTTGCCCGCGAGGATCACCTGCGCCGCGAGCATGCGCGGCATGAAGCCGTCGCCACCTTTTTGGATCAGCTTCTCGACCGTGCGCAGGCCCTCTTCGGTCTTGTCTTCCTGCAGCTGCTCCTGCGCCGTCTTCCACAGCGCCTCGCGAGCATCGTCCTTCTTCGCGTCGCCCGTGGGCGTCCACCCACTCAGCTTCGCGGCGAGCTGCTCGGTGAACCACGTCTCGAACTCGCGCTCGATCGTGGCGAGCGGCTTGCCGAAGTGCTGCTCGAACAGCTCGGGCGTGTCCTTGCCCGCGGCGTAGCCGTCGAGCACGAGCGCGAGCTTGTCGCGGCCGTACGTCGTCGCGAGATAGCGGATCGCATACGCGGCGGTCGAGTACGCCGCCTCCATCATCACCGGGCTCTCGGCGCGGATGAACGCGAGCTCGAGCTCCGACAGCTTGCGCAGCTTGTTGTGCTTCTTGGCTTCGGACAGCAGCACGGCGCTCTCGCGCGCCCACGCGGGATCGGCCTGCTCCGATTCCCACTCGGACAAGCCCTCGGTGAACCACCGCGGCACGCGACCCTTGCTGCGCCGGATCGCATACACGTGCGCCATCTCGTGGCGCATCACGAGGTCGAGGTTCACCGCGCCGAAGTACGGCCCGATGAACGTGATCACCGGCCCGAAGCACACCGCCACTGCGCCGAGGCTCGGCACGCCGACCGTGCGCACCGAGAACTCGTCGGGCGTCGCGAAGAACTCCAGCCGCAGCTTGCCGGCCTTCACCTTGTAGAAGCCATCGAGCGCGCGCTTCGACGACTCCGCCGACGCGACCAGACCCGGCTGCACGAACTGGCGATCGTCGGTCGGCAATCGCACGATCAGATCGCCGACGGTCTCGAGCGAGTACTTGCTGTCGATGCTCTTCTCGTAGAGATCGAGCGTGTTGCGGGTGCGCTCGTTGAACGGATCGCCCTTCCACGCCTTCTCGAGCGCCGCGCGTCCGCCCTTCTCGTCGCCGAGCCGCAAGAGGTTCAACCCGTACGCGCTCTGCACGTAGGGATCGCTCGGCGCCAGCGCGACGCCTTCCTTCAGCACCTCGTCGGCCTCGGGATACAGGTGCAGGAAGCCGAGGATGTCGGAGAGGTCCTTGAAGAAGCCGCCGTCCTTCGGGTTCACCGCGAGTCGACGATCGCGCCAGCTCGTGTAGGCCTTGCGATCGCCCGACGAGATCGCCGACGCCGCGAGCACTGCGAGCGCGGGCTCGTGGCTGGGATGACGCGCGAGCGCGTGCTTCTCCGCGTGCTCGCGCGCTTCGTCGCGTCGCCCTTCGATGAGCGCGATGCGAGCGATCACCGTGTGCGCCTCGGCGTGCTTGGGATTCACCGCGAGCGCTTCGGTGGCCGCGCGTGACGCTTGCGCGAAGCGCAGCCCCTCGACGTGCACCATCGCCATGCCCGCGAGCGCTTCGGGATGCCACGGATCGCGCTCGAGGATCAGCCCGAACGTGGTCGCGGCTTCGTCGCCCGCGTACTTCTCGAGGAACACCGCACCACGCAGCAGCCGCACGCGATCGCCGACCCACTCGCCTTGCGCGACCGGTGCGATCATCTCGGCTTCCTCGAGCACCATGTTGGCGTCGTGGAAGCCACCCTTGCCGCCGCGCGCGAGCGCTGCGATGCCGACCGCGAGCATGTCCGCGGCGGTCTTCACCTTGCCGGCGTCGTAGGCATCGTAGAGCGACTCGAGGATCGCCTTGCTGCGCGCGTCGTCCTTGCGTCCGGTCTCGACCCGCAGCTGCAGCAGATCGCCGAGCAGCGGCAGCGCGTCCTTGTGCTTCTTGAGCGCCTCTTCGAGCAGCTTCTCGGCCTCGGCATACTGGCCACGCGTGCGGTGCACCGCTACGCGCAGCTGCACCACGGAAATATCGAGCGGCGCACCGCGCTTGTCCTCGAGCACGGCGCGCGCTTCATCGAGCGCGCCCACCGTCGCGTGCGCACGCGCGAGCGCGAAGCGTGCCTCGAGATCGTCGGGCGTCTTGTCGACGATCGGCGCGAGCGCTGCGATCGCACCCTCGGGATTGCCGTGCGTGACCGCTGCGAGCGCGGCATCGCGGCCTTCCACGGTCGCGGGCGCTGGACGCTCGCGCAGCTTCTCGCCCTGCGGTTGCGCGAGCTCGGCAGGACGGTCGGCCGCGCCGCTGTGCTCGCGCGGATCTGCGGCTTTGGGATCGACGGATGCGCGCTGATCCGAGGTTACGGGTGACTTCGTGCTCGTCGCCGGACGGCACGCGAGCGCCACCAACAACGCGGCGCCGAGCAGGGGTGAGAGCCGCTCGCGGCTGCGTTTCGGCATCGTCGTCATCGATTGTGGGAGGGCGCACGTGTGGTGTCAAACCGCGTCCCGCGACCGTTGTCAGACCCGCCTGGTCACGGGTGCTAGACTCCCTGTCGATGGCCGATTCGCAGCAAGCCCACACCGCGTACCCGGCGGACGTCTACGAGACGTTCGATGCGTTCATGCAGCAGGTCATCAAGGAGACCTACGACCATGGTGCCAAGCGCGCCGAGTTCGTTGCGCTGGTGATCGCATCCGGTGAGCTGTTGCCGATGGCGTGGGGTCGCGTGAAAAAGAGCGGCGTGAAGGAGCTCGCGCTCGGTGCTGCGGGCGTCGTCGCATTGCGTGTCGGTCTCAAGTATCTGATCGGTGGACCGCTGGGCATGATCCTCACCGGCTTCACCGTGGCCACGCTCATCTCGTTCTTCTGGTCCAACCAGAAGGAAGTGATGCGTCGCGTCGCGCCGTACAAGAAGGTCATCCGCGATTCCCACGAGAAGTTCGACGACGTGCAGGCGCGCTACCAAGACGGGCGCTACGACGCAGGCGAGCGCGCGCTGTTGGTCGAGGGCCTGCTGCGTCGCGTGCTCGGCGAGATCGAAGCGCCCTTGCCCGCCGAAGCGGACGCCAAAGCGGCGACCTGAGTCGCGCTCAGTCGTTCCGACACCACCGCCAGCTCGCGCGCGTAACGACGGCGCACGATCGGCACGAGCTCGACGAGCGCGGGGCTGGGCCGCTTGAAGCTCGCGCGCACCAACAGCGAGGCGAGCGTCGCGAGCAGCACCGTCGGCGCCGCCGGAGCGAGACATGCCTGCGCCTGCTCCACGCTCGAGCACCGCGCCACACACAGATGATCGCGGCGCGGACCCGTCCACGTACCGACCAACCAACCATCTTGCAGCAGGTGCCACGGTTCCCACCCGCGCGCGAGCTGTTCCGGGTCGTCGCGATCGACGGTCGACCAAATCTCCCAACCGAAGGTGTGCCGGATGATTTCGCCGAGCATGGAGCCGCAGCTTGCGATCCTTCGCAGTCGTTGCAATGCACGAAGACGCGACGACGATGCGATCGCGATCCACCCACGGGTGGACGACGGTTGCGAGCGACGACATCGCGTGGACGTGCCGCTGCGTCGGTGTGCGACGCAGCGGATGTCACAGCGAGGTAACGCGCCCGCGCGCGTCGTCTTCTCGCTAAGCTCGTCGCCCTCGTGACCTGGCAGGGCGTGCTCGGACAGCTGCAAGTCGTCGCACCGCTCGACGCCCGGTTGCAACGCCGGCGTGCGGTCGCCGTGCGCGAGCAACTCGTGCGATTGCGTGACGAGCTGGCGCGCGCCGAAGGACCGCGTCGCGAAGAGCTGCGCGGCCTCATCGAAGACGCGGAGATCGTCGAGCGCGAAGCGTGGCTCGCCGCGCTCGTCAGCGTGCACCGCGATGCGACGCCGACGATCGATTGGCGCGAGGTCGCGGCCACGCCACCGCCGACCTTGCCCGCCGTCGATCAGCATCGTTCCAACGAGGCGCGCCGACGCCTGCTCGACTATCGCCCCGACACGTACGGGCTCGTCGATCGCCGGCGCGCGCTCGCAGCCGAGGTCGGACGCTTGGTCGCGACGGAGGAGGCCGAGCGCACCGCGATCATGGGCCAGTGGCGCGCAGCGATCGAGGGCTGGTCCGCGTGGTGCTCGCTCACCGCCCGCGTGCTCTGTGCCGATCTCGACGCGTTCCGCGAGGTGATCGACGCGAGCGGATGCCTCGACGAGCTGCACGACGTGCTCGATCGCGATGCGATCCGCATCGAGCTCTCGCCGAGTCACGCGGACATCGAGCTGTCGATCGCACTGCGCCGCAGCGACGAGCTGGGTGAGCGGGCCGGCGAGGCCACGCGCGCCTATGCCAGTGCGGCACCGTTGCGGGTCGCTCGCGAGCTGCTCGCGGTGCTGCCGATCGCGGAGGTGAACGTGCACGGCACGCCCGACCTTCCGACGTTGTCGCTGTCGCGTGCGCTCGCGCAGTCGATCGATTGGGCGCACGCCGACGCCGCGCCGTTGCTCGCCGAGCTCCGCCGCTGATCCCGTAGGCAATCGCGCGTGCGCGGCAGCCGAGCCTCGGGGATCGCCGGCAGCGCGAGAGGTGCCCCACTTCGGGAACACGCGTGCGCAGGTCGGTGCAGGCGGTGTTCGAGGGCGGGTTGCTGTCCGAACGGCCGCGCATCAGGGCGCAAGCTGCCTTCAAGCGTGCGCGCAGCACCGTCGATGCATCCGGCATGGGTTCCCCGCTCCACGAGCACCTCGGACTGCACGGCTGGGACTGCGACAGCATGCGGCGTTGCGAAGGCGCCGCGGAGCTCGAGCTCCACGACGGTCATCACCACGCGCGCATGCACGAAATCCTCTCCAGCATTCCCGAGCTCGACGGCACGGGCATGTTGCGCGCGAGTGCGAAGGCGGCGTTCGGTGATGCGCTCGCGCAGCTGCTCGACGGCGTGCAGGAGTGCGAGCGCGGCGCGCAAGCCGAGGCGTACTACGCATACCTCGGGCTCGGCATGGTCTGGCTCGACACGATCACGAGCGGTGAGCTGCACGCACCGACGTCGCATGTCGCGCGCGCGTGGATGCGACGCGAGCACGCTGGCCCCGCGCACGTGTGCACCGTGACCGAGGGCTTCCTCGAGGCCGCCGTGGCGGCGCTCACCGGACGCACCGCGACGATTCGCGAGGTCGCGTGTGCGGCCGCCGATGCCCCGCGTTGTCGCTTCGCGATCGAGTGGCACGACGAGGTCGCGTGCACGCCTCCGCGCAAGCTGCATGCACACCATGGCCCGCGCACTACGTTGTCGGGCGACGTCGAGGGCCTGATCCGCATCGGCGCCGACGAGCTCGCGCACGTGCCGGTGGGCCTCTACGTGCAAGCGATCGCCGACTGGCTCGCGCGCGCAGCGAGTCGCGGCGCACCCGTGCTCGCGCACGCGATCGCGAAGCTCGACCACGTCAGCGCGCCCGAGAACCCGACGCTGCGCGTCGTCTGATTCCTATCCACAGCGTGACGTCCAGGCCGAGCGCGAGCTCGATGCCGCCGACGCGACCGGCTTCGACGCGCGTGTCGCCTTGGACGATCTGCAGCTGCGCGACGCGTCCGTGATCGCCGGCCGCCGAGCTGGCGCCGAGCTCGAAGCGCGGCCCGATGCGCAGCTGGAGCTCGTCTTTCACACGGAAGACGTGACCGGGCACGAGGCGCACGAAGCCGCCGAGCAGCGGCTCGGCATCGCGGCCGGAGCCGTTGCGATCGGCGAGCGAGCTCTCGGCGCCTTCGTGACGCAGGAACCACGGCTCGACGGTGAACGCGACGGTGCTCTCGAGCTCGAAGCTGCGCACGCGTAGCACGTAGCCGACGCCCAGCGCGACGCGGGCTCGCGCCATGCGGAGATCGAACGGCAGCGCGCGACCGCTGACGCGCACGTCCACGAGCACACTCGCGCCGCTGCGATGGCGCATGTGCAGCCCGACACCGCCGCCCCACGCCGCGAAGCGATCGCTGTCACCTGGTCGACCGAGACCGAGGATCGCGACCGCAGCACCATCGACGCCGAGCTCGACCGTCGGCGGTGGGATCGGCGTCGCGGGCTTCGCGGGCGCGGGGCACGGTTTCGCGGGCGGCGGTGCAGGACAGCGCAGCGGCTCGACCGGCGCGATGGGCTCGACCGGCATCGGCACGTTCTCGCGATCGGGACGCGCGGTGCCGGCTTCGATGCCCGACACGAGATTGCCGACGTGGCTCGCGAGCAAGCGTGTGACGTCGTCGGAAGGCGCGCCGGGCTCGACCGCGACGACGCGATCGTAGGCACGCCCGTCGCTGACGACGATCGTGAGTGCGAACGCATCGGGCGTCGCCGAGCGCCCGACGTCGACGAACACCGCGAGCGCGCCGTCGCCGAGCGCGGGCGCTTCGCGATCGTGCGGGACGAGCTTCACGTCGGGCAGGCGCAGGGCGAGCGCGGCTTCGAAGCGCTGCGCGTCGACGTCGCGCACGCGCAGGCGCGCGAGCTGGATGTGCGCCGCGGCGTCGGGTGCAGCGGCCGGGGCGTGCCGCGTGCGTGCGGCCAGCGACGGCGATCCGCCGGTGGCGACGAGCAGCGCGACGGCGAGCTTCATCGGTGCAAACGCGCGAAGGGGACCCGAGCAACGCTGCCTCGGATCCCCTCCGGTTGCAAGCGATCAACGACGCGGATCAGTCGTCGTCGTCCTCGGCATCGTCGTCCTCGGCATCGTCGTCGTCTTCGGCATCGTCGTCGTCCTCGGCGTCGTCGTCGTCCTCGGCGTCGTCGTCGTCCTCTTCGCCGTCGTCGGCGTCGTCATCGTCGTCGCAGTCGCCGTCCTCGTCCTCGCCGTCTTCGTCTTCGTCGTCGCCGTCGTCGTCGCCGTCGTCCTCGTCGGCGTCGTCGTCATCCTCGTCCTCGTCCTCCCCCTCGTCCTCGTCCTCGCCGTCGTCCTCGGCGTCGTCGTCATCCTCGTCCTCGTCCGCCTCGTCGTCGTCGCCGTCGTTCTGGCCGTCGCGATTCGTCGATCCGTCGGGGCCGACCGCTTCGCACGCAGGCACGCCGAACGTCACGAGCGCGGCGATGCCGAGCAGGCGGGTGAGATTCCAGGCTTCGGAGGTCTTCGAGATCTTCATGGATGGCGCTCCTCGTGCCCCGCGGGGTGAGATCGACGCGGTGGCCTTCGGAGGCATGGGATGCCCACCACCACCCGCGATTACAGCCCACTCGCGGTTTTCTTCGCTGCGAGCGCGAGCAGCGTTGGCGAACACGAAATGCTCAGCTCGTGCTGCTCGACGACTCGCTGTCCTCGCCGGACTCGGCGTCGGGCCCATCGTGCTCGCCGCCGCCGTCCTCGCTCTCACTCGACGTGCACTCGTCGAAACATCCCGACGTCGAGCTGCCCGTGCTGGTGGGATCGCCGTCGTCGCTGCTCGTGTCGTCGTCGGTCGTGCTCGTCGTCTCCGACATCGACGCGCCAGCGCCCGAGCTGGTGTCGTCGTCGTCGTCGTCGTCGTCGTCAGTCTCCGTGCTCGACGAACCACTCGTGCTGCTGGTGCTCACGCCCATCACGACGTAGGGCTCGACGCCGCAGCCACAGAGCACGATCGCGATCGCCAGCGCTCGCTTCACGGATCGCCCTGCCCCACGGCGCTCGCGGCTTCGCTGCGATACGAGCCGCGTGGAAAGTCGCGCAGGTAGTCGCGCCAGCAGCTCGCATCACCACCGGCGCGACACAGCCCGGCGCGCGCATCGTCGGCGAAGCGTCCCTTCGGGAAGCGCTTCACGTACGCACGCCAGCGCGCGCGCTGCTTGGCGGTGTCGTGCAGCTGGCGCGCGAGCGCGAACAGATCGCCATATGCGAGCTCTGCAGCGCTGCTGCGTCCGCCGAGCTTCACGATGCGCTCGAACTTCGCCTCTGCGCCCGCGCGATCGCCCGCGCGCCACCGGCGATGCGCGTCCTCGGCGAGCGCGCGCAGCTGATCGACCGACGGCCGCACCGCGTTGCGCGGCGGCTCGGCGTTCGGCGTCGCGATCACCGGCGCGGGTGCAGGCACGGGTGTCGGCGGTGCGATCGTCGGCGCGCGCGGACGCACCGGCGGCTCGACCTCGTGCGCGACGCCGTCGGGCCCACCCTCGACCTGCGAGCTGAACGCTTGCTCGCGCGACGCATCGACATCGTCCTGCGTGCCGCGCTCGACCCATCGCAGCCCGCCGAGCACGAGCACCACCGCCGCGGCCAGCAGCGCGACGCCAGCGATGATCGCACCGCGGCGACGCGGTATCGGCCGCGCGATCGCCAGCTCGGGGATCGGTCGCATGCGCCGCTGCGCGACCATGCGATCGATCGACTCGCGCGCATCGCCGACGAGCCCATCGAGCACGCGGTCGCCCGAGGTCTCGACCTCGCGCGTGCGCGACGGCATCGCGAGCACGTTGCCCGAATCGGTCGCAGCCTGCTCGACGCCCGCACGCGCGAGCACGGCCGCGAAGTCGCGCGGGATCGCGGCGGCGTCGCGCTCCACCACGACGCGCGCATCACCGACGAGGCCGTCGACCGGGTCGCTCACGGTGCACCCTCCGTCCAGCCCAGCTGCTCGAGCGACTTGCGAATGCGTGCACGCGCACGGCTCGCTCGCACCGCGAGATTCCCCTCGGAGATCCCGAGCTGCTGCGCGGCCTCGGTCGGCGGCAATCCTTCGAGCTCGCGCAGCACGAACGCCTCGCGCAGGTTCTCGGGCAGCGTCGCGAGCAGCTCGTACAACAAGCGCATGCGCTGCTCCTGCGCGTGCTCGCGATCGAGGGACGCCGTCGCGCCACCGGTCGCGAGCGCGACCGCCTCGCGCAGTCGCTCGTGCACGCGCACGCTGGTGCTCGTGCGTCGCCAGTGCATGCGCACGACGTTGAGCGCGATCCCACGCAGCCATCCGATGAAGCTCGCGCGCCCGTCGAACTGCCGCACGTTCGTGATCGCGCGCGCGTACACGTCCTGCACGAGATCCTCGGCGACCGCCGCATCACCGACGAGGTAGCAGACGTGCTTCAAGAGCGCGTCGAAGGTCTCCTGGTAGAGCCGCGACCACGCCTGCAGATCGCCGGCCCGGGCCGCGACCACCAGCGCATCGAGCCGCACCGCGGGGTCCTCCGCCGGCCGCACCTCGGCGCGCGCACCGGCCAACGGCAGCGCGACGACGAGCGCAGGATCGGTCCGGACGCGGTCCACCCCAACCCATGTTGCGCGAGCGGGCGATCGATTACGCCCGAAATTCCTGCGTTCTACCCGGGGTGGGCCGCGTGCCACTTCCGCGTGAAGTCGGTGGCCTTGCGGTAGCTCTCGCGGATCTCCTCGACCAGCATCTTCTCGACCTTGCCGCCGACGAGCGCGATGTCGACCTCCATCGTGCCTTCCCAGATCCGCTTCACGCGTTGCGGCCCGAGCGGCTCGAGGCGGTAGATGCCGTTGGTGGTGATCTTCTCGGCCATGAAGCTCGGCGTGGTCACGGTGCGCATCTTGTTCTCGCGCGCCTTGAACTCGTTCTTCTCGGTGTAGCTGAAGCCGCCCTTCACGAAGCTCTTGATGAGCGCGGGCACCTCGCGACGCGGCGCGAGCTTCTGCACGCGCGTGATCTCGAGCGACTCGCCTTCACCGCGACGGTCGAGCGAGATCGGCTCCCACACGATGTCGAGCGCAGGCCACAGCGCACGGTTGAACTCTTCGTCGAAGAAGGTCTTCCAGTAGTGCTCGGCCGAGACGTCGAAGTTGTCCTCGATCGTGTACTTCATCGCGGGCGCGAGCGTACCAGACTACTGCTGGCGATCGGCGAAGGCCTTGCGACGCAGCTCCGGGTCGCGCAGGAACACCGCGAGCGCGATGCCACCGACCAGCTCGCCGAACCACAACGTCGCGATGCGGGCGAGCATGGTGGCCCCGAGCGCGATCGATTCGGTCGCGCCCGCGGCCAGCCGCGCCGTCGCGAGCACGAGGCTGCCTTCGGCGGCGACGAGCCCACCGGGCAGGAAGCTGAGCGCGCCGACGAGCGTGCCGACCGACCACAGGAATGCGCAGAGCGTGAGCGACACGTCGAGCCCGAAGCCGCCGAGGATGAACCAGAAGCCCACGCACTCGAGGCCCCAGCCGAGCACCGACAACACCGACAACACGACCAGCGCGCGCAGGCGCAACACCACCGCCGCACTGTCGACCAGCAGCTCGCCTCGCGCAGCGATGCCGCCGATGAGCGGCCATGTGCTCATGCGACGCAACAGCGGTCGCAGCAGGCGCGGCGTGCCGAGCACGAACACGCCGACCGCGACGAGCCCCGCAGTGACCAACACGATGGGTAGGTACTCGCGATAGCGCGACACGCCGAGCAGGCTGAGCACGACGAGCGCGATCAGATCGGTGATGCGATCGGCGACGACGATCGGCGCGGTGCGACTGAACGCGATGCCGTCGCTGGCCTTGAGCAGCGCGCTGCGCAGCACCTCGCCGAGCTTGCCCGGCGAGATCGACATCGACAGCCCCGCGAGATAGACGACCAGCGATCGCCCGCGGCCGAGCGACGGCGCATCGCGACGCACGTGCAGCCAGCCCAGCGACAGCTCCCACTTCACCCAGCGCACCAGATAGTTGGTCGACGACAGCAGGATCGCGACCGCGAAGCGCCACCACGGAAAGCTCGCGAGCGCATCGCCGAGCTTGCTCGCATCGAACCAGATCATCGCCGCGGCGTAGAGCAGCGCGCCGGCGACGAGGGCGTAGAGCGTGCGACGCAACAGGCGGCTCACGCAGGCCTCGCATCGCGAGGTCGCGGGTGCGCGGGCCACAGCGGGCCGAAGGCGCCGATCGGTTCGGCCGCGCCGGCCGGCCAGGGATCGCGCACGCACGGGCCGTCGAGCGCGACGAAGTCGCCGTCGTCGCGTGCATTCGTGCGCGCGACCAGCCACGCATCCAAGCGCGCGATCAGATCGCGACACTGTTCGATCGATGCGCCGGTGCGGCCCGCGACGAGCGTGCGTCCGACTTCGAGCCGTTGCGGCCGTCGACCCGCGCGACGCGGTCGCAGCAGCGCGTGCTTCGCATCGACGACGATCGTGAAGCCGGCGAACACTTGTGCGAGCACCTCGGATCCGAGCGCGAGCTCGTCGGCGAGCGCGCCCGCGCCGGCGGCCGCAGCGATCGCCGCGACTGCCGATGCGATCGGACCGCGACGATCGCTCTCGTGACCGTCGTCGAGCACGGTGGGCACGACCAGCACGAGATGGCGACCGATCCACGCGCGCGAGAGCACGAGGTTGCCGAGCGCGAGCGTGCGCGGATCCGCGGTGCACGGCGCGATGCGGCGCAACGCACCGACGTTGTCGCGCGCGCGACCGAGCGCGGTCCAGCGCGTGGGGACGCCCGCAGCCACGAGCGCATCGACGATCGCGTCGACCTGCTCGCGATCCGGACACCACGGCGGCGCAGGCCCGCGCCCGTGCAACGCGAGCACGACGCCACGTCGTCGCGCATGGCTCGGCAACATCGCGGTGGTCGCGACGCCGATGCGCGAGACCTCGTCGACCACCACGCGTGGCAGCTCCGAAGCCGGCACCATCGGCGGGAGCATACAAGCGCCGACCCCCACGTGCTACGCTGCCCGCCGATCGCATGAGCACCGACGACACGCTGTGGATCGGCCGTGTGACGCTGCCCGGCAGCGCGCGCCAACGCTGTGTTCGCATCGTCACCGACGGGCGCGCCCCCGGTGCCGACGACCAGGCGGTCGAGATCGCCGATCCGTTCCTCGCTGCGCTGCCCAGCGCCGGCGCCGAACAAGCCGGCGATCCGTGGCGGCTCGCGCACGACCTGCCCGCGCTCGAGCTGCGCGCGCCGCTCGGCGAGCTGCGCCTCGCACCACCACTGCGCCCCGGCAAGATCGTGTGCGTCGGCCGCAACTACGCCGCGCACGCGCGCGAGCTCGGCAACGAAGTCCCCGAAGAGCCGCTGCTCTTCACCAAGCCCGCGTCGTCGTTGCTCGCCGCCGGCGATGCGCTCGATCTGCCCCGCGGCTTCGAGCGCATCGACATGGAAGCGGAGATCGTCGTCGTGATCGGCCGCACCGGTCGCAACTTCTCGCGCGCGCAAGCGCTGCAACACGTCGCCGGCTACGCGCTCGGCAACGACGTGTCGAATCGCGAGCTGCAGAAGAAGGACAAGCAGTGGACGCGTGCGAAGGGGGCCGATGGCTTCGCACCGCTCGGCTTCGTACGCATGGTGCCGCCTGGCTTCGCGCTCGATCCTTCCGTGCGCATCCAAGGCTTCATCGACGATGTGAAGAAGCAGGACGCGCCCATCGGCGACATGATCTTCGACATCCCGATGGTGTTGTCCTACCTCGCCGCGTGCATGACCCTCGAGCCCGGCGATCTGGTGTTCACCGGCACGCCCGAGGGCGTGTCGGCGCTCGAGCCCGGGCACACCACGTCGGTCGCATGCGAAGGCTTCGCGCTCGGTCGACTGACGACGCCGCTGCGTTGACAGGCGCGCGCGCACGCACGACCATGGGGCCCCTTCGAGGAGCCTTCATGACGAACGTCGCGAAGAAGTGGATCGTGGGTCTCGATCTCGGTGAGCGCAGCCAGGGCGCGCTGCAGTTCGCGGCGTGGATGGCCCAGCAAGGCGGCGATCGGCTGATCGCGCTGCACGTGCTCGAAGAGGACTATCTGCTGTCGGCGCTGCGCTACCACCACCTCGACGAGGTGCAGGCGCTCGCGCGCAAAGCCGCCGAAGCCGCGGTCGATCGCGCAGGTGCTCGCACTGCGATCGCTTCGATCGAGGTGCTCGAAGGCCAGACCGCCGAGGACTCGCTGGTCGCGGCCCGCACGTATCACCGCTGCGATGGCATCGTGATCGGTCGCAACGCGCCGCGCGACGGTGCACGCATCGTGCGACTCGGTCGCGTCGCACGTCGGGTGCTGCGCGCATTGCCGTCGCCGGTCTTCGTCGTGCCGCCCGATCTCGGGCAGATCGGCGCGGGGCCGGTGATCGTGGGCGTGGATGTCGAAGAAGAGGGCAGCACCGCCGTCGAGTTCGCGCGCGCGTTCGCGGAGCGCTTCGGTCGACCGCTCGAGCTCGTCGCCGTCTCGCCCGTGCTCGACGTCCACGGCGCGCAGTACTGGCCCGCGGAGACCGTCGCGAAGATCCGCGCCGATCATGCGCGCGCCGCCGAGCAACAGCTCGCAGCGTGGGCGAGCGCGCGCAACCTCGCCAACGCGACCCGCACCGTGCGACTCGGCAGCGTCGCCGAAGAGCTGGTGAGCCTCGCGCGCGAACGCGATGCGCTCACCATCGTCACGGGCTCGCGCAAGCTCTCGATGTTCGATCGCTGGCTGCTCGCGAGCACCGGCAGCGAGCTCGCCGGTCACGCGACGTGCCCGGTCGCGATCGTTCCGCCGGCGTGAGCGACTACTCGAGCAACGCGCGGAGATCGGCGTCGATCATCTGCACGACCGGCAGGCTGCGATAGAGGCTGCCCATGTCGCGGCGCGGACCGTCGGCGTCGTGCGGCTCGTGCGGGATATCGATGCGATGCGGCGGCTCGCGCACGAAGCCGGCATCCATCGCGATCAACAATCGCCCGGTGCACGTGCAGGGATTCTGATTGTCGACGTGCGTGCAACGCGGAGTCAGATAGTCCTCGACGCGCTTGCGTGCACGCGTGAGTCGCACGCGATAGGCGCTCTCTTTGATGCCCAGCAAATCGGCGGCCTCGACCGGCCCGTAGCCCAGCAGATCGGTGAGCACGAACGAAACGCGCACGCCCGGCGGCAAGCACGAGAGGGTCGCGGTGAGGCAGGTGCGCTTGAGCTCCCAGAGCATCACGTGCAACCGCACCGGATCGCCGCCCAGCGGGCCGCCGGAGAGGTCGATGGGCCGCGTGATGTCGGAGCGGAGCACCTCGTCGAGGCCTTCGAAGGTGTGATCCGACTTGCGTCCCAGGGACTCTTCGAGCGAGCGCGCCATCAGTCCGAGAATCGCATCGGACGGTTTCTCCGCGGTCAGCAGACGTTGCTCACCATACACACGCGCATCCGCCACGAGCTGACGAACCGCTGCGAGTGCTTCGTCGCGGCTGCCGCACATGTGGTACGCGAATGCGTACAGTCGCGGCAATTCGTTGCGCAACAACTCTTGGAACGTCGTCGGACGATCGGCCATGCGTGTGGGGCCCGGCTGGGGAAGGCCCGGGGGCCCAGAGTGTCACGTCCCGTGGCTCGCGCCAAGCCTTCGTTCCAGGGCATCCCAGAAGCGGGCTTGGGTGGTCGCGTCGTCGGTGAGCGCGCCGAGGCGATTGATCTCCTGCATGCCGGTCGGGCTCGTCACGTTGATTTCGGTGAGGCGCCCGCCGATCACGTCGAGGCCGACGAAGAACTGGCCCGCATCCTTTAGAAAGGGTCCGACCTTCGAGCAGATCGCGCGATCGTTGGCGTCGAGCTCGCTTGCAGCGGGCGAGCCGCCTGCGTGGAAGTTGTTGCGGAGCTCGCCGGCGGCGGGCACTCGCAAGACGCTGCCGATGGGCTCGCCGTCGACGAGCAGGATGCGTTTGTCGCCCAGCTTCGCATCGGGCACGTACTCCTGCGCGATCGTCCAGCGCGTGCCGTCGGCGGTCGCGAGCTCGAAGAGACTGCCGAGATTCGGATCGTCTCTGCGCGAGAGCAGGATCTCGCGACCACCGAAGCCGAACACCGGCTTCAAGATCATGTGGCCGCCGAGCTCTTCGAGCACGCGTCGCAGCTCCGCGGGATCGCGGACGACGAACGTTCGCGGCGTGAGCTCGGGGAATCGTGCGATGGCGAGCTTCTCGTTGAGATCGCGCAGACCCGCGGGTGCATTGAACACCGGACAGCCCGCGCGATCGAGGATCCACGTCGCGGCGAGGTAGCCCTGATCGAACGGCGGATCCTTGCGCATGAGCACGACGTCGTGCTCGGCCATGCTGCGCCAGCGCTTCGGTCCGCGCACCGCGTGCATGAGCCCTTTCGCATCGCGCTCGATCGCCAGCGGAGCTGCGTTCGACCACGCCTGATCCACGCGCAGCGCGAGGTCGCCGAGCAGCGCGCAGCTGGCCGTGTGACCGCGGCGAATCGCTTCGTCGATCATCACGAGCGTGCTGTCGGCGGTGGGCGAGAAGGTCTCGGGCGGATCGGCGACGAACAGGACGTCCATGGGGTCGGGCCGCAGCATACGAGCCGTCGCGCGTTTTCTTGAGCCCCGTGTGCCCGTGCCGGTAGGATGTGGGCATACACGTGTCGCGCAGCCGGAAGACTCCCGTCCCCGCGGTGGCGCCCGCGGGTCCGCGACGCGCCACGCCCATCGACGTCGCGGCCGAGCGGGGGCTCGTGCGACCGCGTTGGGCGCGGGTGCATCGCATCCGGCTCATCCGCCGCGAGATCAAGGAATCGTTGTCGGCGGGCGCGCTCGATCTGTTGCTCGAGCATGCGGAGCTCGTCGTCGAAGGCAGCGGCGAGATCGGCTCGCCCGGCGTCGACAAGCGCGAGCGCGTGTACGCGACGGTGATGCTCACCATCGATCTGTCGCGCTGTGCCGAAGGCTTCCGCGAGCCCGCCGATGCGGCGACCGCCGAGCGCGTCGCCGAGCTGATGCGCGAGACCACCGCGGTGCGCACGCGATTGCTCGCGCTCGCGCGGCCGCGCCTCGCGGAGCTCGCGGGTCTCGCCGAGGACGCGCTGGAGATCTCGCTCGAACCGCAGGTTCGGGCCGAAGGTGTGCGCGTGCTCGTCGACGGCGACGCAGTGGCCTGGCCTCGCGCGCGTCGTCGGGGTTAGGCTCGGGAAAGCAGGATGAGCGCAGACGGACAGCCACACGAGCGCGAGGCCCAGGGCTTCGCGATCCGCGAGGTCGCGCGACTGTTCGCGCTGCCCGAGCATCGCCTGCGCTACTGGTCGCAGACCGGCTTCATCGTGCCGTCGTTGCGCGTCGAAGGTCGCTCGCTCTACAGCTTTCGCGATCTCATCGCGGTGAAGGTCGCCAAGGCGTTGGTCGACGAAGGCGCGAGCCTGCGGAAGATCCGGCGCTCGCTCACCACGCTGCGCGCGAGCTTGCCGGGCACCAGCGAGAGCGGTGATGCACTGGGGGCCTCGCTCGCGCGCCTGCGCATCCGCTGCGATCACGAGCGCGTGATCGTCGACGGTGGCGATCATCGCTTCGAAGCCGACAGCGGTCAGCTCGTGCTCGACTTCCAGGTCTCGGCGCTGCACGAGCAAGCCGCGCGCGTGTTGTCGTTGCCGGTGGTCGACGAAGACGGCGAGCCCACGACGGCGCACGAGTGGTTCCGCCGCGGCTGCGAGCTCGAGCGCGAGCACGACGGTGCGCCGTCGGATCTCGCGGGTATCGCAGCCGCGCGTCATGCCTACGAGACCGCGCTGGGCCTCGATCCCACGCTGGCCGCGGCCTGGACCAACCTCGGTGGTCTGCTCGCGGAGCTCGGCGACAGCGAGGCCGCGCGCGAGCACTTCGAGCAGGCGCTGCGCTGCGATCCCGACCAACCCGAAGCGCAGTGCAACCTCGCCGAGATCGCGCTGTCGCACGGCGACACCGAGACCGCGATCTCGAGCTATCGCCACGTGCTGCGCACCACGCCGGATTGGATCGAGGCGCACTACGGGCTCGCGCGTGCGCTGTTGCGCGTGGGCGGCAAGGCGCAGGCGCTCGCGCATCTCGAGCGCTTCTGCGCCGCGGTCGAGGCGATCGCTCCCCACGCGCGCGAGCCCGATCTCGAAGCGCGTCGGCAGTGTGCGGAGCGCGTCGCGACCCAAATGCGTACCGAGCTCGCGCCGTGACCGTGATCGCTGCGCGCGAGCAGCTGCTCGCGAAGCTGCGCGCGCATCTCGGGCCGTCGCGCGTCGGGCAGCGCTTCG
>DASZPU010000442.1:0-5322 GCA_035550195.1 Nannocystaceae bacterium
GACGAGATTCCCAGCCACGTCGAGAGCGCGTTCCTGGCGGCCGAGGACGCCGACTTCTACAAGCACGAGGGGATGGACATCCCCGGCATGGTGCGCGCGCTGTTCGTGAACCTGCGCGCCGGCGAGATCAAGCAGGGCGCATCGACGATCACGCAGCAGGTCGTGAAGATCTTCTTGCTGTCGCCCGAGCGCACGTTCGAGCGCAAGGTGCAGGAGCTCTTGCTCGCGCGTCGTGTCGAGCAGACCTTCAGCAAGCGCGAGATCCTCGAGCTGTATCTCAACGAGATCTATCTCGGGCACGGCCGCTACGGCATCGAAGAGGCCGCGCAGTTCTACTTCGGCAAGAGCGTGCGGGAGATCGACGTCGGCCAGGCCGCGTTGCTCGCGACGCTGCCGAAGGCGCCCGGACGCGACTCACCGCTGCGCAACCCCGAGCTCGCGAAGCAGCGTCAGGTGCACGTGCTGAAGCAGATGGTGTCGCACGGCTTCGCGACCACCGACCAGATCGCGCCGTTCCTCGATGCGGGGCTCGGGCTCGCCGAACCTTCGGCGCGACCCCAGGTGGTGAGCGGGGCCGAGGAGTTCGTCGACGAGGTGCGCACGCAGCTCGAGGCGGAGTTCGGTGCGGAGGCGCTGCCGTATCTCGGTGCGCGTGTCGTCACCACCGTGTCGTTGTCGGCGCAGCGCGGCGCGAAGACGGCGGTGCGCGATGGCCTGCGTGCGCTCGACCAGCGTCAGGGGCACGCGCACAAGCTCAAGCCCGCGAAGGCGAAGGTGCGCGCGGGCGTGCTGGCGCTCGGCGACGTCGAGCTCGCGGTCGGCACCGAGCACCAGGCGATCGTCACGGCGCGGCCGGCCGGTGTGAGCCTGCCGAAGGACGGCTTCACCGCGAAGATCGGCAACCGCGAGCTGTTCGTGGAGGTGCCGGCGGGCTCGCGCTACGACGATCCCGAGCTCGACATGGACGCGCAGTTTCCTGCGGATGCGGCGCTCGACATCCGCATCCTCGCCGCGGCCAAGGACGAGGAGGGCGCAGTCACGTTGCCCTCCGGATGGACGCGGGCCGAGCTCGCGCCGGGTCCCGAAGCGGCGATCGTCGTCGCCGACGTCGAGACCGGCGAAGTGCTCGCGATGATCGGCGGCACCAACTACGCCATCGGCGATTTCAACCGCGCCGCGCGAGCGCTGCGTCAGCCCGGCTCCGCGTTCAAGCCCTTCGTCTACGGCGCCGCGCTGCACTCGCGCCAGCTCACCGCTGCGAGCCTCGTCGACGACTCGCCGGAGATCTACGAGAAGTGGCGACCGACCAATTTCGAGGTCGACGTGTATCGCGGCGAGATCCGCCTGCGTGAAGCGTTGGCGCACTCGGTCAACACCGTCGCGATCAAGCTGGTCGATCGACTCGGCATCGTCGCGGTGCAGGACTTCGCGCGCACGCTCGGCATCACCACGACGCAACCCAGCGACCTGTCGATCGCGCTCGGCACCGGCGAGGTGACGCCGCTCGAGCTGCTCGGCGCGTACCTCACGATCGCGCGCGCGGGCAACCGCATCGATCCGCGGATGGTGCGATCGATCGAGCTGCCCGACGGACGCGTCATCACACCGGGGAACAACGAGCAGCAGGTCATCGGTGACGACGTCGCGTTCGTGCTCACCAGCATGATGACGTCGGTGGTGAAGTCGGGCACCGGCACGAAGGCCAACGCGCTCGGCCGTCCGGTCGCGGGCAAGACCGGCACGTCGGCCGATCACCACGATGCGTGGTTCGCCGGCTTCACGCCGCGCACCGTCGCGGTCGCGTGGATCGGCTACGACCGTCCGCGCAAGCTCGGCAAGTCGGAGACCGGCGGACGCGCGGCCGTGCCGATGTGGGTCGACGCGGTGAAGGCCGCGGAGCACGGCGAGCCGAAGTCGTTCACGCCGCCGGCGACGGTCTCGGTGCGCCGCATCGATGCGAAGACCGGCCTGCTCGCGCCGCCCGACACGAAGCTCGACACGCTCGAGGAGTACTTCATCGCCGGCACCGAGCCGATCGACGAAGCGGTGCCCGACGCGAAGCCCACCGGCGACGTGCTGCTCGGCCTCTACGACGACGAGGGCGGCGGCACCGAGCCCACGCCCGAGCCCACGCCCGAGCCCGGCGAAGCACCACCACCCACCGGCACAAAGAAGCTCCCCTCGATCGACGAGCTCCCGGATTAGTTTTTGGTCGCGCCCTCCGGCGCTCTTCCTGGTGCGAGCGGTCGTGCTCGCTGTCCGCCGTGGCGAAGCCACGGCGGGCTCGAGATCAACGAGTCGAGCGCATCGCGAGGATTCGGCTCCGCCGGTGCGAGCACGGCCAGGAGTCGCCCCCCGCTTGCGGGGGGCAAGCGGCAGCCGAAGGCTGCGTACCGCGGCACCCGTGACGGATGCGGGGGGAGAACGCTAATCGATCTCGACGATCACGCCCTCTTGGACCTTCGTCTGGTCCGCGAGGATCTCGTCGATCTCGCCTTCGAGCTCTTCCTCGTCGAAGTCGTCGAACTGCACGCCGTCGAAGAACCGATCGTAGGTCTTCGAGATCGTGAGCTCCTTCGGGAAGTCCTCGTGGCGGTCGATGTGCACCGGCTTGCCGTTCTCGGCCTCGCTCAGATCCAGCATGAGCACGCGACCGGCCTCGGTGCGCAGCTCGAACTCGATCGGATCTTCCATCGTCGTCGAGTTGCTCGCACCGCCGCGGAAGTAGGCCGTGGTGCCGTCGACCGCCTGGTTCTGCGGGATCGAGTGCCGCGTATCCGCGCCATCGTCGATCATCGGCATCTGGTAGGGGCCGTAGGTCACCTGCAGGCCGCAGTAGTCACCCGACGGGAGCTTGCGACCGGCGACGGTGAGCGTCTCGAGATCCTCGCCACGCAGATCCTCGGGGCACGGACCCCAGAACATGTTGAGCGGGTAGCCGTGTCCGTCGCAGCCGACGATCGTGATCGAATCGATCGTGATGTACGACTCGAGTAGCGTCACCGTCCAGCCCATGTCGTTCTCGAACACGCGCGGCTGCAGATCACCGCCGCGGTTCGGGAAGATGCCGTCTTCGGGCGTCGCATGATGCGTCGAGAAGACGTACATCAGCGAGCCGCCCTGATCGAGCGCGTCGCAACCCGCGAGCGTCGAGAGGCAGCCACATGCGATCGACAGACTGAGGATTCGTGTTCGGCGCATGGGACGAGGCAGCATGACACTAACAGATCGGCCGCCCTTGTGGTTCGAACGACGAAGGGTCGAGATCGCGCAACGGAGGAGGGAAACCGTTGTGCAAGTTGCCCCGCGAGGCGGCGGTTCGCGGGGGGCGGTCGACCCGAGACGCGCCGAGGCGTCGCGGGATTCAGGTGCTTGTATGGCCGACGACGCAGAGAAGTTGCAGTCGCAACGATCGAATTCTGCGAAGGAAAATTCTGCGGCTGGGTCGCGGCGATGCGGGCGTGGCGTCGCTGACGATCACCACCGTAGCCGTCCTCGCCAACGCGACGCCGAAACGTCATCGTCGGCACCGCGGTTTCGCTGCGCATCATCGTGCACGCGGGGTGGGCCGGCCTCGCGTGGTGCCCCCGCATGGGGTCGTCCGCACGCCGGTGCGAGCGCACGGCGCCATGCACGGCACGACGCGCTGTGCGGTCGATCAACCGTGATGGGCCGCCACGGGATCGCGCGGGAACAGCCCCTGGATCCCTGCGGTTCGGGGCCGGTGCTAGCCTTCCGACCGTGGCCCGTCACAACGTATCGGAGCTGTGGGCGTCGGCCCAGCGCCCAGGCGCGCTGGTCCGCGTGCCGACCGGTCAGCTCCCTGCGGTGCCGCCCGAGACGACGATCGTCGCGTGGGCGGAGCGCGTGCCCGTCGCAGCGCCGTCGATGATCATCGGCGGCGTGGCGATCGCGTTGCTCGGCGGCGTGCTCGCGGTGCTCAACCCACTCGGATTCCTCGGCGTGGCGATCTTCGGCGGCATGATCACGTTCGGCGGTGGCATCGCGTGGCTCGGTGCTGCGAAGGCGCGCGGCGGTAACACGACGACGCCTGCGCCGGTCGTCGATCCGCGCGTCGCCGCAGAGCGATCGCGACGCGTCGCGGCGCTGCTCGGTCAGCTCGGACAAGCGACGTTCGAGACGCTGCTCGCGCGACTGCGCTGGACGGAGCAGGCGCTCATCGAGACGCTCGTGCACATGACGGAGACCGCCGCGGTCGTCGAGGATCTCGATCTCGACAGCGGCGAGTGGGTGTATCGCATGCAGCACGGGCACGACTTCGGCACCCGCGGATCGATGGCGCTCGACGAGCGCCGGGAGCGAGCATGAAGGACAAGAGCACGGCAGCGATCCTCGCGCTGTTCATGGGCGGCATCGGCGTCCACAAGTTCTATCTGGGGCGCATCGGCGCCGGCATCGTGTATCTGATCTTCAGCCTCACGTTCGTGCCGGCACTGCTCGGGCTCATCGACTTCTTCATCCTCGCGTTGATGGATCAGGACGAGTTCAACCGCCGCTACAACGGGCACTTGTTGCCGCCCGGTCAGGTGGTGGTGAACATGTTGCCGCCTGCGTACCCGCACGCGCCGTATCCCTATCCGCCGCCGCCCGGATATCCGCCGCAGGGTTATCCGCAGCAAGGCTACCCGCCGCCGCCCGGGTACCCGCCGCAGGGCTATCCGCAGCAGGGCTACCCGCAGCCACACGCACCGCGCAGCACCGAAGAGCTCGCGCAGCAGCTCGAGAAGCTCAACGAGCTGCGCATCGCGGGGCTGCTCACCGAGGAAGAGTTCGCCGCGCAGAAGGCTCGGCTGCTCGCGTCGATGTGATGCGGCTGCGACGTCGCACGACGTTGCGCTGGCTCGGCGCGGCGTGGATCGGAGCGCCTGCGCTCGCGTGTCGTCCGCGCGCCGATGCGACGCGCGAGCCGACGACGTCGCCGATCGTCGCGAGCAGCACACCGCCGGTCGCGGAAGACGATCCGTTCGTCGCGTTGCACGGTGCGTCCGACGGCATCACGCCGCCCGATGCTGCCGAGCTCGCGGCGCACCGCGAGGCCGCGCGCGTGCGCATGCGCGAGCAAGACATCGCCGCCGTGATCGTCGAGCCCAGCGCGAGCCTCGACTGGCTCGGCGGTCCGCGTTGGCATCGCTCCGAGCGACCGCTGTTGATGATCCTGCCGCGCGAAGGCGAGCCCAAGCTGCTCGCGCCCGCGTTCGAGCGTCGCACGGTCGCGGAACGAGTGCCGGAGCTGTCGCTCGTGCTGTGGCGCGAGCACGAGGATCCGTTCGCGGTGCTGCGCGGTGCGGTGTCGGGGCTCGA
>DASZPU010000443.1:0-2354 GCA_035550195.1 Nannocystaceae bacterium
CATCCCCGGCATCACGCCCGCCGCGATCGTGACCGTGTGGGCCCACGCTCGCGCCCGCATGCGCGATGCGACCCGCGCCGCGCAGTGAGCTCAATCGGCGGTGCCGATGATCGATGCGATCGCAGCCGACGCGGCCGGATCGTCCGCCAACCACTTCACCGCGACGACGTGACGGCGCAGCCCGGGCGTGGGCGTCTCGATGCGCACGACCTCGGCGTCGAGCACCAACGGATTGCGATTGCCGCCGCGGCTCACTTCGACACGGACGGTCTGTCCGAGATCGACGCGCGCAGTGCCGTGCAGCAGCGCGCCGCCCATGCTCACGTCGAGCGTGCGGGCCGAGAGCAGCAGGCGCTGCTCGTCGAAGAGGCGGGTGGGCACCGAAACATGGCGACGTGGATGTCCGCGACGATCGTCGTTGCGCTCGGTCATGATCCCTCGCATGCCAAGACCCCCCTTTAGGGTGCATCTTGGTAGCACGACTGGCCACACGACCACCAGGGCGCGCACCACGGCGCCAGCGCGGGCGTGCATCGTCTTGCACACCGCTGCGGCGGTTGACCCGACCGCAGTGATCGGGCCATATCTCGCGCCGCTCGGCGAATCATGAAGGTGCACTTCATCGCGATTGCGGGCACCGGCATGGGCGCGCTCGCGCGCCTGCTCGCGAACGCGGGCCACGAGGTGCGCGGATCCGATACGGCGATCTACCCGCCGATGTCGGAGCAGCTCGCGCGCGCAGAGATCCCCGTGATGCTGGGCTTCGGTCCCGACAACCTCGCGTGGGGTCCGGACTGCGTCGTCGTCGGCAACGTCTGCAGCAAGGATCATCCCGAGGTGAAGGCCGCCCAAGCGCGCGGCCTGCCGCTCGAGAGCTTCCCGAGCATGCTCGCGCGCTTGTTGTTGGCGAGCCGCGACAGCCTCGTCGTCGCCGGCACGCACGGCAAGACCACGACCACGAGCTTGCTCGCGTGGTTGCTCCGCGAAGCCGACCTCGATCCTTCTTTCCTCGTCGGTGGTGTGCCGCTCAACTTCGGCATCGGTGCGCATCTCGGCAAAGGTCGCGCGTTCGTGATCGAAGGCGACGAGTACGACACCGCGTTCTTCGACAAGCGCAGCAAGTTCCTCCACTACAAGCCCAAGCGCGCCATCCTCACCAGCGTCGAGTACGATCACGCGGACATCTTCGCGAGCCTCGACGACGTGCGCGCGGCGTTCAACGCATTCGTCGCGACGATCCCCGAGGCCGGCGAGCTGGTCGTGAACGCCGACGACTCCGAAGCGATGGGCATCGCTGCCACCGCGCGCTGCCGCGTCACGACGTATCGCGTGCTGCCCGAGCATGCGAGCACGCCGGAGGGCGCGGACTACTGCGCGCTGCAGCGTCCGCGCGTACCCGGTCGCCGTCCGACCTTCGAGCTGTTCGAGCGCGGCGAGAGCTGCGGCGAGTACTCCACGCAGCTCATCGGGCGCTACAACCTCGGCAACGTGCTCGCTGCGATCGCGGTCGCACGCGCCGAAGGCGTCGGCTTCGACACGATCCGTCGCGCGCTGCGATCGTTTCGCGGCGTGAAGCGTCGCCAGGAGCTCGTCGGCATGGCGCAGGGCGTGCGGGTCATCTCCGACTTCGCGCACCATCCCACCGCCGTGCAGCTCACCGTCACCGCGGTGCGCAAGGAGTTCCCCGAGCAAGCGCTGCACGTGTGCTTCGAGCCGCGCAGCGCCTCGTCGCGTCGTCGCGGCTTCGGTGAAGGCTTCGCCGCCGGCTTCGATGCGGCGACTGCAGTGTGGATCGGTCCGGTCTACCAACCCGAGAAGATCCCCGAGGCCGATCGTCTCGACGTCGCTGCGCTCGCGCGCATGATCCAGGCGCGCGGCGTGAAGGCGCGCGCGTTCGAAGACAACGACGCGCTCGCCGACGCCGTGCTCGAGTCGGCTGCACCCGGTGACACCGTGCTCGTGCTGACCTCGGGCGCGTTCGGTGGGCTCGTCGACAAGCTGCTGTTCGGCTTCGGCGATCCGGTCACGTTCATGGCCCCCGAGGACGAGCCCGCCGTCGATGCGCTGCTGCACGGCTACGAGCTGCCGGAGATCGTTCCGTCGGGCGACGTCGAGACTCTCGTCATGCGCGCGCCCGGCACGGACGACGCGCCGCCCTCGGTGATCGGCTGCGTGAGCCTGCAAGTGCAGGGCGACAGCGCATTCCTCTTCGGCCTCGCGGTGCACCCCGATCGTCGCGGCACCGGGCTCGGCTGGGTGCTCGGCGACGTGGTGCTGCGACGCGCGCGGGGCTTGGGCCTGCGCCGCGTCTACCTGCTCACCAACACCGCCTCCGACTTCTTCGGCGCGAAGCT
>DASZPU010000444.1:0-7554 GCA_035550195.1 Nannocystaceae bacterium
CCCTGCTGCAGCTGATCTTCGCTGAGCTGATTGCTCTGGTACTGCGCTTGGATGTAGCCGGAGAAGCGCACGCCCCAGCGCTCCACGCCGAGCGAGCGACCGAAGCCGATCGAGGTGAACGGGAGATCGCCGCCGCGATCGCCTCGCAGCGTGGGCGCGCGCGGCTTGGTCTTGCGCTCGGCCTCGAGCACTTCGATGCGTGCACGCATCGAAGCGAGCTCGGCCGCGACCGCGGGATCCATAGCCGTGGCCGGGGGCACGACGGGCTCGGGCATTTCCGCGGGCGTCGACTCGATCTCTTCGACGCCGTCGTACTCGCGCGTCGGCGATGGCGTCGTGATCGTCGGCGCGGGCGAAGGCGCAGGTGTGGGCACCTGCGGTTCTTCGTCCTCGATCTCGATCTCGACCGGCGCCGCGAGCCCGAGGGCCGCGCAGATGATCCACGCGGGCGTCACGGCAGCGCCGGCAAGGTGCCGTCACGATTCAGGAGCGGCAGCCGAGCAACGTTGTCGAACGGCGAGCACTCCGCATCGGTGCAATGGTCGAGCAGCTGGTTCGAGTTCGTCGGCGCGCAGTTCCAGCAATCGTTCTCGCCGAGGCACTCCGGTCCACCCGTCGTCGTGGTGTCGTCGGGTCCCTCGGTGGTGTCGGTGCTGTCGGCGGTCGTCTCGGGCGACGTCGTCGCGGTGGTGTCGACGCTCGTCACCGAAGTGGTGAGCGTCGCGCTACCGGTGCTCTCGTCGCCGGTGGTGGACAGATCGGTGGGCTCGTCTTCGGAGGTCGACGGGCAGCCGACCAGCGCGAGCGCGAACAGGGATAGCTGGATGCGCGACATCACTGCACCTCGCAGTAGCCGTAACGGCAGGTCGGGGCTTCGGCGGGGCACTCGGGATCGTCGGTGCACTCGGTGCACGACGTCGCGCCGGTCGCACGAAACTCGTAGTAGCAACCGCACGGTGCGTCGGCGACCTGGCTGTACAGCGGGCCGATCTCGTCGTCGCGCCACACCTCCATCGCGCACTGCGGGATGTTGCCGTTGTCGATCTCGAGGTCGAGCAGCGGAAGCTCGGCCGGCAGCGGCTCGCTACCGTCGAAGTAGCCGATCACGCGACGCGTGGCCTCGTGCACGATCGCGCCGCTGCCGTCGACCGGCGCGTAGAAGCGGTACGGGCTCCACAGGTTGTAGTGACCGTCGCGCACGTTCTGCTTGTCGAACGCGGTCGCGGTCGAGTCGGGCCAGTACGCGCAGCTCTGTCCGGGCGCTTGGAACGCGAGCGTGTTGACGATGTCGCGGTTGCCGTCGGCGACCTCGGTGCTCACGAATCCGATCGCGGCTTCGGGCTGCAGCGAGCTCGAGACCGCAGTGATCATCGCGCCGTTGGTGCCGACATCGGTGCCGACGACACGGCTCGGTGGAATGCCCGCTCCGAGCGCGACCGCGATCCATGCAGCCGACGTGGCGTTGCGGCTGTAGAGCTCCGCGTCCTCCGTCCACGGGCTCACCTGCCCCGCCGACGCGCCGAAGCCGTACACGAAGTACACGCCTTCGGAGCTGATGCTCGTCTGGGTCGAGTCTTCGTGGACGATGAGGCTCCACGACGTGACCGGTCCGATGAACTCGCCGATGCCGTCGGGGATCGCGTCGACACCTTCGCACTGCGTCGCTTGCACGCCGAGCATGCCGAAGTCGGGGTTCACCCCGAGCACGGGCAGCGTGCAGCTCAGCTCGTTGCCGGCCGCGTCCCAGTAGCTCGCGGTGCCCGTGATGGGCGTGTCGTCGACGTATGCGGTGATGCCGAAGCACGCACCCGGCGATTGGTAGACGAGCGTGATCGGATCGGCGACGTCGTTGAGCGCGGCGCCGACCAGCGCGAGCAGCGGCTTGCTCGCGCTGCCGCCAGCACCGATCACCGGGTTGGGAAGATCGGTACAAAGGATGTCGCCGCCCGCATGCGCGAGCGCGGGTGTGAACGTGAGCGTGAGTGATACGGCAGTAAGAAAGGAACGTCGCATGGGTCGGACCCGTGGGGTCGCGACCGCGATGAGCACGACGCGTGCCATCGTCGTGCGCGCGATCGATGTCGTGCAGTCGCGCTCGTGCGCACGCGGTGGGTGCCGTGACGCGCCCGCGATCCGGCGTGGGCACCCGTGACGGGCCACGGATTTTCACACTGCCAATCGCCGCAAAAACTGCAGGATCGCAGTCGAAGGCCGAACGGTTCGGGACTGGCAACTGCATCGCGAATGGCGTATGGAACTCGTAACGCCCGATCTCCGAAATGCCTTTGCGCGTGGACATATCTAACGCCAACGGCCGTGAAATCACGCCCGTCAAGGCGGAGCGTTCCATGACGGCTGCGACGCGGCTCGAGCTCGACGCGTGGCGCATCGTTTCACGCAACCTCGCGATCGGTGATGCGGTGCAACGACTCGCGGAGCTCATGCGCGAGACGATCGCGATCGAAGACTTCGCGCTCCGTCGCATCGTCGATGGTCGCGCCGATCTGATCTGTGGTTGGTCGATGCACGGGCGGCCACCCGCAGCACCGCACTTGGTGCTCGACGCGGCGCGACTCGGCGCCGCGCTGGCCGATGGTCCGTTGCGCTGGCAAGCGCACGAGCACGACGCGTTGCGCGATGCGCTCGATCTCGGTGGCTCCGGTGCGGCATTCGTCGCCGTGTCGCTCGCCGGCGCGCCGCTGCTCGTCGCGTGCTTCGGCGGCGCGCTCGATCCCACCGACGCGCAACGCCTGCTGCTCCTGCGCGAGCCGTTGCAAGCCGCGATCGCCAACGACGCGCGCGTGCACGAGCTCGAGCGTCTGCGCGAGAAGTTCGAGGCCGACAACCGTGCGCTGCTCTCCCGACTGCAGCTGCAAGACATCAGCGAGTCGGTGGTCGGGGCCGAGACCGGGCTGCGCGGCGTGATGGAGCGCGTCGATCAGGTCGCGCGCACCGAAGCGCCGGTGCTCATCCTCGGCGAGACCGGCTCGGGCAAGGAGGTGGTCGCGCGCGCGATCCATGCCCAGTCGCGGCGCGCGGGCGGACCGTTCCTGCGCGTCAACTGTGGTGCGATCCCTGCGGAGCTCGTCGACTCCGAGCTGTTCGGCCACGAGCGCGGCAGCTTCACCGGGGCGATCAACACGCGACGCGGTTGGTTCGAGCGCGCCGACGGCGGCACGCTGTTGCTCGACGAGGTCGCCGAGCTCCCGCTCGCGGCGCAGGTTCGGCTGTTGCGCGTGCTGCAAGACGGCGGCTTCGAGCGCGTCGGCGGGCAACAGCTGCTCACTGCCGACGTGCGCATCGTCGCGGCCACGCATCGTGACGTGCGCACGATGATCGCCAACGGCGAGTTCCGTGAAGACCTCTGGTATCGCATCAGCGTGTTCCCGATCCAGCTGCCGCCGTTGCGCGAGCGCGTCGGTGACATCGCTCCGCTCGCACGGCACTTCGCGGCGCGGGCGAGCTCGCGACTGCACGGTGTCGCGCTCACGCCGAGCGACGCGGATCTCGAGCTGTTGCGCACCTACGAGTGGCCGGGCAACGTGCGCGAGCTGTCGGCGGTGATCGAGCGCGCGGCGATCCTCGGCAACGGGCTGCGGCTCGACATCGCGACCGCGCTCGGGGCACTGCCGCCGACGCAGCGCACGTCGCGGGACCGCGACTCGTTCGAGTCCGTGGCACGGCGCACGATCGAGGCCGCGTTGCGGCGCGCGGGCGGGCGCATCGAAGGCGACCGCGGCGCTGCGCATGCGCTGGGGATCCATCCGGCGACGCTGCGGTCCCGCATGCGCAAGCTCGGCATCGACTGGCAGCGCTTCCGCGAGAGCTAGAATTCGCCGCGCTTGACCGCGCGGGGCGGGAGTTCGGTATGCTGACCGCATGTTTCGCATGCTGAACGCGGCCGCGGCCGTGATCACGGCCTTCACGGCCGTCACGGCCCGCGCGGAGGAGCCGGTGCCGCGCGAGTACGACGGGCCCGTGGAGACCGCGGAGCCCGTCGCGGGTTCCGATCACGGGGAGGCGGAGGCGCCGACGTCCACGGCCACGACCACCTCCGCGACCACGACTACGTCGACGTCTATGCCCACGACGGCAGAGGTGAAGGCGGAGGATCCGGGTGAGCAGGCGTTTCTTCCACCGCGGCATGGTTTGTCGCTCGAGAAGGCCGACATGGATGTCGGCAAGGCTCACTTCGCGCCCGGCAAAGGGCTGAGCCTCGTGAGCAAGGACGAGCGCTTCGCGTTCGGGCTCAGCCTGCGCACCGGCTTCATGTACACGATGGTGCACCACAACGCGCCCGGTGCAGATCCGAAGGCGCAGCAAGGCGTGGAGATCCGTCGCTTCCGTGTGGTGTTCCAAGGCCACGTCTTCGGCAAGCACAACAAGTACTTCTTCCAGCTCGCGTTCGCGCCGCGCGAGGTGCAGCTGCGCGACGGCACGCTGCACTCGCATCCCGTCTACGACGCGTACATGCAGTTCGAGCGCTTCAAGAACGCGACACTGCGCGTCGGCATGTATCGCCCGCAGTACAGCCGCGAGCGCCTCATCCAAGACATCAACCCGCTGCTCATCGATCGCTCCACCATCAACGGCGAGTTCAACCTCGATCGCGACATCGGCCTCGATCTGCGCTCCGAGGATTTCCTCGGGCTCGGCAAGCTGCGCTACTTCGCGGGCGTGTTCCTCGGCAAGGGCCGCAACGTCGAAGGCCTCGGCGACTTCGGCCTGCTCTACACCGGACGCGTCGACGTGATGCCGCTCGGCAAGTTCGACGACTACGACGCCTCCGATCAGACGCGCATGAAGAAGCTGCGCATGAGCTTCGGCGCCGCGTATGCGTACCAGGACAACGCGAAAAACGATCGCGGCACCATCGGCGCGCCGCCGGCCGACGGCGGCACCACCGACTATCACCACGCCACCGCCGATCTGTTGCTGAAGTGGGCGGGCTTCTACCTCGAGGCCGGCTATCTCTTCCGCGCGGGTCGACGCAAGCCCGGCACGATCGAAGGCCCCGGCAAGACGATCCCCGACGCCGCACGCAACGGCCAAGGCTGGTTCGCACAGCTCGCCTTCCTCATCCCGCGCACGTACGTCGAGCCCGCGTTCCGCGTCGGCCAGATCTACGGCCTACGCCGCGGCGAGACCGCGCTCGGCGACAGCGGCGAGATCGGCGGCGGCCTCAACTACTACTTCGCCGGCCACAACCTCAAGCTGCAGGCCGACTACTTCCGCCTCTACAAGGAAGGCGAGGTGAAGCACGGCGACGACCAGCTCCGCGTGCAGCTGCAGGTCGCGTTCTAGTGATCAGATCGCGCGCGCGCCGGTCTACTCCGTTTGCATGGTGTGCGCACGGCGGCTCGCGCTCGCACTCTTCGCGTGCACGGCCTGCTCGGGCGCGACCCAACCCGAAGGTGTGACCGCCGACCCGGCTCCGCCTGCGGCCGTCGCGATGCCCAGCGTCGACGCCGAGTGTGGCGCGCCCGGATCGACGACGCCGCCCGCCGCCGTCGCCCGCATCACGACCACCAGCTTGCAGAGCTGTGCGGAGCTCGTCGACGGCAGCGTGTGGTGCTGGGGCGCGCGCGGCACGACGCAGATCGACGGCTGCGTCTTCGGCAGCCTCGCATGTCCGATCGCGACGCGCACGCGCGAGCGCCCCGCGGCCGCGCCCATCGAGCCGATCACCTTCTTCGGGGTCGGCTGCACATTGGTCGGTGGCACCGTGACGTGTGGCGACGGCGAACGGAATCTGATCCTCGGCACCGACATCGCAGCGATCGTCGGCGCACGCGGCCGACTGCTCGCGATCCGCGACGACGGCACGCCGCTTCGCTTCGACGCGTGCAATGGCCGGCTCTGCGAGGAGCTACTCGCGCCGCAGCTGGAGAGCACCGCGGTCGCGATCGTCCACGCGAACCCGCAGACCTGCATCCTCGGGCGCGATGGCCACGTATGGTGCGAGCAGCCCTGCCGATCGCCGCGCTGCGAGGAATTCGTCGAGGTCGCCGGTGTCGACGACGCGACGCAGCTCGCGGTCTCTTCGGATCACGCCTGCGTCGTGCGTCGTGACGGCAGCGTCGTGTGTTGGGGCGAGAGCAGCTGCGGACAGGCGGGCGGTTCGTCGGAGCGCGGCCGCCCGTGCTCGGGCCGGCGGATGGTCGAACCGTCGACGATCAGCTGGGCGCAGTGACGCTCCGCGCCCGGATGTGACCGCGCCGCTCGCGAAAACCCGCGCGGCGGCCCGCTGCGCCGCGCGGAACGACGGTTGCCAGCACTGTACGCGGGCGGTAAGGTCCGGGCGGCCTTCGGGCCACACGGAGCACCGATCGAGATGGCCGAAGCCACCGCTGCCCCACGTAGAGTCCGCCTCTTTCTCGCAACCGAGCGCAAGGACCGTTGGTGGGTCGAGCCGCTGCTCACGCTGACGATCCTGCTCACCTTCATCACGTACGCGAACTGGGCCGCGTACCAGGGCGTGCACTACACCTACGGCCCGTATCTCTCGCCGTTCTACTCGCCGGAGCTACTCGGCACGAGCAAGCACGCGTGGTTCGGTCCGCCGCCGACGTGGTGGCCGACGTCGATCCTGCCGTTCTCGCCGGCGTGGCTCATCCTCATCTTCCCGCTCGGCTTCCGGCTCACTTGCTACTACTACCGCGGCGCGTACTACAAGTCGTTCTGGGCCGATCCGCCCGCGTGTGCCGTCGGTGAGCCGCGCAAGCACTACCTCGGCGAGCGCTACTTCCCGCTCATCATCCAGAACGTGCACCGCTACTTCATGTACGCGGCGGTCGTGTTCATCGTGCTGCTCGCGTACGACGCGATCATCTCGTTCAAGTGGGACGACGGCTTCCACATGGGCATCGGCAGCCTGGTGATGCTCGTCAACGTCACCATGCTCGCGAGCTACACCTTCGGTTGCCACTCGCTGCGCCACCTCGTCGGCGGTCGCAAGGATCAGCTGCCCAAGGGCCCGATCGGCAAGAGCTGCTACGACTGCGTGTCCGGTCTCAACCGCCGCCACATGCTGTTCGCGTGGTGCAGCCTCACCTCGGTCGGCTTCACCGACCTCTACATCCGCATGTGCTCGATGGGCGTGTGGAGCGACTTCAGGATCTTCTGAGCCATGGCCGAGTACACCACCCACGAGCACGACGTCCTGGTCATCGGAGCCGGCGGCGCGGGTCTGCGCGCTGCGATCGAAGCTTCTTCTGCGGGCGTCGACGTCGCGGTCATCTGCAAGTCGCTGCTCGGCAAGGCGCACACCGTGATGGCCGAAGGCGGCATGGCGGCCGCGATGGCCAACGTCGACGATCGCGACAGCTGGAAGGTCCACTTCGCCGACACGATGCGCGGCGGCCAGTACTTGAACGACTGGCGCATGGCCGAGCACCACGCGAAGGAAGCCCCCGATCGCATGCGCGAGCTCGAGGCGTGGGGCGCCGTCTTCGATCGCACGAAGGACGGTCGGATCCTGCAGCGCAACTTCGGCGGTCATCGCTATCCGCGGCTCGCCCACGTCGGCGATCGCACCGGGTTGGAGATGATCCG
>DASZPU010000445.1:0-4067 GCA_035550195.1 Nannocystaceae bacterium
TCGATGACCGAGAAGATCTTCTCGCTCCACCCCAGCACCACGAAGTGGCCCTTCTCGACCACCGGCGCGCCGGTGTGGCGGATCTGATCGAGCGCGGCGGAGAAGTTGCCGGCGAGCGCCGAGATGAGCAGGCCCGCGACCACCACACCGAGCACGGTGACGATCACCGAGATGATGCGGTTGACGTAGCCCGCGTCCTCCACGAACGTGCCCGAGTCGAGCACGCGTCCGAAGTAGTACCAGCCGGTCTCGACCACGCGCGCGAAGAAGCCGTCGCCGTTCGGCTCGGGGCCGACGCCGATGACGAGCCCCAGCAGCGTGAAGAAGACGACCAGCGATCCGGTGATGACGGCGAGGAAGAGCAGCTGCTTGCCTGCGCCGCCGCCGATGAAGCCGTCGAGTCGGTAGCGCAGCCGCGCACGGAAGTCGTCGTTGGCCATCACGCACCGTCGCAGGTGATGTGCTCGCTGCCGAGTGGTGGCGCGTCGGTGCAGTGCTCGCCGCTCCAGATCGTCTGGCACGTGCCGTTCATGCACTGCAGCGCGCCGTCGTCCTCGCAGTCACCGCCGGCGTCCGCCTTCGGATGACAGATCCCTTCGTCGCAGTAGTGCGTGGTCGCGCAGCGCGGCACGCCGTGCGTGGCGTCGTTCTCGTCGCACGCGATGCCCGACAGCGCGCCGGGCTGGCAGCGCGGGTTCGCGGTCGCGTCGTCGGAGAGATCTTCGCAGATGCCCGAGACGCACCAGTTGCCGCCCGCGCGCTCGGCCGGCACGCACGGTTGGTTGTCGGCGAGCAACGCCGTGCGGCACAGCGTGCCGTCGCCGCTGGTGATGCAGCCGACGGTCGTGTCGGGGTTGCACTGCACGTCGCCGACGCACGCTGCACCCGCGTTGATCACGATCTGACAGGTGCCCGAGCAGTAGGCGCCCGATGGGCACTGGAAGTCGGCACCGCAGGCCTCGCCGACCAACAGATCGTGCTCGCACGAGCTGCCGTTGCAGTAGAGCGAGTCGCCGCAATCGCGGTGCGTGTCGCAGCGATCGCCGTTGTCGAGCCCGCGCGCGGCGCAGTAGGCATACACGCCGTCGCCGATGTCCTCGGGGATGCACGACTCGCCCTCGGCACACGATTCGTCGGCGGCGCAGGTGAAGCCGGTGGTGCAGTAGGCCGCGCACGTGTTGCCGTGCGGGTCGCACGAGAGGTGCTCGAGGCACGGCACGACCTCGGTGCCGAGATCGGGCGCGAGCTCGTCCTCGAACGAGCAGCTCTCGCCGACGTCGTGACGCGCGGCGCAGCGGCCGGTGCCGAGGTCGCAGTAGAGCCCGCCTTCACACTTGTCGTCGCCTTCGCAGAACTCGTCGACCAGGCCCTTGTCGACGCAGATCCAGTCCTCGTCGACGTTCTCGCAGTTGCTGCCGGGCGCGCACTCGATGTCGATGCCGAAGCCCGCGAGCGCGGCGCTACAGGGATCGCCGACGTCTTGCAGGCCGGTGAACATGCGATCGAGCCGACAGGGATCGTCGGCGCCACCGGGCACGCACGCACCGACTTCGCCGGTCGCATTGCACTCGCGTGCAGCGATCGCGTCGGCGCACGCCTGCGCGGCCGCTTCGTCGAGCTGGCTGCGCGAGAGATCGACCGCGAAGCCGAGCAGGTAGAGCAGGTCGCCGCGCGGCGACTCGTTCACGTTGTCGTTCGATTGCAGCTGCTCGACGAAGCGCGCGGTGCAATCGGCTGCATCCGCGGTGAAGGGCCCGAGGCGATAGTCGAGCTCGCCACGTCCGCAGCACTGGAAGTCCCACTCGCACAGCGCGGCGACCAATGTCTCGGCGGCGCCGGTGCCCTGCGGTCCACCGCTCTCGGATCCATCTGCAGGACCATCGTCGTCTTCGCCGGCTTCGCCACCGCTGTCGTCGGCTTCGCTGCCGGCGTCGCCGCTCGTGCTGCCCGCGTCGGCGGATCCGGTCGAGCCGATGTCGGTGTCGGCCGGCGAGTCGTCGCTGCCCGCCGCGCACGCGGTCGCGAGGCCGAGCAGGAGAGGCGCGAGCAGAGTGGCTTTGCGATGCATCGCCGACCCCATGAGCAAGCGCGATGCCAGCCCGGAGCGGCGCTCCAGCGGCGCGATCGCTCCAGCGCGTTGCCCGAGTCGGGCAATCGTCGCGACGACGCGCGCCCGGGTCGGGCATGCTGCGCGGCACCGATGACCGACCGCTTGCCCACGCTGTCCGCCGCGCGCGTCCGTCTGCGCTGGTTGGAGGACCGCGACGTCGACGATCTGTTCGCGATCTTCGGCGACCGCGAAGTCGCGCGCTATTGGAGCTCACCCGCGATGGTCGATCGCAGCGCGGCCGAGGATCTGCTGCGGCGGATCGGCGAGCACTTCGTCGCGGGCGACCTCTACCAGTGGGGCATCGCCGACGAGCGCGATCGCATCATCGGCACCTGCACGATCGCGTGGATCGATCGCACGCATCGTCGCGCCGAGATCGGGTTCGCGCTGGGCAGCGCGCACTGGGGGCGTGGCCTCGCGCGCGAAGCGGTCGCGCGCACGCTCGCGTATGCGTTCGACGAGCTCGGACTGCATCGCATCGAGGCCGACGTCGATCCGCGCAACGATCGCTCGCTCGCGTTGCTCGAGCGGCTGGGCTTCCGCCGCGAGGGCCTGTTGCGCGAGCGTTGGCACGTCGCGGGCGAGATCTGCGACTCGGTGATGCTGGGCCTGCTCGCGCACGAGCGCGTGGTGTAATCTGGCGTCATGCCCGAATCAGATGCGATCGCGCTCGCCGGCGCCGATCCAGAGCGGCTCGCCGCGGCGATCCACGCCGAAGCGATCGGCGACGAGGCCCGTGCGGCGCGGCTGCGCGCTGGAGCCCAGCAGTCCGCCGCCGAGACACCCAGCGATCTCGACACCGCACGCCGCTTCCAGACGGTGCTCGAGCTCGGCTATCTCGTGGCGTCCGCCGACGGCTTCGACGATCGCGAGCGCAGCTCGCTCGCGCGGTTGCTCGAGAGCATCACCGGCGCGGCGCTCGATCACGACGTGCTGGAGCTGCACTTCCGCGATCTCGACGAAGGCGTGGCCGCGCTCGGTCGACGCGAGCGACTCGCACGGGTCGCCGCCGACCTCGAGGTCGAGCACGATCGCGTCGAGGCGCTCGAGCTGGCGACGTTGATCGCGTTGGCCGACGGCACGCTCGGCGCGCCCGAGCTCGACGTGCTCGTCGAAGCCGGGGGACACATGGACATCGCGCCCGCGAAGGTGCGCGCGCTGGTCGACGGCGTGGGCGCGCGCGTGAAGGCGAGGCTCGCATGACCTACATCAATCACCTCGCCAAGGAGATCAACTGCAAGATCGTCTACTACGGCCCCGGCTTGTGCGGGAAGACGGCGAACCTGCAGCACATCTTCGAGACCACGAAGCCCGAATCGAAGGGCAAGATGATCTCGCTCGCGACGGAGACCGAGCGCACGCTCTTCTTCGATTTCCTGCCGATCGATCTCGGCTCGATCCGCGGCTACAAGGTGCGCTTCCACCTCTACACGGTGCCGGGTCAGGTGTTCTACGACGCGAGCCGCAAGCTGGTGCTGCGCGGTAGCGACGGCGTGATCTTCGTCGCCGACTCGCAGCGCAACCGCAGCGAGGCCAACGTCGAGAGCTTCGACAACCTCGAGACCAACTTGAACGAGTGCAACACCACGCTCGCGCAGGTACCCAACGTCGTGCAGTACAACAAGCGCGACCTCGCCGAAGTGATGTCGGTCGAAGAGATGCGCCCGCACATCAACCCGATGAACGTGCCGGAGTTCGAAGCCGCCGCAAAGAACGGCACTGGCGTCTTCGACACGCTGAAGGGGCTCGCGAAGCTCGTGATGAGCCGCGTGGGCCAGAACATGGGCTGATCACGGATACGCGCAGGCATCTCCTGCGCACGTCATGCCGTCGCTGCAGGTCTGGCCCGCGTCGCACTCGAGGCGACACGCCCAGAACGCGACGGCGACGCACGTGTCCATCGCGCCACAGGCCTCGGCGTCGGTGCAGTCGTCGTGCGTCGTGCACGGCAGGCCGC
>DASZPU010000446.1:0-19683 GCA_035550195.1 Nannocystaceae bacterium
GACTTCGCGTTCGCGCTGCGCTTCCCCGAGGGCTCGCCCGCGTTCGTCGAGCATCGTCGCGAGCTCGCGCAGCTGCTCGGCAGCGGCGCCACGCAATCGCTGCCGGTGTACCCCACGCAGATCATCGGCTTCTTCCTCGCCGTCGCCGCGCTGATCGTCGCGCTGCGGCTGCGATCGCGGCGACGATGGAGCGGGCAGGTGTTCCTCGCCACCGCCGCGATGCTGGTGGCGGCGCGCAGCTTCGTCGAAGAGCCGCTGCGCGCCGATGCGCCCGAGTCGGTGATGGGGCCGTTCTCGGGGGGCCAGCTCGCCGCGCTCGCGTTGCTCGCGGTGCTCGGCGGCATCGCGCGCGCGCGTGCGGCCCGTGCCGCGGCGGATCCGAAGGGCATGCGCGCGTGGGAAGGTGGGCCGTGGAGCCCCGCGCAGAAAGACGACGCATGAGCGAAGGCCTGCCGGTGGTGCTCTTGCACGGTGCGCTGCGATCGTCGTTGGGATTGCAGCCGACCGCCGCATACCTGCGTCGTCGCGGATTGCGTGCGCGCGCGTTCGACTATCCCACGCGCAAGGGCACGCTCGAGGATCACGCGGCCGCGCTCGACACGTTCGTGCGCGGCTGGCTCGGTGATGCACCGCCGGCCGAGATCGGCTTCCTCACCCACTCGATGGGTGGTCTGGTGGTGCGCGCGTATCTCGGAGGCGGGCACACGCTCGGGCCGAGCCAGCGCGTGGTGATGTTGTCGCCGCCCAACCAAGGCTCGGCGCTCGCGGAGAGGAACCGCGGGCAGCGACTGTTCCGCTGGTTGTACGGCGACGCGGCCGACGAGCTCGTGCCCGCGCGTGCGCAACGATTGCCGGCGTTGCCTGCGAGCGCCGACGTGCTCGTGCTCGCCGGCGGTCGCGGCGACGCGCGCGGCTGGAATCCGTGGCTGCACGGCGACGACGACGGCGTGGTCGCGATCTCCGAGATGTCGCTGCCCGGCGTCGATCCCCAGTTGGTCGGTGGCGTGCATGCGATGCTGCAGTGGCGCGCGCAGGTGCTCGATCGCGCGGTCGCATTCCTCCTGCGGCCCCGGACTGGAGTCGCGTGACGCCAGCGACTCGGCTCGCGCGCTGGTTGCTCGCGCGCGCCGACATCATCTTCGTCGTCGCGCTCGCGACGTGGCTCGTCTGGCCCGCGCCGCTGCGGATGCCGGTCTCCCAGGATCATCCGATCCATCTCGCGCGCGCGTATCTCGTCGGGCAAGCGTTGGCCGATGGCCACATCGCGTCGTGGTCGTCGGCGTGGTACTTCGGCTTCCCGGTCGGCGAGCTCTATCCGGTGCTCGCCGATCTCGTCGTCGTCGCGCTGCGGGCAGCGTCGCTGACATTGCTGCCGTGGACGACCTGCTACGCGATCGCGTTCTGGATCGGCTACATGACCATCGGCCTCGCGATGGTCGGGTTCGCGCGGGGCAGTGGGCTCGGGCGCTGGACCGGCGTCGTCGCGGCCGCGCTGTGCCTGCTCGATCCCGGGACCGGACGCGAAGGTGGTTGGCGCTTCACCGTGTTCTTCGGCGTGTGGATGCATCCGCTCGCGGTCGCGCTCGCGTGGTGGGGCTTCGGTTTGCTCGCGGCCGCGATCCGTGCCGTGGAAACGGAGGCGCGCGCGCTCGTGCGTGCGATGGGATTGTTCGCGCTCGCACTCCTCGCGCACCCGGGAGCGCTGCCGATGATCGCGGTGTGCATGTTGATCGTCGTGCTGTGCACTGCGGGGGGTGGCCGGCTCGTGCGTGCGAGCGTCTTCGCGGCGCTCGCCGGTTGCGGTGCCGCGATGCTGGCGGCGTGGTGGTACGCACCGATGCTGGCGCATCGCGCCTGGATGGCGCACTTCGGCACGCTGTGGCTCGAGCTCGACGAGCTCGTCGGCTGGGTCGCGAACGGCTATTGGGCGAAGGAGATGCCGATCGCGGTCGGCTGGGCGATCTCGCTGGGGCTGCTCTTCGCGATGGTCCGAGGACCGGTAATCGCACGCTTCGTCGCGATCGCGTCGCTCGTGATGTGGCTGCTCGCATCGGCCGACGCATTCGCGCGGCTTCGCCTTGATCTACTCTCCGACGGCTTCCGCTACCTGCAGTACCAGCGCTTCGTCATCTGCGCAAAGCCGGGCATGTTCCTCTGCGCCGCGTGGGTCGTCGTCAGCGCGGCCAAGCGGGCACGCGCGCGGCTCGCTCGCGCTTCCGGAGGGTGGCCGCGCGCCGTTGCGCTCGCGCTCGCTGCAACTTGCTGCACGTGGATCGCATGGATCGTGCACGGCACCGCGAACGGCATCCGTGCGGGAGCCGTCGGGGAGATCCAGCGCAGCCGTGCGGGCGACGACGATCTCGCGTTCGAGCATGAGTGGCGCGCCTACTCTGCATGGGCGCGCGAGCAATGGTCAGCGCGTGACGAATTCTGGCGCTTCGCGTACGAGGCGAAGTCGCGGCATGGCCACGGCTTCGGTGATGCGCCGGCCCACACGGATGCGCCGGCCTACAAGATCGGCTTCACGCCGGGTGACAACTTCATCCACCGCATCGAGAGCGACGACGAACTCGTGCTCGATCGGTTGCGCGTGCGCTACGTCGTCGCGCTCGATGGCCGGCGTGGCGATCCCGTGGCGGCGTTCGGGCGCATCCGTGTACTCGAGCGCCCGTTGGTCGAAGAAGTCGCCCGGCTCGAGGGCGCCGGCGAGCTCACGGTCGTCGACGACGATCCCGACGGCGAAGGTGTCGTCGTCGACGTGCGCGGGTCCGAGGGCGGACGCATTGTGTGGAACGTTGCCGGGTATCCGCGCTGGGAGCTGCGCAGAGATGGCGTCGTGGTGCCGTGGTACGAGGTGCCGGTGCTCGGCTCCGCGGCCAGCGTGACTCCCGACGAGCGACGCGCGAAGGAGGTGCCGGCACGACACGGCGACCAGGCGTCACCACGCGATCCCGTGTTGCTCGCCGCGGATGCTGCTGACGGTCGTTGGCAGCTACGATACCGCCACTTCACGAGGCCAGATCTAGTCGGGTGGTTCTGCACGATCACGATGATCGGCATGCTCGCATGGGCGCGGCGCCGCGCGTTGGTGTCAACGCGATTGCTGAACGCTGCGCTCATGCGTGTACCAGCGTGGCTCGTGTTGCTCGGCTTCGCGCTCGTCGCGATCCCTGCACTCGTGCGCTGGCGCGATGGCGTGCAACGTGAAGCGGTCCTCGCGAGCGGTTGGTTTCGGGCGGGCGCGCACACGTCCGCCAGCGGCGTGCGCCCGGGACCACTGATGGTGAACCACCAGATCGGCGGCTCGATCCGCATCGAAGCACGGCCCGATGAGGACATCGAGCTCGTGCTTCCCGGTGTGGCCGCGGGAGGTCGCGCAATCGAAGGATGGTTCGCGATCGACGATCCCGAGCTTCGGCTGTTCGAAGGTCAGGCAGAGCTCGTCGTCTCGGCTCGCGGCACCGACGCACAATGGACCGAGCTCTCGCGGACGCGACTGCGACGCCGACCCGGTCGGCAGCCGATCACGGTCGAGCTCCCGACTGCGGATCTCGTCGACCTGCGCATTCAGATCGATTCGAACGGAAAGCTCCCGCGCGCTGGCTTCGATTTCGATCTCGGTACGCCTAGGTGAGTCGGCGCGCGGGTACTCGTACGCGCGATGGAGTGTCGCGCGCGATCAGGCCTGCGAGTGCCGCCTTCATCGTGTTGACGCCGAGCTTGCGGCACGCTTCACGAGAGTGTCGCTTCACGGTGTTCGGCGAGATGAGCAGCCGCGCCGCGATTTCCTTCCCCTGCAGACCAGCGGAGAGGAGCAGATAGACATCCGTCTCACGCGGCGTGAGCCCGGCTTCTTCTGCCCGCGCACGCACGGGCTCGAAATCTCGTGCTTCACGCGGCTCGGGCACATGCGTGACCAGCGTTGGACGTTCGTCGCGATCGATCGCAACGAGCGTCGAACGGAAGGCAAACGTGGCAGAAACCACTCGCAGAAGCGCGGCTAGGATCGAAGTCGTCGAGCCGTCCTGAAGGACAGGCACGACATCGTGAGCACCGTGCCGCCGCAGCTCAATTGCGAGAGCAGGATCCCATTCTGCAGCTGGCAAGACCGCGAGCGTGCAGCAGTACCATGGTGGCCCGAGCAGCTGTTGCATGGCATCGGCGCCCTCGTCATCGGCGCCCGTCGTGAGCAGGACGCCCGCGATCGGGTCGACCATCTCAGGGTCGAGTGGCGTGCACCGGCGGATGGTGAACGAAGGCGTCCATCGACCTAGCGCGTGTCCGATGCGCACGTAGAACGCGGTCTCCTGACCCAGCCAGACGATTGTTCCCACCATGGTCGCGAGTCTTCCCGCGAACTGCTCGTCCGTCAACGTGAGCGCCCGCGGCATCACCGAGTGATCGATCGAGCACGTAGCTGCGAGGTGGCCGAGTGATCGATCGACTCCTTCGAGTCTCGAAGTGGATCCGATGTAGGGCTACCCATCTGGTTCCCTCCATCGGTGGACTTACTCGCATGGGTTGCGTCGAGTATCTCGAATGCGCGAGCGCTCCGTGCTCGCGAACACGCTCGAACAAAGGAGAATCGAAGATGCAACGCCAACAACACAACATGGTGCTCCTGCTCGGTGCTCTCTGTCTCGCCTGCGATCCCGAGCACAACGACGACGAGCTCCGCGCTGGAGATCTCGAAGCGGAGGAACTCGACGAGCACGACGCGGCGGTCGATGACTCGCCGCAAGCCGACGTGCCCCTGAAGGGAGCCACTCGCACGGTCAACGCCGACGCGGCGTTCTTGACTTGCGATTGGGTGAAGTCGACTCCGGCGACCAGTAGCGCCGTTCACACGCGCGAAGCGGCGTGTCCTTCGAGCCAACAAGTCCTATCCGGCGGGTGCTATGGCGCGGAGCTCAATCGTCAGGTACTCCAAAGCCATCCCTACGAGTCGAGCAGTCCGGATGGAAACGTTCCGGACAGCGAGGGGTGGGAAGTGACGACCGACACCACGGGATGGGCCTGTCGCTTCGGCTCCGGAAACGCGACCGACCAGACGCTCGCGTTGGCGCTCTGCTGCGACGACTAAACCGTGCGACTGCGGAACGCCGCCCTGGGGTGGCGGCGGCCGCACGCTGGCGGGCTCGCCGCCGCAGCTCGTCGGTGCGTGGGCGGAGGTCTCGCGTGCGATCGATGGCAGCGGCTTGCCGCCGCGCGTGCTGGTCCATGCGATCGTGCGCAGCGACATTCGCGGCGTGCTCGAGGTGGTGCTGCGCGAGGGCGACGAAGTGGTGCAGCGCGTGACGGGGCCGGTCGCGCCCGTGGTCGGTGATGCGCCGTTCATCGCGGACGTGCGCACGTTCAAGGTTTATGTCGAAGATGCGCAGCAGATCGTCGAGCTGCGGATCGATGGGTGGCGTTGGGCGCTCGGCGAGGTCGCGGCGCTGCCCGTCGGCAGCGATTGATCGATCGCTCAGATGCACCGGCCGATACTGTCAGTGCTCGGTGCGCCTGCTCACATGTAGGCGCGGCCCACACCCGGCAATTACGCGGTATGAGCGGGCTTCCTTTGAACTTTTCGGAGACGCGTGCTCGCGGGGTTGCGGGCGCGGCGAGACCCGAAGCTACTCAACGAAACGGGTTGAAACGACATGACCAAGTCCACGCTGCTCTTTGGCCCCGCGCTCTGTATGAGCTTCCTGCTCGCCGGCTGCCCCGATGATTCGACGGAGCCGACCGCGAGCGACACGAACAACGACACGTCGACGTCGAACGACGACGATCCGGACTCGACCGCATCGGTCACCGTCAGCACGACGATGACGACGGACGAGACGATGACCGCCGACACGACGAACATGACGACGACGATGTCGACGACGGACACGACGGAGACGACCGACAATCCGACGACCGAGACGACCGACAACCCGACGACCGAGACCACGGAGAACCCCGAGAGCTCGAGCTCGAGCAACGGCACCGAGAGCTCGTCGAGCAGCAGCGCGATGGAGTCGAGCAGCTCGGACACCGGCATGATGGGCGTCTGGAACTGCGACCCCGACTACTACGGCACCGACGACGGTTGTGACTGCGGCTGCGGCATCCCGGATCCCGACTGCGCCGACGGCGACATCGGTACGTGCGTCTACTGCAACGATCCCGGCGCGTGCAACATCTGGGATTGCCCCGGCACCATCGATCCCAACGACACCGCCAACTGTGCGCCCGTCGAGGGCGTGCCCGATGAGTGGACCTGCAACCCGCAGTTCTACGGCGACGGCACCTGCGACTGCGGCTGCGGTGCGGTCGACTCCGACTGCGCCGATGCATCGGTCGACTCGTGCGAGGTGTGTGCAGAGGACGGCTCGTGCGGCAACGGTGACTGCCCCGGCAACATCGACCCGATGGACAACTCGACCTGCGTGCCGAACATGGGCGATCCGTGGGGCGACTGCCTCAACGACGGCATGACCGACGTCACGGCGAACTGCGCCGAAGAAGAGAGCACCTGCATCATCGACAACGGCATGCCTGCCACGGTCGGCGTGTGCGCCGAGCTGGGCTGCACGACCGACGCGGATTGCTACGACATGCCCGGCACCGGTACCGCGGCGCCGATCTGCACCGACCTGGGCTTCGGCAACGTGTGCATCCTCGACTGCAGCGGCGGCGAGACCTGCCCCGACGGCATGGACTGCTTCGCCGACATCGCGTGCCTCTGGCCGGACTGAGCTAGCGCATCGCTGAAACTACGACGCCGCGCTCGACTCCGTCGGGCGCGGCGTTCTTGCGTTCGGGCTACGCGATCACTCTTTGCGTTCGAGCTCGTCGACGCGGGCTTCGAGACGGTCGACGCGATCGTCGAGGTTCGAGCGGCCTTGGGTCGCGACCGTCGCTGCGCGCTCGAGGAACGCGAGGCGCATGTTCATGATGCCGAGCGTCTCGTTGTTCAGCGCCATGTCGACGTGGAGCTGCGCGAGGCTCTCGCTGTGCTGCGCGAGGCTCTCGTTGTGCGCCGCGAGGCGGCCGTCCATCGTCGCGAGGCGGTCGTCGATCGCGACGAGCGTGCCTTGGATCTTCTCGAGCATGCGAACCGTGGCGTCGGTCGGTTCCATCGATCCGCCACTCAGCATATCACGTGCCACATCGATGGCCATGGCGCTGCGCGTGCGCGGTCACGGAGGGTGGCCCGCGGACCGGCCACGGACGTCGTGGCATGATCGCACGAGTGTCGGGTCGCTTCGCGCTTCTGGTGCTCGCGCTCGTCGCGGCCTGTCGCTGCGAGACGCCGCCTTCGGACGTCACGATCCCCATCGGCGTGTCGCTCTTCGATCCCGCGTTCGAGTGGACGTGTAGCCCCGACGAGAACGTCGGATGCGAAGGTGTGTTTCCCGTGCGCGATGCGAGCGGCGGTGCTTCGCCCGGCACCGTCACGCCGATCACCGGGCCCGAGGCGCTCGGCGTGCGCCTGTTGTCGCTCGCGGCCGCGCAGCGATCGATCCGCATCCAGGCGCTCATCTTCCGCGCCGACGAGACCGGGCTCGCGATCGCGGCGCTCTTGAAGCAGCGCAAGGCCGACGGGCTCGACGTGCGCGTCATCGTCGACGCCGCGAGCAACCTCGATTGGCAGACGCAGTGGATGTACTTCGATCTCAAGCGCAGCGGCGTCGAGGTCGAGGGCTACGAGGCGCTCTACCTCGAGTGGCTCACCGCCGAGAAGCTCTACGATCCGCTGCACGCCAACAAGCGCTTCCACGACAAGCTGTGGATCGTCGACGGCGAAGATTCCGAGCGCGGCATGGCGATCGTGGGCGGGCTCAACCTCGCCAACGAGTACTTCCGCGTCGCGAGCGAGCCGCTGCAGCGCTGGCGCGATCAGGACGTGCTCCTGCGCGGCGCGATCGTGCAGGATCCGCTCACCGCGTTCGATCGCAACTACGACTTCTTCAAGGGCATCAAGGGCCGACTGCCGCGCGTGCTCGACCCCGACAACGCGTGGAAGCTCTCCGCGACGTTGCAGCAGCGCATCGCGGGCGTCGACATCCCGACCTGGACCGACGCGACGCTGCGCGCGGCCGTCGACGCGACGACGCGCACGGATCCCGGCCAGAGCTGGGCACCCGCGGCGATCCGCTTCCTGCAGAGCCGGCCGCGCTTCCACGAGAGCTACATCCTGCAGGCGTACCTCGCGGAGATCGAGAACGCCGAGCACAGCATCCTCGTCGCGAACGCGTACTTCATCCCGTCGCGGCAGGTCGCGGACGCGCTGCTGCGCGCGGTGGATCGCGGCGTCGAGGTCGTCGTGCTGACCAACAGCCCCGCGAGCAACGACATCGCGCAAGTCGCCACGATGTCGCGTCACGGCTATCGCCGACTCATGCGCGCAGACGGCAGCGGCGTGAAGATCCACGAGTGGATCGGGCCCGCGGCGGGCGAGGGCACGCTGCACGCGAAGCTGGCGCTGTTCGACGAGCGCGAGGCGATCGTCGGCTCGTACAACCTCGATCCCCGCAGCGAACGGCTCAACAGCGAGACCGCGATCGCGATCCGCGACCCCGGCATGGTCGCCGAGCTCGCGCGACGCTTCCGCGAGGAGATGCTGCCGTTGTCCGCGCCGATCACGTTCGCGCAGGCCGGCACGTTCCAGGACCCGCCCGAGCTCGCGAGCAAGTTCGAGCTGCTCTACTCGATGCCGCTCGCGTCGTGGTTATGATCGTCGCGGTCGACGTCGACTATCGCGCGCGCGAGTGCGTGGCTGCGGCGGTCGCGTTCGAGACGTGGAGCGCGGCGACGTCGCTGCACGAAGCGGTGGTGCGGCTGCCCGCGGCCGCACCGTACCGCGCCGGCGAGCTGTGGCTGCGCGAGCTCCCGCCGCTGCTCGCCGTGCTCGCCGAAATGGCCGCCGCGATCGCACCGCGCACGATCGCGACCGTGGTGGTCGACGCCTACGTGTGGCTGCCGCCCGACGGGCGCGCGGGCCTGGGCGCACGCCTGCACGAGGCGCTCGGCGTCGCGGTGGTCGGCGTCGCGAAGACCGAGCTGAAGGACGACGTGATCTCGATCCCCGTGCTGCGCGGCACGAGCCTGCGACCGCTGCGCGTCGGCGCAGCCGGGCTCGCACCGGATGCTGCCGCTGCCGCGATCGCGACGATGCACGGCCCCTTTCGCATCCCGACGCTGTTGCGTCGCGCCGATCGACTCGCGCGCGATTGCGCGTGAATACGGGGTCGGGCTCCTAGCATCCGTCGGTGGGGGCGATGCCGAGGTTCGTGTGGTCGTGGCGCGAGTGGCGGGTGTAGTGCCCCTCGGTGGTGAAGAACGCGGTGCCGAGGTAGGGCGCGAGATCGCAGCGCCGCAGCACCATGTCCGCCCAGATCTCGAACCCGGGGCGCCACGAGAAGCGGCCGAACGCATCGAGCACGGTGTCGTCGCGATCGAGCACCGCCAAGCGATCGTCGCCGCTCATGAGCACGACGCCGGGCATCTCCTGATCGCAGCGATCACGCAGCGTCTGCATCGGATCGTTGAACGTGCCGCCGAGCGTGCGGCACACCACCCACGTGTCGCCCGCGGGCAGCTGCACGTCGGAGAATTCGTTGGTGACCGTGCACTCGTGATCGCCGTTGCGCACCAGGCACAGCGAGCGCCCGGCGAGCGCGATCGCTTCGTCGCCGCAGTTCCACACCTCGATCGCCTTGTTGTAGTTGCCCTGGCCCTCGGCGTACTCGCTGATCATCAAGCACGCGGGCGCAGCGTCGTCGCCGTCGACGAAGCCGTTGTCCGTCGCGTACTCGACCAGCTTGTCGAGCGCGGACTGACCGACGTACGGCACTGCGTCGAGCGCTGCGAGATCTTCGAACGCTCCGTCGTCGTCGCGCTGCGCGACGATGCCGTCTGCGGCGCGGCGATCGAGGCCGACGTCGTCGTCGAGCTCCTGCACCGAGAGCGCGTTGACGACTGCGAGCACGCCGGCGATCTCCGCGTCGGACAGGCCGCCGTCCGCCTTGCCGCTGCCGGCGCCGAAGCGATCGTCACGGCCATCGCCGCCGGACGGATCGGAGCCGCACGCGAGCGCGGTGCAGACCAGGACGAGGGCGAGCCGGGCGACCTTGCGGCGGGGCATCCGGCCGCGCCGAGCGAATCGCGTGCCACGGGCCGCAACGCACGGGATCAAGCAGTTGCGCGCGCTCGACGACCGAGCTGGCCACCACTGTCGCCAGCCGGACGTTGCGCCTGCGCGCTCGGCCGGCGATGCTGCGCCTCGATGCTGCTCGTCGATCGCCTGCGTCCGCGCGCGACCTGGTGGCTCGCGTTGGTGCTGGGGATCGCATGCGAGCGCGGTCGTGCGATCGGGCAGCCCTGCGATCGCGGCGACGCGTGCGAGAGCGGGGTGTGCACGATCGGACTGGGCTACTCCGATGCGATCTGCACGCAGCGCTGCCGCGGAGAAGGCCGCGGCACGTGCCCCGAGGGCTGGAGCTGTGCTGCGACGGCCCGCAAGATCGCGTCGCCGAGCCGCGCCGAGGCGCCGAGCATCTGCGTGCCCGACAAGACCGAGGGCCCCGCGGACGTGGCCGGCGCGCCCCCGCGCTTCGACAACAAGCCCTGAAGACACCGCGACGCGGCCACGAAGCGGTATGGTCGTGGCCATGCGTTGGACGTCGAGGGTGTGCGTGCTCGGTGTGGTGGTGAGCTGTGGCGGCGATGGATCGTCGGCCGAGAGCGCGGCGGAGAGCGACAGCTCGAGCACGTCGCCGACCACGTCGGGCAGCGCGACGCTGACCACCACGACGACGACCGATGCGACCACGCAGGTCGACTCGTCGACGAGCAGCAGCAGCGATGCGAGCAGTGACGACGCATCGTCGGAGACGGGCACGCCGAGCTGCGACGATCTTCCCGCCGCGATCACGGCCGAGGGATTGCAGGCGCATCTGGTCGCGTTCGACGAGCTCGCGATCGCCAACGGTGGCAATCGTGCAGTGGGCAGCCCGGGCTACGATGCGTCGCTCGACTACGTGCGAACGCAGCTCGAAGGCGCGGGCTATGCCGTCGCGTCGCACGACTTCGACGTGAACGTGTTCAGCATCCTCGGACCGTCGAGCCTGTCGTGGCAGGGCGAGCAGAGCTACGTCGAGTGGGCCGACTTCCAGGTCGCGATCTACTCGGCGCCCGGCGACGTCAGTGCGACGGCGCGTGCGGTCGACGTGCAGCTCGGGCTCGGCAACAACTCGACGTCGGGCTGCGAGGCCGGCGACTTCGCGGGATTTCCTGCGGGCAGCATCGCGGTGATCCAGCGCGGCACCTGCTACACGTTCCAGAAGGTGCTGAACGCCCAGGATGCGGGCGCGGTCGGTGCGATCATCTTCAACCAAGGCAACGACGACAGCCGCATGGGCGTGTGGCTGTCGGGGCTCGGCGCGGAGACGTACGTGACGATCCCGGTGCTGCTCACGACGTATGGCATCGGCGCAGCGATGGCGCAGGCGCCCGCGGGCAGCGTCACTGCGGCGATGGACGTCGACGTGCAAGTCGATCTGCGTCCGACCTCGAGCCTCGTCGCCGAGACCGCGAGCGGAGATCCGAACGACGTGATCATGCTCGGTGCGCACCTCGACTCGGTGCCGGCGGGGCCGGGCATCAACGACAATGCGACGGGCTCGGCCGCGCTCCTCGAGATCGCGCGCGCGCTCGAAGGTTGTGCGACGACGCGACGCGTGCGCTTCGGATGGTGGGCCGCGGAAGAGGTCGGGCTCGTGGGCTCGCAGCACTACGTCGACGGCCTCGACGAGGCTGGACGCGCTGCGATCGCGGCGTACGTGAACTTCGACATGCTGGGCTCACCGAACTGGATCCCGTATCGCCACGACGGCGATGGCTCGGCCTACGGCACGATGGGACCGGAGGGCTCGGCGGAGCTCGAGTCCGTGCTCGCGGAGTGGTTCGACATGGCCGGCATCGGCAGCGTCGAAGCGCCGTTCGACGGACGCTCGGACTATGGACCGTTCGTGTCCGCGGGCATCGCTGCGGGCGGCGTCGCGACCGGTGCGGAGAACCTCAAGTCACCGCAGGAGGCCGAGCTCTTCGGCGGCCAGGCCAACCAACCCTGCGACGCCTGCTACCACGGCATGTGCGACACGATCGACAACGTCGATCTCGACATCCTCACGACGATGGCCGGCGCGGGCGCACACGCGGTGCAGCACTACGCGCTGCCGTGATCAGGGCTCAGGTGGTGCGCAGCGGGGTGAGCACGCGCAGCAGCTCGCGGTTGAAGTGATCGGGGTGCTCGCGGTGCATGAAGTGGCCGCCGGGCATCGCGATGACTTCGTAGCGATCGCGGTAGCGACGACGCGCGCGCTCGTAGGCGGCGACCGGCACCATGTCTTGCGTGCCCGCGAATGCGACTGCAGGCACCGTCACCGGCACGCGGTGCGACTTCGGGAGCCACAGTCGCAGCGCACGGTAGTAGCCGAGCGCGGCTTCGAGTGAGCCGGGCTCGCGCAGCGATCGCTTGGTCGCATCGGTCTCGCCGGGCGGCACCTTCCACGCGGGTGACCAGCGCTGCACGAGCTCGTCGATGTGCGCGAACTCGCCGGCGCGGATCCACTTCGCAGCGTGCTTGCGACGCAGCGAGAGGAAGTGGCGCACCGACCAGAGGATCTTCGGCGTCGGCAAGATGCCGGCCGGGTGGGGGATCGCGACGGTGACGAGCATGCGCACGCGATCCGGTGCGAGCCCGACCGCGGCGTACGCTGCGGATGCGCCCCAGTCGTGACCGACGACGATCGCGGACGTCTCACCGAGCGCTGCGATCCATGCGAGCACATCGGCGCCGAGCGTGTCGGAATCGTACTGCTCCGTGCTCGGGGGCTCGCTCGGGTGGTAGCCGCGCTGGAACGGGGCGACCGCACGGAAGCCCGCGTCGGCGAGCGCGACCATCGTGGCGTCCCAGGTGTGCGGTGTGTCGGGGAAGCCGTGCACGAGCAACACGAGCGGACCGGTGCCGCGCTCGTGGTACGCGAAGCGCAGGCCGTTCGCGTTCATGTAGTGGAGATCGGCAGACATGGATGGTAGGTCCGTCGGTGATGCTGGCACTGCGAGGGGTTTGCGTCGTCGGGATTTTCTCGGGGGCTTGTGCGGGGGTGGCTGCGGGGGCGCCGACGACCACGTTCACGTCCACGTTCACGTCTACGTCCACGTCCACGTCTACGTCCACGTCTACGCCTACGCCTACGCCTGCGGCTACGGCTACGGCTACGGCTGCGCCCGCTGCAACGCCGCCGCCGTTGGCGACGCTGCCGGACGGTACGGTCATCGCGCCTTGTCTCGATCCCGCGCCGCTGGGGATGGCGTGCATTCCGGGCGGGGCGTTCGTGCGGGGGACCGATGACGGGCCCGACAACACGCGGCCCAAGGCGACGATCTGGTTGCAGACGTTCTACATGGATCTCGACGAGGTCACCTACGAGGCGTACTCGGCGTGCAAGAAGGAGAAGAAGTGTCTGCGCGGCGGTCCGCTGTACAACGACTTCTCGCGCCCGCTGCAGCCGATCACCGGCATCTCGTGGTTCGCCGCGGTGAAGTTCTGCGAGCTCGCCGGCAAGCACCTGCCCACCGAAGCGCAGTGGGAGAAGGCCGCGCGCGGCCCCGACGGCGAGCTCTATCCGTGGGGCGACGATCCGGTGACGTGCGAGCGCGCGATCATCAAGGACGAGCGCGGACGCAGCTGCGGCGTGAAGAAGAAGCGCGAGCACCCCGACAACGGGCGCACGTTCGAGATCGGCTCGCGGCCCGCATATCGCTACGGCCTACGCGACATGATCGGCAACGCGTGGGAGTGGGTCTACGACTGGTCGAGCAAGGACTGGGCGCGCTGCGGCGATGCGTGCAGCGGCATCGATCCGAAGGGCCCGTGCGGCGGCGCGCTGCAGTGCCGCGGCCACACGACTCGCATCGTGCGCGGCGGCTCGTGGTACTGGGACGCGAGCTACGCGACCGGTGCGTATCGCCGCACGCACGTGCCCGCGAATCCCATCGAGAACTTCCACCACTTCGGCTTCCGCTGCGCCGCTTCGGTCGACGAAGCGAAGGCGCTCGCGTCAGCGCCCGCTGGCGACGGCTGACGCGTCGACGCGCGTCGCGTCGTACGACCACATGATCGCGTCCGCGACCGCCATCGCGATCATCGATGCACCGCGCGACGTGGTGTGCACGTAGTCGTCCTTCGCGAGCGGCGGATCGGCCTTCACCCACGCATCCATACCGCCGGGGTTGTTCATGAACGCCTGCGCGTCCCACAGCGCGCAGCCATGCTTGCTCGCCAGCTCGCGCTCGATGCGACGCACGATCGCGAGGTTCGCATCGTGCACCGGTGACAGCTCGTCGCCGGGCTTGCCCTGATCGCCGGGCGCCATCAGTACGCAGCTCGCCTTCGGCAGCGTGCTGCGGATGCGCGCGAGCGCCTCGCCGTACTGCGTCACGAAGCGCGACTCGTCGAAGCGCTTGTCGTAGGCCTCGTTGGTGCCGAACGCGAACACCACCAGCGCGGGATCGCGACGCACCATGTGCTCGGCCCACAGCGCGGGATCCCAGTCGAGCATCCACGATGCGTGCTGACCGACGATGCCGAGCGTATCCACGACGACGCCCGGCGTCGCGGTCTCGGCCACCACACCGAACGTGCGCACTTCGGCGTCGTCGAGCGTGCGCAGCCCGAGCGTGCGCCCACCCGCGTCGCACGGCACCTTCAGATAGCCGGCGCCGGCCTTGTCCGCGCGCGTGTCGATCGTTGCGGCGACCTTGCCGTCGAGCGTGACCTCGGCCTTGCCGCCGCCAGGCTGCTGCAGGTACCACAGCTCGAAGCTCGCGACCGCACGGCTGCTCGCCGAGCTCTTCGCCGGCGCGATCGAGCAGCTCGCACCTTTCTTCTTCGCGGCCAGCGCGGCACCGAGCAATCCGTAGTGCGCGCCTTCACTCGCACTCTTGCCGCGGCTGTGCTTGATCCACTGCTTGCTGCTCGCGAGCGTGTACTCGTTGTGGCGCGACCACTTCGTGGCCTTGCCGAGCGGCACGAAGCCGGGCCCGCCGTCGCCGAAGCGCGCTTGGAGATACGCGCGCAGGTATGCGGTCCAGCGATCCGCGGCCGTGCCCGACGCGCCGTAGACCATCACGCGCACCTTGTCGGTCTTGCCGGCCTTCAAGCCGTCGAGCGCGGCGTAGAAGCTCGCGAGTGGATCGCTGCCTTCGGGCTCGAACAGCGGCGTGTAGCGGCCGTGCACGTCGGCGCCCGCGGGTGGCAGCTCGAGCGGCAGCGCGGCGCTTCCGAGCACGACTTCCTGCGCGTGCGCGTGTGCGTCGCGGATCGCCGGCGTGCTCACCGAGCGATCGCGTGGAAGATCGGGCGCCTTCGGCTTCGTCGTCGCCACCGGCGGCTCCACCGGCGGCAGCGCGGACCCGGTCGGCGGGGTCGTGCCCACCTGCGGATTCGGGGCGACATCCGCATGACACGCGACGAGCCACAGGCTCACAATCGCGAGGCTCGATCGACGCATCTCTTCGAAGATGATCGGCCGCGCGGCGGTGGTCAAATTCTCGAATCGGGCACGGGCACGGGCACGGCGACAGTCGAGGTACTAGTGCCGCCGACTGTCGTCGAAAGGCTCCCGGATCTCCCGATGCCAGTAGCTCAGCGCGCCGGTCAGCTTCTTGCGCAGCGCCTTGTCGAGCTTGCCGGTGATGTCGTGGCGTTCGCCGGGATCGGCGGCGAGATCGAAGATGTCGATGCGCCCGCTCGGCATCGTCTTGATGACCTTGTACGGCCACGCGACCATGCCGTGCATCGCGTCGTCGAGCGCGCGGTGCTTCTCGAACATCACCGGCGGATGGGGCGCCGTGGCGCGATCGTAGAGCCATGGCACGAGCGACGTGCCGCGCAGCCGGGGATCGATCGGCTCGCCCATCAGCTCGAGCATCGTGGGCACGAAATCGACCAGCGACACCGACTCCTGCTCCGTCCGCACCACGAAGCCCGGCCCCGAGACGATGAGCGGCACGTGCACGAGCTCGTCGAAGAGGTTCGCCGAGTGGTAGAGCGATCCGTGATCGAGATCGGCGTCGAGCCCTTCGCCGTGATCCGCGTGCAGGATGATCACGAGATCGCGATCGGGTCGCTTCGACTTCACCTCGGCGAGCAGTCGCCCCACGTGCTCGTCGACGAAGCGGATCTCGTGGTCGTAGGTGTCCTTGTACTGCCCGCCGAACTCCGGCGTGCCCTCGTGGTGGACGTAGCGCGAGTGCGGATCGCCGATGTACGACCACAGCAGCAGCGGACGTTCCTCGGTCTTGCCGTGCTCGTCGAGCCACGTCAGCGTCTCGTCGACGATGAAGTCGGCGCAGGTCATGTTGAGCGGCGGCCCACGCACGTCGAGGCACGCGCACGACCAGTGCTCCCAGCCCTGGCCGATGCCGAAGTAGGGCCGGAAGTAGCGCACCGAGTGGAACGCCGCGCTGGCATAGCCGAGCTCCGCGAGTCGCTCGGCGAAGAACAGCTCGGCGTTGTGGATCGTCGGCCACTCGTTGTGGTTGCGCGACAGCTCGGTGAAGTGGCGACCCACCATCATCGAGGGGATCGAGAAGCGCGTCGACGGCCCGCCCGAGCGCGCCTGGGCGAACACCACCGCGTCTTTCTTGGCCCACGCGTCGATGTTGGGCGAGGTGTCGCGCGGATAGCCGTACACGCCGAGGTGATCGGCGCGCAGCGTGTCGATCGTGATGATGAGGATGTCGGGGCGCCACTTGGGCTTCGGCCCGCGCAGCTCGGCCTCGGGCGTCGGCGTGGGCGTGTCGCTCGGCTGTGCGAACATGCTCTCGATCGCGGCCTCTTCGGTTGCCGAGATGTCCTCGCCGTCGCAATCCTGATCGATCCCGTCGCCGGGGATTTCGTCGGCGATCGGCGAGATGCTCGCGTCGCCGTCGTCGCAGTCGCAGACGTCGCCGCACAGCCGCGTCGATGCGCCGTCGCCATCGCTGTCGGAGACGCGACCGAGCTGCATCAGCAGGAACTCGCCGACGCGCGACGACGACGAGAGCCGATCGATCGCGGCCAGCTGCGCGCTCGGGTTCGCGACCCAGGTCGTGACTGCGGCGAGCGCGAGCCCGCCGACGATGATCCAGCGCGCGTGCGTGCCGAGCTTCAGCGCGGCCGCGAGCACGATGAGGCCGAGCGGCACGAACAGGAGCCGAACGTCGACGGTGTCCCAGTCGATCTCGCGATCGCGCAAGAGCACGAACGCGACCGCACCCGCGACGCCGAGCGCGACGACGCTCGCCGAGATCTTGGGCCCGAGCGCGACGATGAGCCGCACGATCGGGCGCACGAGCAGGCCGAGCAACGCACCTGCCGCGAGCCCGGGCACGATGAGCGCCGCGACCTCGAGCGCCATCGCGACCCCGGCCGCGCGCCGCGGCAGCGGATCGCCGTAGAACGCGGCCCACCCCGCATCCGCGATCGCGACCACCGACATCGCGATCGCACCGGCCGCGGCCCAACGCGGCACTCGGCTCGCGCGACGCACCGCGCTCATCGCTTGCTCTGCTCCTCGGCCGCACGACGTGCCGCCGGCGAGGCGTCGGGGTCCCCTTCGGTGACGAAGAAGTTGAGCTCGGCCTTCGAGGGTTCGGGGCGGTCGTGCACGATGTCGTAGACCGTGGAGATGAACGGACGCGCCAACCACTGCACGTAGTTCAGCGCCGGTTGGACGTTATAGCGGTAGTCGGCGTTGATGTGCCAGATCAGCAACGTTCTGAGCACGACCGACTGCTCGTCGAACGGCAGCGCGGCGATGTTCCGGCGGAACTTGCCGCGGTAGCGGCTCCAATAGCCCTCGGCGTTGGACAGGTAGAGCACGCGGACGGGCACGCCGAGCTCGCGCGCCGCCGTGCCGATCGCTTGGATCGCACCGTCGCCCTTCAAGTCCGCCACCAGCGCGCGCACGCGGTCGGCGAGCACGAGCTCGCGCACGAACGCGTACTGCTGCTGATCGGTCAGGAAGCTCGCGGTTTCCTGCGCGCGCATCGTCGCGCCGACCATCTTGAGCCGCCGCAGGATCCAGCCGCGGTTGCGGCCGTACGCTCGCACGTGGCGCTTGCTCGCGCCGGGCTCGTTGCGGATCGCCGCGAGCGCTTGCTCCTTCGCCGACTGCTCCCACAGCGCGAGGAAGTCGTCGGGCGTCTCCGCGTTGCGCAGGAACGCGCGGTAGACCAGGTGAACGTCGACCACCATCGGGTCGTAGTCGACGAGCCACGCGAGCTCGGGGCGCGCCCAGCCGATGAACAGATAGGCCTGATCGGATCCGACGCCGACGTAGCCGCCGCCCTTGTTCGCGATCGTGCTCGCGAATGCATCGAGGCGCTGCTCGTTGCCGGCCACGTAGTGCTTCTCGTTGTCGATGCCCGCGACCGACTCGCGATCCTCGGGCGCTTCGTCGGAGAGCGTGCCGAAGAAGATCGTGCGCTCGGCCTCGGGCAGCGGTGCGGGCTCGCTGGGCTCCGGCGCGGGCGCGGGCGCGATCGTCGTGGGCTCCTCCACCGCAGGCGGCTCGACGGCCGCGGGCGGCTCGACCGGAACGGCTGTGCTCGCGCGCGCGTGCGGTGTCGGCTGGGCATCCGGCGACACCGTCGTCGGGACACGCCGCGGAGCACATGCCGCGCCGAGCAGCAGGATGATCGCGAGCACTCGCATCGGGGGCGCCGCGATCGTCCGCAATCATCCGCGCGTGCGCCAGGCTGGTCATGCGCCCAGCCGTGTGCGCACGCGCAACCGCTGATCGAGCGCGGCGCTGCCCGCGTGGCGGCGCGAGCCTGCTACGGTCGAGGGCTCGCGATGGCGATCGGCCGCTTCATGCCCGGGCTCGCGCTCGCCGCCTTGCCGACGCTCGTGCACGCGAGCAACGGCATGCGGCCGCGCACGCCTGCGGTGTTCCCCGACGACGTGCCGTGCGTGCAGACGGTGCAGCGCGGCGACACGCTGCACATCGACTACGCCGCGCCGTTCGACGACACCGAGCTCGGCGACGAAGAGCTGCCCGACAGCCGCCGCTACCAGTTCTTCGCGTTCGCCGAGCAACGCTACGACTTCGGGCTGCCGATCTGGATCACGCGCGCGGACTACGATCGCGCCGACGCGAACGGCGACATCGTGATGCTCGGCGATCGTCCGATCCTCGAAGAAGATCCGACGTGGCTCGCGACGAAGTGGACGCGTATCACCGCCGACGACGCGCGCATTCCGATCACGATCGAACAGTCGGCGCTGGGCGTCGACTGGGACACCGGGAGCACGCCGCCGGGCACATGGTTCGTCGCGGCGTACACCTGGGAGCCCGAGCAGAACCTGTGGACGCCGCGCTACGGTGCGGTGCGCATCGTCGACCCCGACGCGCCGACGTCCGCGGGCCCGACGGTGTTCCTCGCGAACGAGGTGCCGTCGGTCGTGCGCGTGGGCGACACGTACTCGCCGGTGGGTTGCATCGAAGCGGAGGGCGACGCGACGATCACCGCGTCGTGGGGCAGCGTCACCGGCGGTGCGACGCCGCAGTGGATCGAGTTCGCGACCGACGTCGCGGTCGTCACGGGGCCGCTCGCGCTCGCGTGGTCACCCGGCGACGAAGCGATCGGAGCGACGCT
>DASZPU010000447.1:0-8286 GCA_035550195.1 Nannocystaceae bacterium
TCACGACCTTCATGACACGCGAGACTAGCATCGCCGCAACTCGTTTTGATCGCGCCCTCCGGCGCGACCAAAACTCAGCCCGGGAGCGGCTGGGGGCGTCCGTCGTCGCCGACGTGCACGTAGACCACTTCGGCCTGCGTCACGTCGCGCTCGGGCTCGCCGCGCGCTTGGGCCATCGGCGACTGCGCAACGACGCGCACCACCGAGGTGACGCTCGTGCGCCCGACCTTGGTGACCCGCGCCCAGCACGTGACGAGATCGCCGACCTGCACCGGCTGCTTGAACTCGACCTCGCGCATCGCGACCGTGACGAGCTTGTTCGCACCGAGCCCGTGCGCCGCGATCGCGCCGGCTTGGTCGATGAGGCTGAGGATGTGTCCGCCGAAGATCGTGCCGTGCGCGTTGGTGTCGCGCGGCATCGCAGTCACACGGATCGCGAGGATCTCGGGTCGTTCGTCGCTCACGTGCTCGGCATGCTGCCGCAGCGACACGGTGCGATCAAGCGCGCCCGACCGCGCGCAGGATCGCCGCGCGGATCGTGTTCGCGTCCGCGTAGTCCGGGCAGTACGACAGCGCGGGGTCCTTGGCGGACAGCGCCTTGAAGCGGCGCTCCTCGGGCCCGAAGTCGTAGGAGAGGATCACCGGCCCCGCGAAGCCATGCTCGCGCAGCGCTCGCAGCACGAACAACCCTTGGTTGTCCTGCTGGAAGCGTCGTGCACGCGCGACGTCGCCGTTGAAGCGCGCGACCAGCTCGACCATGTTGCCGAGCAGCTCGCCTTCGGGTGTGCGATCGAAGCGCATGTCGAGATAGACGATGTCGGTGGCCTGCTCGCGGACCATGCGACACGCGTCGCTGCCGCTGTGCGCCTGGCGATAGCGGAAGCCGGCGGCCACGAACGTGGAGAGGTTGGTGAGGTACTCGTCGCCGTCTTCGACGACCAGCACGTCGATCACACCGTCGGTCACGCCGCCACCTGCCCGATGCTGCTCGCGTCGTCCTCGAGGATGAAGAAGCGCAGCACGACCGCCTTGCTCCACCCGCCTTCGGGCTCGACCGCGATGGAGCCGTCGTAGCGCGACAGCAAGTCGACGGTGATGCCCATGCCGCGCTCGACGTAGCGACCGCGGAGCATCTCGTTGCTGAGCTGCTCGGGCGAGCGATCCTTGATGCGGATCGCGAGCGTACCGAGCCCGGTGACGTCGTCGAGCTCGATGACGAGATCGACGCCGAGCCCGACGGGTGGCCGCGCGTACGAGAGGCTGCTGCGCAGCGAGTTGCGGATCACGTTCGCGAGGATGTCCTCGAGATCCGTGCGGAAGATGCGAATCGGTGCCCCGAGCCCGGTGACGAGCAACGGCGCGAGCTGACGACCCGCGAACTGCTGCTCGCCGATCACCTGCGCGTAGGTCTCCTGCACGAGCCGCGCGTCGACGTTCACGATGCACAGCTCGCGGATGAGCCCCGACAGCTTGTCGAACGCCTGGCGCCCGAGCACCTCGCCCGCGCGCAAGAGCAGCTTCGCGAGCTCGAGCCGCTTGCCGGGCCGCAGCCCGCCGACGTTGCGCAGCTCGTCACGCCGCGCGGCGAGCTCCTCGAAGGCGCGGATCATCGGCCCGAAGATCGGATCCTTGCGCTGCAGGTTCAAGGTCACTCGATGCGCGCGTCCGACTTTTTCGAGCTCCTCGAGATAGCCGAGGAAGCGGCCGTAGATGCCGGGCAGGCGCGCGGGCTGGCGCGCGCCGTGGGCCTCGCTCTCGCTGCCCGGCTCGCCGAACATGCGCTGCGCGAGCACGGCGGCGCGGCCCTCCGCATCCTGCGCGTCGAGCTCGAGCGCGCGACCGACGTCCGCGAGGAACGCGGTGTTGTGCTTGAGGATCTCGTGGCGGATGAGCGAGAGGATGCGCGCGACCTCGGGGAAGCTCTTCGGATCGCGCTCGAGCAGCTGCCGCAGGCTCTTGCCGCGGTAGCGCCGATAGATGCGCCACGCGGGGAAGCTGATCGCGAGCCCGATGAGCGCCCCGACCGCGAGATAGAACTGCAGGAGGCGGCGATCGATCTCCTGACGCAGCGCCTGCGCGCGATCGTAGTGGAGGTCGTACTCGCCGGCCTCCGCGATGTAACGATCGAGCTCGCTCGACGCGCTCCACGGCTTGGCCTGCTCCCACAACAGATCGGCGAGCACGAAGCGCGCCGTGAGCGAGCCGAGATCCGCCGCACGCTTGAGATGCGGCACCGCTTCGTCGGGTAGCTGCCTGCGCAACAAGATGCCGAGCCGCTCGTGCACCTCGACCTGATCCTCTTGGATCGTGAGGCTCTGCTCCCAGTAGCGTCGCGCATCGCCGGTGCGATCCTGCAGATACACCACGCGCGCGAGGTGGTTGTAGACCTCGGGCTCCTTGGGAAAGCGCGCCTGTGCGTCGAGCAGGATCTTCTCGGCCTGCGCGAGGTCTTGGTACTCCGTGCCGCGCAGGTACGCCTCGTTGATCATCTTCTGCAGATCGGGATCGAGCTCGCGCATCTCGGGCCCGGACGGCGGAGTGATCGCGACCGGCTCGTCCTGTCGGATCTCGCGCTCGAGCTCGGCGAGCGCACGCCGAGCACGCTCGACGTCGGGGTCGTCGGGATCCGCGGTTCGCACGAAGCGCTCGTAGTGCTCGCGCGCCTTCTCGCGATCCGAGCGCGCGTACAGCTCGCCGAGCAGGATGTGCAGCCGCACGAGATCGGGGCGCAGTCGCAACGCCGACGACAGGTGCTTGATCGCCTGCTCGTCCTCCGCGCCCGCGAACTCTTTCTTGTAGATGAGCCCCAGCGTCATGTGGGCCTGGTAGTCGGCCTGATCCATGTGGATCGCGCGCTTGAGCGCCTCGACGGCTTCACCGAAGCGACCGGCCTTCGCATGCGTCACGCCGAGCGTGTAGTAGGCGCTGGGAAACCACGGCGACATCGCAGTCGCAGCGACGAGCTCCGCCCGTGCGGTCTCGAGATCGCCTTCGCGCAGCGCCGCCACGCCGCGGCGATAGGCTTCGTTGGCTTCGGGCGACGGACGAAAGCCCTGCGTGGCGTCGAGTCGCTGCAGCTCGCGACGCATCTCGAGCTCGCTGCGCAGCTTGGTGACACCGATCGCCTCCGACGACGTCGGGTGCTCGGCCTCGAGCTCCTTGTACGCGTCGAGTGCCTTGTCGATCGCGTCGGTCTCGCGATAGAGGTCGGCCTGCAATCGCAGCGCTTCCGCGGTGGCCGTGGTGCCGAGCTTCGTGCACTCGTCGCGGTAGCGCTCGAGCTCTTCGATCGCCGCGGTGGTGTCGGCACCAGGGTCGTCCTCGCCTCCGCCCTCGACGTGCAGCCGCGCCACCAGCACGCGGATGTCGGCCGGACGCCCCAACGTGCCGGGCGGCTCGCTCGCGAGCTCGCGCGCCAACGCGAGCCGCTCGGCCGCGTACTGCGAGCCGCACGGCGCCATCCATGCGATGAGCGTCGCGCGTTGCTCGAGCCACGTGCCGCGCGGATCGTAGGTCTCGAGCAGGCGCAGATCGTTGATCGCCGAGCGCGTCGGGCAACGATCGCCGGGCGTGCGCGCGCGTCGAGCATTGGCGCGGCCGAGCAACGCCGAAGGATCGCCGGGCTGCAGCTTCAGCGCCGCGCTGTACTCGCGCACCGCTTCGTCGTAGCGCTCCTTGCTCGCGGCATTCTGCGCGCGCAGAAGGTGCTCTTCGAACTCCTGCGCACGGCGGGCCGCGATCTCTTCGGGTGTCTCGCCGGTCTCGTCGTCGCTCGCCGGCGGCGGCGGCAGCTTGGGCTCGTCGTCGCCGCGCTCGACGCTGGGCAAGCCCGTCGGCGTACGCGGCGGCGTCGTGGGCTCGGGCGCCGCGATCGCCCACGCGAGCAAGAGCGCCGCGATCACGGACCGCCTCGACGGCGCTTGAGCTTGCGCAGCTTGATGCCGAGCTGGTTCATGCGCAGCTGCACCTTGCGTCCACCACCGGCGTCGCCCAAGAGCGCCTCGGCGATACGTCCGAGATCGCCGCCGTATTTCTCGTACATGCGCTCCATGTACTGGCGCTCGACGTCGCAGCTGACGGCGTTCAGCGACTCGCCTGGCGCGACCAGCAGCGTGAGGCGCAGCCCGCCCTCGCCTTCCTCGGCGACCGGCTCGCCATCGCGCGCGCGCTTGGGCAGTTCCATCGGCCGCAACAGATCACGCACGACGCGAGGCAGGATCGGGATGACGTCGGGTCGCGACGCCTGCCCCGGGTCGTCGGGCTCGACGATCTCGGCCTGGTCGACGAGCTCGACCAACGTGAGCGTGACGAGGTTCGACAAGAACATCTCGAACTGGCGGAAGTTGCCCGGCCAGTCGAACTCGCGCAGCGCCTTGAAGCTGTTGGGATGCACGAGCAGATGCACGCGCCGGGCGTCGAGCTTCGCGGGCACGCTGCGGGCGATCGCGATCGGCATCGGCCCACCGCCCTCGGGCAGCTGCAGGCCGCGCTGGGCCGCGTACTGCAGCAGCAGATCGCGGTTGTAGGCCTCCTTCCCGACGCGCGCGACGAACTCTTCGAGCAACGCACCGAAGTCGTCGGCGCGCTCGCGCAGCGACGGCAACGCGACCGCGGTCGCGGGGTTGAGCCGCATGTAGAGGTCTTCGCGAAAGCGACCGGCCTGCACCATCGTCGCGAGGTTCTCGTTGGTCGCGACCACGAGCTTGATGTCGACGATGCGCTCTTCGGCGCCGCCGACCGGCGTATAGCGACCGTCTTGCAGCACGACCAGCAGCTGCTTCTGCAGCTCGAGCGAGAGGTTGCCGATCTCGTCGAGGAAGAGCGTGCCGCCGTGCGCACGCGCGAGCACGCCTTCGCGCGATGCGGTCGCACCGGTGTATGCGCCCTTCACCACGCCGAACAGATGCGCGGCCATCAAGTCGTGCGGGATCGTCGAGAGATCGACGGCGATGAACGGGCCCGAGCGTTGCGAGCGCGGATGGATGAACTCGCGCGCGATGAGGCTCTTGCCGGTGCCGGTGTCGCCCAACAAGATGATCGGCAGGCGTCCGCGCGCGAGGATCGACAAGCGTCGCCGCAACGACAGCATGCGCGGGCTCTCGCCCCAGTAGAACGGCTCGTCGGCGGCCGGTGGCCGCACCTTGCGGGCGAGGATGCCTTCGACCTGCAATCGCAGCGAGCGCGCGTCGAGGTACTCCTCGTCGAGCAGATACGTGTAGTCCTCGGCGTTGAGCCGCTCCGCATCGGCCTCGAGCGGGAGGTCGTCGCGCGAGGTCATCACGATCACCGGCAGATCGGGATGCGACTGGCGCAGGCGATCGAGGATGTGCAGGCCCTGTCCGCGCCGCAGCTTCTCGATGACGCGGCCGGGCTCGCCCTTCGCGAGCAAGTCGCGCTTGTCCTCGGGCAGCAGGTCTTCTTCGGCGATGTCGAAGTGCACGTCGAGCAGCACGAGCTCGACGTCGCGGTTCTTGCCGAGCGCTTCCGCGGCCTGCTTGTAGTTGCGCGCGGGCGGCAGGAAGCGGTGCTCGGGCATGAAGCGCGCGCACAGCTCCCAGTACTTGTCGGTGTCGTCGATGACGAGGATGGACGACACGATCGACTACTCCTCTTTGGCGAGCCGACGCACGAGCGCCGCGAGCTCGCTGCGGATCACGAGCTGCGCGGCGTACAGCTCCGCATGCGGCAGCGCGCCACCGTCACGCAACGCGTCGCCGTGCTCGCGCAGCTTCGCGACCGCGCGCTCGACCTTCACGAGCTCGTCGGGCCAAGGCTTCGCCCACTCGCGCACGAGTCGCTCGAACAGCGCCCACGCCGGCTCGTCGACACCATTGGCGCTGCGCGTGCGCAGGATGTCGGCCTGCAAGGACTCGCGCGTAGTCGCGTCGAGCGGCCCGCTCCACGCGGACTCGGGCATGTTCGCCGAGCGCCACGCGACGTACTTCCCGAGATCGTGCTTCAACGCGGCAGCGCGCTCACGCTGCAGCTCGCGGTCATCGTCGTGGCCGCTCAAGGACCGCCTCCTCAGCGGACGGCTTGATAGCGCGTCGCGCGGGCGCGGCCCGAGCTGGTGACCTTGCCCATCTTTTTCATCCACGTCAGATAGCCGCGCAGCTCCTCGATGTCGACGTCGAGCTTCTTCGCCAGCTGTCCGATCGTGAGCGGCTCGTGCTCGGTCGCGCCGATGATCTCGCGGAAGATTCGCTCTTCGCGGCTCTCCGACCAGCTCTCGGAACTGCCACCGTTGCCGTTGCCGGGCGTCTCGACCATGCGACGTCGGCTGCCGTTGGTCGGCTGTGCGCGCGTGCTCGGGGCGCGCGAGCCGGGATAGCCCGCCTGCTCGAGCGCGGTGCAGAGGTCGCGCAGTGTCAGCGCGCGCACGGCTTCGCCGGCATCGCTCTCCAACAGCTCGCGCAAGGTGGTGGCAGGGGGCATCTTCGCGAGCGTGTTCATTGCGGCTTTGCGCAACAAACTCGCCCGATTCTGACGCAACGCAGACTCGAAGAGCTGGGCGATCTCGGTCATTGACGAATCGACGCGCCGCCAATGGCGAAGCGCGTGGTCTCTTCGCCGACTATGCCACTTTGCCGAGGTCGCGTCCACCCGGGCCGTCACCGATGGGCCGGAACGCGTCAGCCGCAGGTCAGCGTGCCGATCTCCACGACACCGGACGCACACGGTTGGCAGCAATCGTCGCAGCTGCCGGCACCATCCGGGCCAATGCCCCATTGCCGCTCGCCGGCCACGCCGCCGAAGCACAGCAGCTCGTCGGTGAGACACTCGATGGGTTCTCTGCTCGTCGCGCCGAGCCCATCGGTGATGAACACGTCATCGATGTTGGGCCAGACCCACTCGCGATCCTGCGACCACACGCGCCACGCGATGTCCTGCCCGTCGTCGCAGTCGTCGACGATGGTCCATTCTTGCACGGCGCCGTCGAAGCAGACCATCGGATCCTCGTCCGATGCATTCGCGCAGTCCGCGGTGCCGTCGCAGAGCCGCCCCTGCGAGATGCAGTCGCCGGTGCCGCAGACGGCCACGAAGCCGTCGTCGCACACGCATTCGCCGGAACCGCAGTACGCATTGAGCCCGCAGGTCGTGCCACACGGGCTCTGCGTGCCGAGCGGCTGGCAGCCGTGCAACGCGTTGGGATTGCCGACGTAACCGCGATCGCAGTGGCACTCGGCGGCCTGACAGTAGCCGTTCACGGAGCACGTGATCGCATCGCACGGATCGACGGTGGGATGGTCTTCGTCGAGATCGACGAAGCATCCGGCGACGAACATCGCGGCAAAGCCCAGGACGCGCGCACGCGGCACCATCTCGCGGCAGTCTACCCCATGCACTGCGGCGCGCCGTCCGGGGCCGGGCGGCGATCGTGTCGATTGGAGTCGCCGGACGGCCTGCTACCCTTCGCCGCGGTGGATCCGCTCCAGCGCCGCGACCTCGCCGTGATGTGGCACCCGGCGACGCACCTCGACGACCTCGCGGCGCTGCCGCCCGTGCCGATCCGCGCGGCGTCCGGCGCGTGGCTCGAGACGAACGACGGCCGCCGCATCCTCGACGCGATCGCTTCGTGGTGGACGTCGGTACACGGGCATCGCCATCCGGCGATCGTCGCGGCGATCCATGCACAGCTCGAGACGCTCGATCACGTCATGTTCGCCGGCTTCACCCACGAGCCCGCGGTGCGGCTCGCCGAGGCACTGCTCGCGATCGCGCCGAGCTTCGCGCGAGTGTTCTACGCGGACTCGGGTGCCGATGCGATCGAGATCGCGCTCAAGCTCAGTCGCCAGCACCACGCGCAATCGGGCGCGCCCGAGCGCACGCGCTTCGCCGCATTGGCGCACGGCTACCACGGCGAGACCCTCGGAGCGCTCGCGCTGTGTGGCAGCGAGGTCTATCGCGGACCGTTCGCCCCGCTGTTGCACGACGCGGTGTTCTTGCCGACGCCCGCGCTCGCTCGCCATGCGCACGGCGATCTCGGCAGCGATGCGGGCGCAGACGATGCGGCCTGCGCCGACGCGATCGCGTTGCTCGACGCGCACGCGCACGAGCTCGCCGCGCTCGTGGTCGAGCCGCTCGTGCAGTGCGCGGGACAGTTCCGCATGATGGGCACGGGCTACTACCGTCGCGTGGTCGCGCACGCGCGTGCGCTCGGCGTGCACGTGGTCGCCGACGAGATCGCGGTGGGGCTCGGCCGCACCGGCCGCGTGCTCGCGGGCGACTGGTGCGATGCCGACGTCGATCTGCTGTGCCTCGGCAAGGGGCTCGGCGGCGGCGCGC
>DASZPU010000448.1:0-2408 GCA_035550195.1 Nannocystaceae bacterium
GAGCGCGCGCCAGCTCTGTTCGATGAGTCGGATGGTATCGTCGAAGTGATCGCGCGGCTGCAGCCGTTGCAGGTAGCGGTGGATCTCGGTGCGTTGGTTCGACTCGCGCACGACGATGATCGTCCAGACGTGATCGGGGACGAAGGGCAGCGGGATCCGTTTGGGATTGAGCCCGCCGGTCGACACCGTGAGGCTGCCGCCGTGGATCTCGGCCGCGCATTGCTGTGCGAATCCGGCGAGCCCCGGCACGTGCTTCATCGGCAGCGCGGTGCCGGGCATGTCGAGCACGAGCGTTTCGAGCGGGCCACCTTGCGGATTCGGTCCGGGCGCCCGCGCGTCGCCGACCAGCACGCGCACGAAGCATCGATTGGGTGCGGGCGGCAGGTGATCGATGCCGATCGCCCGCAGCTTCACGCCATCGCCCACGACATATTGTGCCGCCCACGCCGCCCACGCGAGCAGCGACCCGAGATGGGTCGTGGTCGCGGCGCCGAATTGCTCGGACGGGTGGGTGAAGCCGCCGTGTGGGTTCAGCACGTCGGCGCCGGGCGGCAATCGTCCGGTGAGCTGCGCGTCGGGTTGGACATCGTCGACGAGCTCGTCGTCGTCGGCGGTGAGCAGCACCGATCGCACGATCGATGGTTCGGTGGGCAACGCGATCTCGATGCGGTACGCGCCCACCGGGAGCTTCGCATCGAACTCCTCCCACTTGGCCGCGACGCGCTTGCCGGCGCCGTCGAAGATCTCGATCCGTGCGAAGCGGTCGCGCGCGCGCACGCGCAAGCGTCCGGTCTTGCCCGCCGCGAGCTCGGCACCATCCGGAGGCGCCGTGCTCGATTCGATCCCGCGCGGATTCAACGACTCGAGCCCACCATTGTCGTTCGCAGCCGCCGGCTTCTCGACGAGCCGTGCGGTGAGCTCGATCGGCCCGGTCACCGTGATCTTCTGCGACCAGTTCTGGAAACCCTCCGCTTCGATCTCGATCTTGTGGGAGCTCGCCGGCAGGTCCCATTCGACGGGCACGCCGAGCGGCTTGGGGCGCGGCTCCTGGCGCTCCCATTTGTTGCTCCACGGATTGAACATTCGAATGCCCGCGGTGCCGCCCACGACCGCTTCGTCGGGCTTCACGAAGACCCGCACTTTCGATTTCGGCATCTCGGTGAGGCGCGCGAGCACCATCGAGCCGTCGGAACGGAAGAGGCTCTCGGCGGGATCTTGGGTCGGGAGCGTCTTGTGTTGGCGCTTGACCTCCTCCGCCTTCGCTTGGATCCGACGTTTCGTGTATGCGACCAACGCCGAGAACGTCAGCAGGAATTCTTCGGTGCCGACGTCCGGCTCGAGCTCGGGGCCGTTGCCGGCGAGGCCTTGCAGGAGCGCGCCGCTGAACAGACCGTGGAGCTGCTGCTCGTTCGCGAGTTGCCCGGCAGTGGTCGCGAAGAGCACCGACTGGTGTGCTTGCGCGTTGGGCGGGACTTTCGACAGATCGAAGAACAACGTCTTCGTGGCGACGACCGCGTCCTCGTTCACCACCAGCCCGCGGCACGCGTCCACGAAGAAGATCTGCTCGGCCGGCGCGCACACCTGCAGCTCGCGGATCCACGAGCCCAGGTCGATCGGATTCGAGCGATAGAAATCGAGATCGACGACGCCCTGCGGGACGACGATCGGCGCCTCGTCGGGCCCGCCGCCGGTGGGTGCGAGACCGTGGCCCGCGTAGAAGAACCACAGCCGCGAGGTGGTGGCACCGTCGAGCTTCTTGTGATCGAAGAGCGCGCGGCGGATCGCCGGCTCGGTGGCGAGCTCGAACTTGCGATCGGTGACGGGGCGATCGGGGTGCGGCGCGAGCAGGAGCGTCAGCGTTTCCGGCGTCGCGCGACCGGCATCCTTCTTGGTCACCCAGTCGGCGAACGCGAGCGCGTCGCGGACTGCGGCGCGCAGCTCCCACGCCGCGTTGTCGTGTTCGAGGCCGATGACGAGCGCACGGTCGGTCATCACGCGAATGTCACTCCGTTGTCGCCGAAGAAAGGATCATCCTTCACGAGCCACAGCGGGACTGCGAAGTTGGCGTCACCGTAGAAGCCGCTGTAGTGGATCGCGACGACGCGATGGTTGTGGAAATCGATTACCGGTGAGCCGGAGCTGCCGCCGAGCGTGGATGCATCGTGGCGCTCGCACGGTTTGTCGTCCGCGATCGGGAGGTCGTCGACGAGCTCGATCAATTGGCCCGGTGAGACGCGCTTGAGCCCACCCGACGTGCCGGGGAACAAGAGCGCCGCGGCCTGGGCCGACAGCCCGTGCGGCGGCCGCACTGCGGGATAACCCGCGAGATAGACGTCGTGCTTCGCCGTGGACGCAGGCCCAGCGGCGTGCATGCGCAACACGAGCTTTTTCGAGTGCGCGACATCTTC
>DASZPU010000449.1:0-5101 GCA_035550195.1 Nannocystaceae bacterium
TGACGTAGCGACCGACCGCCTCGCCGCGGCGCAGGCCCGCTCCGCCCTCTGCCGGCGGCGCAGTCTCGTCGCCGAGCGTGCGCGCGCGCCCCTGCTCGAGCCGCTCCGTCGACTCCGGCGCGAAGGATCGATCGTTGCTCAACGCCCGGCAGTCTCGCAGTCGCACACGCACGCGAGCAAGCCCGCTCCGGCCGCCGGCCTCGCCCGTGGTGGTGGATGCGGGCGAGACCGGCGGCGGTGCGAAGCTCAGGCGCGCGCGCTCGGCGGGTTTCGCCGGGGGCGCCTGCGGCACACGACGAGCACGAGCAGCCCCAGTGCGCTCGTCCAGCTCGTGCGGCCGTTCACGGAACATCCGATGTGATTCGACGAGTCGACCTCGCCGCGATCGGCGTGGATCATCGCTTCGCTGCGCAGCTCGCCGAAGCTCGCCGCGAGCGGCTTGCCTTCGGCGGGACGGTAGGCGTAGCGATAGAGATCGCCCTTCGCTCCGTCGGGCGCGCCCGCGAGCTCCCAGTCGAACGCGGCACCGAAGATGCGATCGCCTTCGTCGTCGTACGCCTGCGCGATCACGACGAGCTCGTCGTCGACGTTCGCGCGGCTCTCGTTCTGACCGCGGAGCTCGAGATCCGCGACCGCCTCGACGTCGACCGCTTCGACCTGCACGTGCGCGAACGGCTTGCCCGCGGCGGAGAGCTCGAGGTCGTGCAGGCCCGCGCTCTGCGGCGCGACGCTCAGCCAATCGCGCTCTTCGAAGAGGTGCGTCTCGGCCGTGCGCGCATCGATGCCCACGCCACTCGCGACGCCGAGCGTGCCGCTGCCATGCAACGGCGTCGCGCCGTCGTAGTACGAGACCGCGAACGTCGCGAGCCCACCGGTGACGATCGCGGGATCGAAGGCCTCGGTGGGCACGTCGTCGCGATCGAGGAAGAGCGGTGCGGCCGCGTGCAGCACCGCGCGCGTCGGCGTGCGGACTTCCACCTCCGCGCTCGCGATCACGTCGCCTTCGGGATCGAGCAGCAAGAGGTCGGCGACACCGTGGCCGGCGGCATGCGCCTGCGCAGCGGCATCGCCCTGGGGCTCGAGCGCGAAGATCTCTTCGTCGGACGACGCGAGCGTGTAGCCGTCGAGATCGATCGCGTCGCGCACCGCGGCATCGCGCGCGTGCACGCGCAGCGTCGCGCCTTCGACGTACGGCGTGTGCAGGCTGCTACCACCGCTCGCGCGGAAGTCGAGCTCGAGATCGACCGAGTCGGCGAAGCGGATCTCCGGCCCACTGCAGGCCGCCAGGAACGCCGGCACCGCGATCGCTCCCAAGCAAGAAGCTGTGCGGCGCGCGTGCGAGCTGCGAGACATCGTTGCAGCCCACGAGTTTGCGCGGCGCGTACCAGCAGAAAACGTCGTGTTCTCGCGAGCAGCGATGGTTGCGCCAGGGCGGCGGCGTCACGGTCTCCCCGAATCGGCCGACGCGCACGATCAACACTCGGGGCAAGCGCCCGTGTAGCAGTCGGAGAGCGTGCTCGCGAGTCCGGCGGACTCGCCGAGCGGGCCGCCGTTCATGTTGATCACATCGCCGCACGGCCCGAGACACTCGATGCCGGTGCAGTCGTTCTCCTGCGCGCACATGCGGATCGCGACGCAGCCGGGATCGGCCTGACACGCCATCAGCTCCGGCAAGCAGTTGTTGCACGCACACTCTTCGCACTCGTCGGCCGCCATCATGAGGCAGTTGTCGAGCGCACCACCGCCGCTCGTCTCGGCCGGACCGGTCTCCTCGCTCGGTCCGGTCTCCTCGCTCGGTCCGGTTTCTTCCGCGGGGCCGGTCTCGACCGGACCGGTGTCTTCGGGTCCGCTCTCGATCGGTCCGCTGTCCGTGTTGGTCGTGCTCGCCGTGGTGCCGTTGGTCGTACCGTTCGTCGTGCCGTTGGTGCTCTCGGCCGACGTCGGTCCTCCGCTCGACGTGTCGCCTGCAGTCGTCGTCAGCGTCGTCGCGTTCGAGGTTCCCGAGTCGTCGTCATCGCCACCGCACGCCCATGTCATCGCGAACAGCAACCATCCCGCGCGCTTGATCGTCGTCGTCATTGCAATCCCCCTGCGCTCGTGCGCAGCGCGTGTTCTTGCAATCGCGCGGCCGCCCGCGTCGCCACGCATGCTCGCGCACATGGGGCCACCACCCGCGTGATCGTCTGCGCAAGTCGCTTGCACGCGGCGCGTATGGTGGGCAAATCGCCCGTTTCACGGCGCTGACGCGCGACGACGCGAGCCCCCATCGGGCTCACCGAGGTTTCGTCTATAACCGATCGCCCATGACCGCGCGGCGGCTGACCACGCAGCGACTCGATCTGATCACCGCCACCGCGCAGCACCTGCTGGTCGCGCTGGACGACATCAGCAAGCTCGGGCGCCTCATCGGTGCCGACATCCCCGCGAGCTGGCCACCCGAGCTGCTCGACGACGACGCGCTGCGATACACGCTCGATCAGCTGCATCGTGGTCCCGATCAGATCGGTTGGTGGATGCGCTACGTCGTGCTGCGACGCGGGCCCGATGATCGTCCGTTGCTCGTCGGCACGGTCGGCTTGAAGGGGCGTCCGACCGACGGTGTCGCCGAGGTCGGCTACGGCGTCGTGAACGATCACCAGCGCCAGGGCTACGCGACCGAAGCGACGCGCGCGCTGGTCGACTGGGCCTTCGAGCACGACGACATCCAACACGTCGTCGCGGAGACGCTGCCCGAGCTCGATGCGTCGCTGCGCGTGATGGAGAAGCTCGGCATGGTGGCGATGGGCGACGGCGCCGAGGTCGGCACGGTCCGTCACGGCAAGTCGCGCGCGGTGTGGCTCGCGGAAGGCCCGGCGGCGCGGCGCGTGCCCAAGCTCGTGCCGCAGCCCAAGGACGCGAGCGTCGGCGGCATCCCACCGGTCGCGAAGGCGATCTACGACAAGCTCTACGCCGAGCCGCTGCGCGACGCCGAGGCGCTGCGCACCGAGATCCGCGATCACGTGCTGCGCATCGAAACCGCCGCGAAGGGCAACCCCTACGTCGACGACGTGCTCGCCCGCGACATCGCGCGCGTGTGCGAAGGCCTGCTCGATGCGGTGGTCGAGTCGACGCCGGAGCACACGCGTCGCCAGATCCAGGCCGCCGCGCGCTACTTCGTGACCGAAGAAGACGGCGACAGCGACCTCGCAATCGGTGGGCTCGACGAGGACGCCGCGGTCGCGAACGCGATCGCGCAGCACCTCGGACGCGGCGATCTCGTCTCCGACCTGCTGTGACGACGCCGACGCGGGACTCGGCTATCATCGCGAAATGGGGGGCGAACGTCGCTGGCTGCTCGTGCTCGCGTGCGTGCTCGCGTGCGCCCAGGGCACGAGCGACACGTCGCGCGGCTCCGCGGAGATCGGTGAGGGCAGCGCGACCTCGACCGACGGCGAGACCAGCAGCGGCTCGGAATCGACGAGCGCCACGACGTCGTCGCCGATGAACTGCGTGCCCGGACAACAGGTCGCGTGCGCGTGCCCCGGTGGTGCCGACGGTGCGCAAGCGTGCTTGCCCGACGGCTCGGGCTACGCGGCGTGCGAGTGTCCCGGCGACGACAGCGGTGAGGTGACCGGCCCGACGACCGAGAGCACGGGCGTGCTCGACACCTCGAGCGGCGAGTCGGGCAACGAAGGCTGCCCCGACGAGTGCACGTCGTGCATGCTGTGCGCGACGCAGAACGATTGCGCGATGGAGTACGCGGCCTGCAACGCGGACGAAGTCTGCCAGGGCATCGTCGAGTGCGCGATCAACTGCGGCGGCGGAACGGATTGCATCGACGGCTGCGAGACCATGATGGCGGGCATGAAATCGTCCGCGCTCTTCCAGCAGCTGCGCGCGTGTGTCGAAGCGGTGTGTCCGAGCTGCGGCGGCATGGGCCCGTAGAACCGACCCGGAGCTGCGAGTTTCTTGCCGGATCCTGCGCTCGCGTCGGGCGCCCGCGTGCGTGCGCTACGCTGCGGCTCGTGAACGTTTCGCTCGACGAGCTGCGCACGCTGGTCCGGCCCCGCGCCGCGCAAGTCGGCCTGAACGCGCTGGGCCTCCCCGGCGCGTGGGTCTATCGCGCCGATCGACCCGAGCCGTGCCACAAGGCCAGCACGCACACGCTGTCGGTCGGCATCGTGCTGCAGGGCCGCAAGGAAGTGCGCATCGACGGCGGCGTGTTGAGCTACGACCCCGCGCACTGCCTGGTGCTCACCGGCGAGCTCGACTACGAGTCGCAGGTGGTCGACGCGAGCCCGACCGCTCCGTATCTCTCGATCGTGTTCGCGGTCGCGCCCGATCTGGTCGCGCGCACGCTGCTCGATCTCGCCGCGATCGCACCGCTGCCGCCGCAGCCGGCCACACCACCGCAGTCGGCGTTCCTCGCCCACGTCGACGAGCGCGTGCTCGAGCCGGTGGTGCGGTTGGTGCGATGCCTCGACGACGAAGCCGAGCGCCGCATCCTCGCGCCGCTCGCACTGCAGGAGCTGGTGTTCCGGCTGCTGCGCTCACCCGCGGCGCTCGCGTTGCGCAGCGCAGCGTGCCGTGGCGGCGACGAGGGCCGCATCGCGGATTCGATGGCGTTCATCCGCGCCAACGCGCAGCGCAAGCTCAGCGTCGAACAGCTGGCCAAGCGCGCCGCGATGAGCCCGTCGCACTTCGCCCATCGCTTCCGCGACGTCGCGCGCGTGAGTCCCATGCGCTACCTCAAGCACGTGCGACTCGAAGCCGCGCGCGTGCTGCTGTTGCAGGGCATGCGCGCCGGCGAGCTCGCCGATCGCATCGGTTACGCGAGCGCGGCCCACTTCACCCGCGACTTCAAGCAACAGTTCGGGCTCGCGCCGGCGCAGTACGCCAAGCGCATGATGCCGACCGCGTTCGCAGGATCCGGCAAACCCGCGACAGCGCCGAGCGTGGCCGCCACCCTCGCCTCGGCCTAGATTGCGGACACGATGAAACAACGGAGCTTGGGAAACGGTGGTCCGCAGGTCGGCGCGATCGGCCTCGGTTGCATGGGCATGTCGGACTTCTACGGTCCGTCGGACGACGCGCAGTCGGTCGCGGTGATCCATCGCGCGTT
>DASZPU010000450.1:0-4662 GCA_035550195.1 Nannocystaceae bacterium
GCCGCACCCATGCGACCGTTGGCATCGACACCGATCGCCGCGAGCTGCTTCGGATCGAGCACGTCGTGCCCGATCTCCCGCGTGATCTCTGCGGCCATCTTCTGGTACTCGGGCTGGAACTTCGCGACGAGCGCGGCGCGACCGATGATGTCGGCGAGTCGAGCGGGCCCGGCCACGTCGAGCATCGCGAGCGTGGACGCGGGCAGCACGTCGGCCGCGCGCGTGATCGGAGCGAGCGGCGCGTAGTCGCCACCGCCGCCGACCGTGCCACCGCGTGCAGGCTTGTCGCCCCCCGGCTGCACCGCTGCACCACGCGGCTGACACGCGAGCGCTGCGACAAAAGACGTGACGAGTGCGAACGAACGGACCGACGGCATGCGCGGTGAGTAGTAGCCCATTCTCGCCGCGCGTGTCTGCGCTAACGGCTAGGCTCGCCGCCGACGATGTTTCGGCGCAATCGCTCGGTGGTCTTGGCGACGCGCTCGACTTCGTCGGCGGAGAAACCGGCGAAGGCTTCGTCGAGCAGCGCGTTCGAAACCTCTATGAAGCGGGGCAGCGCGCGGTAGGCCTTGGGCGTGGGCGCGACCAACATCGCGCGCGAGTCGTCGGGATCGGGATCGCGGCGCACCCATCCGGCATCGTGCAATGCGTGCACGAATCGCCCGACCGTCACTTCGGACAGGCCGAGTCGCATGGCCAGCGTGCGCGCGCGCAGGGGCTCCTTCGCGCCGAACAGCACCATCAACGCGCTGGCCTGCGCGGGGGTCACGTCGCGCAAACCCTGTTCTTCCAGCAGGGCCGCGGCACGCCGCTCGATCTCGCGTTGGATGCGAGTGAGATCGAGATACGCGTCGGCTTGCAATCGGCGCAGCGCGAGCGGCACGGCACGTGAGCTGGCGACCATGGTCGGGGCTTGCGGGGGAATACTAAGCATGCTTAGTGTTCCTGCGCAAGCCAAGGAACACCCATGCCCGACGCGTACATCTTCGACGCCGTCCGCACGCCGCGAGGCCGCGGCAAGGACAACGGATCCCTCTATACCGTGCGACCGATCGACTTGCTGGCGAAGTCGCTCGTCGCGCTGCGCGATCGCAACAGCCTCGACACGTCGCAAGTCGACGACGTCGTCATCGGTTGCGTCACGCAGACCGGTGATCAAGGCGCATGCATCGCGCGCTTCGCTGCGCTCGAAGCCGGCTGGGACGTCGACGCACCGGGCGTCACCGAGAACCGCTTCTGCGGCTCGGGCCTGCAGGCGGTGAACACCGCGGCGGCGATGGTGGCGTCGGGCTACTACGGCTGCGTGGTCGCGGGTGGCGTCGAGAGCATGTCGCGCGTGAAGATGGGCAGCGACGGCGGCGCGATCTGGGATCCGACGACGCAGTGGCACGTGGGCTCGGTGCCGCAGGGCATCAGCGCCGACTTGCTCGCGACGATCAACGGCATCACGCGTCGGCAGGCCGACGAGTTCGCGCTCGAGAGCCAGAAGCGCGCGGTCGAGTCGATCGAGAAGGGTCGGTTCCGTCGCTCGGTGGTGCCGGTCGTCGATCAGAACGGCCTCACGATCCTCGATCGTGACGAGTACCCGCGCCCCGACACCACCTACGAGAAGCTCGCGGAGCTCGGGCCCTCGTTCGCGATGATGGGCAAGCAGTTCGGGCTCGATGCGCTCACCAAGGATCGCTACCCGCAGATCGAGAAGATCGATCACATCCACCACGCGGGCAACAGCTCCGGCATCGTCGACGGCGCGACTTCGTTGATCGTCGCGAGCAAGGAGAAGGGTCAGGCGCTGGGGCTGAAGCCGCGCGCGAAGATCCGCGCGGTAGGGCTGTGCGGCACCGATCCGGTGCTGATGCTCGCCGGCCCGATGCCGGCGTCGAAGAAGGCGTTGAAGCAAGCGAAGATGGACGTGAAGGACATCGATCTCTTCGAGGTCAACGAAGCCTTCGCCGCGGTGCCGCTCGCGTTCATGAAGGAGCTCGGCGTTCCCCACGACAAGGTGAACGTCAACGGCGGTGCGATCGCACTCGGCCACCCGCTGGGGGCCACCGGCGCGATGCTGCTCGGCACGGTCATCGATGCGCTCGAAGACCGCAACCTCTCGACCGGTCTCGTGACCCTTTGCATCGGCGGCGGCATGGGCATCGCCACCATCGTGGAGCGCGTGTGATGACTGAAAAGACCAAGAACGGATTCGCCACCCTCGCCTTCGACGACGCCACCGGCGTCGCCACCATCACGCTCCAGATGGAGGGCAAGGTCAACAAGCTCAACGACGACTTCGGGCTCACGCTGCAAGAAGGCCTCGCGTGGGCGAAGGCGCGGCAAGGTCTGCGCGGCATCATCATCGCCAGCGCGCACAAGGACTTCTGCGTCGGCGCCGACATCGATCGGCTCTACAAGGAGCGCGACGCGAAGACGATGATGCAGCGGCTGAAGGAGCTCAACGGGCTCTATCGCTCGATCGAGACCGGTGGCGTGCCGGTCGTCGCTGCGCTCACCGGCAGCGCGCTCGGTGGTGGCTACGAGCTCGCGCTCGCGTGTCATCGTCGCATCGCGCTCGACGACGCGCGCGTGCAGGTCGGTCTGCCCGAGGTGAACCTCGGCGTGATGCCGGGTGCCGGCGGCACGCAACGCTTGCCGCGACTGGTCGGCATCCAGACCGCGCTCGAGCACATCGCCCAGGGCAAGATCGTGCGCGCGCCGAAGGCCGTGAAGATCGGCATGGTCGACGAGCTCGCGGCGACGCCCGAAGAGCTGCACGCGAAGGCGGTCGCGTGGATCCACGCGAACAAGAACGCGAAGCAGCCGTGGGACACCGGCGCGCCGATTCCCGGTCCGCAGCCGGGCAGCAGCGAAGCGCGGCAGATCCTCATGGCCGGCTGCGCGATGCTGCGCAAGAAGACCTCGGGCTGCTATCCCGCGCCCGAGCTCGCGATCTCGAGCGTGCAAGAAGGTCTGCCGCTCACCTTCGATCGCGCGATCGAGGTGGAGAGCCGCTACTTCACCCAGCTCGCGACCTCGGATCAGGCGAAGGACATGATCCGCACGATCTGGTTCCATCGCACCGCCGCGGAGAAGCACGAAGGTCTGCCCAAGGTCGAGGACCCGAAGCTGAAGAAGGTCGGCATCCTCGGTGCCGGCATGATGGGCGCAGGCCTGGCCACCGTCTCGGCGCAGGCCGGGCTGCAGGTCGTGCTCAAGGACGTGAAGCAGGAGCAGATCGACAACGCGAAGAAGCACGTCGAAGCGCAGCTCGCGGAAGCGAAGCACCTGCCCGCCGACGAGCGCGCGAAGATCGCGGCGCGTGTGAAGTACACGCTCAGCAACGACGACCTCGAAGGCTGCGACATGATCATCGAGGCGGTGTTCGAGAACCTCGAGCTCAAGCACGTGGTCACCAAGGAGAGCGAGCCGAAGCTCGCCAAGGGCGGCATCTGGGCCAGCAACACCAGCGCGATCCCGATCGGCGATCTCGCGAAGGTGTCGGCCGACCCTACGCACTTCATCGGTCTGCACTTCTTCTCACCGGTGGAGAAGATGCAGCTCGTCGAGGTGATCACGACGCCGCAGACGTCCGAGGAGACGCTCGCGCGCTCGCTCGCGTACACGCGCATGATCAAGAAGCTGCCGATCGTGGTCGGTGACGGCTACGCGTTCTACACGACGCGCGTGTTCTCGGCGTACATCCTGGAAGGCGCGCAGCTCGTGGCCGAGGGTCACGACCCCGTGCTCATCGAGCACGCGGCGCGCAAGATCGGCATGGTCGTGCCGCCCTTGCAGGTGTTCGACGAAGTCACGCTCACGCTCGGCGTGAAGGGCTTCAAGCAAGGTCGCCACTACGGCAAGTCGCTCGATCTGCCGGGCGTGGCGCTCGTCGAAGCGATGGTCGAGAAGCACGGGCGCGCGGGCAAGGCCGCGGGCAAGGGCTTCTACGACTACGGCGCGGACGGACGCACGCTGTGGAGCGGGCTCGCCGAGCTGTCGGCACCGCGTCCGGAGCAGACCGGCGTGGAGCTGATCGGTCGTCGACTGCTCACGCTGCAGGCGCTCGAGGCTGCGCGCTGCGTCGCCGAGGGCATCGTGAAGAACCCGCGCGACGCGGAGGTCGGTGCGATCTTCGGTGTCGGCTTCGCGCCGAACACCGGCGGTCCGCTCAGCTACATCGATCGCCGCGGGCTCGCGCAGTTCGTCACCGACTGCGAGGGCTTCGCGAAGGCCTACGGCGCGCGCTACGAGCCGCCGCAGCTGCTGCGCGACATGGCGAAGCAGAACAAGACCTTCTTCGAGAAGGTCTGATCGCCACGCGTCGATGCGAAGGGCGGCGCCGCGATCGCGGCACCGCCCTTTTCGCGTGCCCGCGCGGTACGCTCTCGCCATGCGTGCGCGCGCGGGTCTGTGCTTCGTCGTGATGCTGGCTTGCCGTGCGACGCCGACGACTCCACCGGCCGTCGCGGCGGCGCCGAGCGAGGCCGAGCCGCCGAGCGAGACGCCACCGATCGAGACGCCGAGCGAGCCGCCACCGATCGAGACCGCACCGATCGTGCGCACGCCACCGACGATCGCCGAGCCGGTCGTGCCGAAGCCGACGCCGCCGGGCGACGACATGCCCAGCTACGATCGCAAGGAATGGCCGCATTGGATCGATGCGGACGGCGA
>DASZPU010000451.1:0-3247 GCA_035550195.1 Nannocystaceae bacterium
GATCTCGCTGCTGCTGTGCGTGACGGCTTGCTTCGGCCAACGTCCGACGCTCGGCCTGCCGTGCAACGACGCGCGCGACTGCGAGGCCGGACAGATCTGCGAGGCAGGCATCTGCGCGAGTGGTAGCGGCGGCACCGGAACCGGCACGGAAGCCGGCACGCTCGACCCGCTCGACACCACCGCCGGCGAGAGCGGTGGCGTGCCCGCGGCGTTGTGCGGCAACGGCATCGCCGAGGAAGGCGAGGACTGCGACTCGAGTGATCTCGGCGGCCGGACCTGCAGCGACGTCGGCTTCGCCGGCGGCATCCTCCTGTGTCGCTCCGATTGCACGTTCGACGTCGATCACTGCTCGCAGTGCGGCAATGGTGCGCTCGATGCCGACGAACAGTGCGACGGCAGCGATCTCGGCAGCGCGAGCACGTGTGCCGACGTCGGGCTCGGTGACGCCAGCGAGCTGCTGACCTGCACCGCGAGCTGCAAGCACGACTATGCCGCGTGCTCGGCGTGTGCCGACGCCGGCATCGACGTGACGCCGCCGGAGGAGTGCGACGGCGTCAACCTCAACGGCCAGACGTGTCTGTCGCTCGGCTACGACGGTGGCGTGCTCGCGTGCGAGCCCGGCTGCGTGTTCGACGAGTCGGGTTGCTCGCTGTGCGGCGACGGCATGGTCGGCGGCATCGAGCAGTGCGACGGCCCCGATCTCGCGGGCGTCACGTGCAAGGACTTCGGCAAGGACGGGGGCGCGCTCAAGTGCGCCGGCGACTGCACCTTCGATCCCAGCAGCTGCTACACGTGCGGCGACGGCATCAAGGGCGGCCCCGAGGAGTGCGACGGCATCGACTTCGGCGGTACGTCGTGCAATGCGTTCGGAAACGCCGGCGAGCTCGCGTGCTCGAGCACGTGCACGCTCGACACCAGCGGTTGCCACGAGTGCGGCAACGGTGCGCTCGAAGGCCCGGAGGTGTGCGACGGCAGCAACTTCGGCGGCAACGACTGCCAGGGCCTCGGCTTCGACGGCGGCTCGCTCCAGTGCGCGAGCGACTGCGAGTCGTTCGACACCGACAGCTGCACCGGCAGCGGCTGCGGCGACGGTGTGCTCGACCCTGGCGAGCAGTGCGACGGCATGCAGTTCGGTGGCGCGACGTGCCCGGGCGGCGGCTTCCTGCAGTGCACGCCGGTGTGCACGATCGACATGAGCGGGTGCTCGGTCTGCGGCAACGCGATCATCGACGCGGGCGAAGCCTGTGACGGTGCGAATCTCGGCGGCGAGAGCTGCACGAGCCAGGGCTACTCGAGCGGCAATCTCTCGTGCGTCGGTTGCCAGTTCGACCACGCCGGTTGCACGTCGTGTGGCAATGGCGTGCGCGAGTATCCCGAGCTCTGCGACGGCATGGATCTCGCGGGCAACACCTGCGCGAACCAGGGCTTCATGGGCGGTGCGATCGCGTGCACCGGCGCGTGCACGCTCGACACCACCTCTTGCATGCCGTACCCGCAGTGTGGCAACGGCGTGTGGGAAGGCGGCGCCGAAGAGTGCGACGGTGCCGATCTGCACGGCACGAGCTGCGCGAGCCTCGGCTACATGGGTGGCGCGCTGAGCTGCGACGCGGGCTGTCACTGGAACACCGCGAGCTGCGTGCCGTTCCCGTCGTGCGGTGATGGTGACGTCGATCCCGGTGAGATGTGCGACGGCGGCCAGCTCGGCGGTCACACGTGCATGGGCGAGGGCTTCGACGGCGGATCGATCGGCTGCAACCCCGACTGCACGCTCGACACCTCGGGCTGCACGCAGTGCGGCAACTTCATCGTCGAGCCCCCCGAAGAATGCGACGGCTTCATCGGAGGCGAGTGCGGCATCGGTTGCTTCGGCGGCAGCTACTGCGAAAACTGCATGATCGTCTACGGCGACTGCACCTGCATGTGCGATCCCGATCCGTGGGGCCCGCAAGTGTGTTGAGTTTTGGTCGCGCCGTCCGGCGCTCTTCCTGGTGCGGGCAGCCGTGCTCGCTCTCCGCCGCGGCAAAGCCACGTCGGGCTCGACTGCCAGTCCCTGCGACCGCCTTTGCCCCTGCGGTGCAGGCGTTCAGCGCGGCGGGGCGGAACCCGCGCTGGCCTTCATGAAACTTCACGGCCGCGCCGCTCGATCTCGTGGCACCACGAATGCGCCCTACGGGTCTCACGACCGACGGACCCGCGTGGGGGTTTGCCCCGACCTCCCCGGCCACGCCATGATCCTCCCGCCGCCCGTGCTCCACGCTCGTCTTCTCGTGTGCGCGCTCCTCAGTGCGCCGCTCGTTTCGGCGTGCGGAGCTCCGAGCGGTGCGTTCGCGAAGGATGCGAAGGCCGATGAAGGCGAGCAGATCGAGCGCGCAGCACCGGTCGTCACGACGACGGTGAAGACCGGTGCGATCGCGGCCGAGCTCACCGCCGCATCGACGATCGAAGCGGAGCGCATGGTCACAGTGAACGCGGAGTCGACCGGTCGCTTGCTCGACATCGCGTTCGAAGAAGGTGATGCGGTCGAGCGCGGCAAGGCGCTCGGCAAGATCCGCTCGGACATGCAGTCGCTCGGGCTCGATCGCGCGTCGACTTCGTTGGAGAAGGCGAAGGCGGATCTCGAGCAGGTCGAGGCGCTCTTCGCCCGCAAGGTCGCGAGCAAGCAGGAGCTCGACGCGGCGAAGCTCGCGTACAAGACGGCGCAGATCGACGTCGCCGATCGCAAGCGCGACGTTCGCAACACCAAGATCGTCGCGCCGCTCACCGGCACCATCACGCAGCGCTTCGTCAGCGAAGGTGGCTTCGTGGCCGCGGGCGCACAGATCGCCACCATCGTCGACTTCGGCAGCTTGGTCGCGCGCGTGTACGTGCCCGAGAAAGAGCTCGATCGCATCGCGGTCGGGCAGGTCGCCGAGGTGCACGGCAAGGCGGCGGCCGGGCGCAAGGGCAGCGGCACGGTGTCGCGCATCGCTCCGGTCGTCGACGCGACCACGGGCACGGTGAAGATCACGGTCGCGCTGCCTCGCGATCTCGCCGGCGGTGCGAAGGGCTTCCTGCCCGGCATGTACGCCGAGGTCACGATGACCACGGAGACCCACGAGCGCGCGACGCTCGTGCCCAAGCCGGCGCTCGTGCGCGACGACGACGAGGTCTACGTGTTCGTGCTCGATGGCGAACGCGTGAGGCGCACGCGCGTCGAGCTCGGGCTGGTCGACGACGTGCACGCCGAAGTCGTGAAGGGTTTGACGAT
>DASZPU010000452.1:0-5388 GCA_035550195.1 Nannocystaceae bacterium
CACGCCGCGCTGGGCTGGCGCTTCCTGCAGTGGGCGCTCGCGCGTGCGAATGGTCGCGAGCGCATCGCGATCGTCGATGCGCTGCGCGCAGCGATCGCGGACGCGGCGAGCACGACGGCATCCGGTGCGAGCGGGCTGCGCGAGCATGGCGTCCTCGATCGCGAGCTCGCGACGACGTGCCGCCGCGACGCGCTCGCGCAGCTGGTGCGGCCGCTCGCCGATCGCCTCGCGTTGCCGCCCTCTACGCTCGCGATCCGCGTCGCGTAGGCGCGCTACGACCGCCGCGAAAAAACTCAGACGATCGCGTGCGACATCCGTCGGCGGGCTCCTCCTCCCCGTGCGAGAGCCCGATGAACCGTCCAACGATCTTGTCCTCCATGTTGCTCGTGCTCGGCCTCGCATCCGCGTGCGGCGGCGACGATTCCCAAGGCTCGGGCGAGAGCGGTGCGCTCGATGGCCCGATCGAATTCCGCGGCGAGCAGAGCTTCTTGCCCGGCTTCGACTTCGACAGCGGGTGGCTGCCCGACGGCTCGCCGGTGACGATCCGTGCGACCGCGACCGCGGGCGGAGGCATCACCGTCGTCGCGCAGGCGAGCTCCGACGGCTCGACGATCACGCCCATGCCGGGCAGCGGCTCGCTCGCGGTCGAAGGCTCGCTCGCGCTCGAGCTGAGCGCGAAGATCGACACGATGGGGATCAATTACGAAGGTGTGGTCGACTCCTTCGAGTACGGCATCGATCCCGTGAACGAGGCGTTCGATCCGTTCACGCTGCAGAGCGACGTCGCGGCCACCTCGACGCTGCCCGCAGCCGTGCTCGGCGAGGTCCCGATCCCGTCGGTGCCGGGTGCGACGCTCGTGCTCGAGGTCACCGGCGGCGAGATCACGACCGCGTTCGCGGGCAGCTGCGCCGAGGCGGCCAACGGCTTCGCGCAGTTCACCGGCACGCTCACCAGCTCCGGCACCGTCGAGTGCGCGGCGACGGTGGAGATCGAGATCCCTTTCTCCGATCCGCTCACGTTCGGACCGTTCGCGTTCGACGTCGCGATCCCTTCGCTGAGCACCGGCCTCGATCTCGGCACGCGCTCGCTCGCGACCGGCGAGCCCGCGGCCGACATGGGCATCTGCGCGATCGATCCCGGCACGGGCTCGGCAGCGGAGGCCGACAGCTCGGGCGACGACGGAACGGATGACGCCGCGGACGATGCGAACGACGACGCCGCGGACACCACCGGCGGCGAAGAATCGACGAGTGACGCATCCGGCGTGAGCATGTCGAGCACGACCAGCGATCCCACCGGCGACACCAGCGGCGACCCCGATTATCCACCGCCGGGTGAGTGCCCGGCCGACGGCGTGCCCGTGCAGATCGGATCGAACGGCGACAACGGCGTCTGCCTGCCGCCCTGCGCCGGCGACGGCACGTGCCCGAGCGGACAGAACGGCACCGCGATCGGCGTGTGCGGCTTCAACCCGCTGTCGACGTTCGGCGCGTGCACGACCGACGGCGACTGCACGAGTGGCGAGACCTGCATCGACGGCACCTGCTTCTACGAGCCGCCGACGCACTGCGTGCTCACGTGTGACGGCGGTGCGATCTGCCCGATGGACATGGACTGCTTCTCGGGCGTCTGCTCGTACCCGAGCTGATCGCTCGCGCGCGCTTCGGCGTATGCTGCAGCTCGCGCGCATGCCCGACGAGCTCGAGATCGCGATCCCTGGACTCCGGCTCGCTGCGCGTGCGTGGGGACCGGCCGATGCGCCGCCGGTCTTGTGCTTGCACGGCTGGCTCGACAACGCGGCGACCTTCGATCGCGTGTTGCCGCTGCTCGACGGGCATCGCTTCGTCGCGCTCGATCTACCGGGGCACGGACGCTCGCAGCACAAGCCACTCGGTGCGAGCTATGCGTTCATCGACGCGGTCGCCGACGTCGCGATGGTGCTCGATGCGCTCGGCTGGCAACGCGCGACCTTGCTCGGGCACTCGCTCGGCGGTGCGATCTCGGCGTGCATCGCCGGTGCGCAGCCCGATCGCGTCGAGAAGCTCGCGCTGCTCGACGGGCTCGCGCCGCTGTCGGAGGCCGCGGAGCTCACCGCGGAGCGGCTCGGCAAGGCGCTGATCGAGCAGCGCGAGAAGGCCGATCGTCGCCCGCCGGTGCACGCGAGCGTCGAAGATGCCGCGCGTCGGCTCGGCAGCACGTTCGCACGGCTGTCACCGGAAGCTGCGCGCACACTCTGCAGCCGCGGCTTGATCGAAGTCGAAGGCGGCGTCACGTGGGCGAGCGATCCACGATTGCGTTGGACGTCGCGCGTGCGCTTGATGGAGGAGCAAGTGCTCGCATTGCTCGGCGCGATCCGTTGCCCCGTGCTGATGATCCGCGCGAGCGAAGGCCTGTGGTCCGACAGCCCGTGGCTGCAACGCCGCGTCGACGCGGTGCAGAACGCACGCGTCGTGACGCTGCCCGGCACGCACCACGTACACCTCGAAGATCCCGAGCCGGTCGCCGCAGTGCTGCGCGAGTTCCTCGCATGAACGCGCCACGCTACCAGGCGTACTACTGCGAAGAGAACGCGTGGCACCTGTGCGCCGATCCGCGGCTCGCGGGTGCGGAGATCGAGGTCGCGATCGTGACGAATGCGGCGCGCACGGTTGCGCTGTGGCACCAACGCGCCGCGACGCAGCCCGGTGCACCGGTGGTGTGGGACTACCACGTGCTGCTCTTCGCGAAGGGCGACGCGGGCTGGTCGACGTGGGATCTCGACACGACGCTCGGCATGCCCGTGCCCGCGCAACGCTGGCTCGACGCGACGTTCGTCGAGGTCTTGCCGCGCCTGACACCCCGCTTCCTGCTGTTGTCCGCGAGCGACTATGCGCAGCGCTTCGCCTCCGACCGCCGCCACATGCGAGACGAGCACGGACAGTGGCTGCAGCCACCACCGCCGTGGCCACCGATCGGCAACGGCCACACGCTGCCGGGCCTACTCGCGCTCGATCGCGGCACGTGGCTGACGCTCGACGAGCTGCGCGCTCGCTATCGCGAGCCGTGATCCCACGTCAGTCGCCGTCGAAGCGGCCGTGGCGGCCGGCGCCTTGGCTGAAGCGCGTCGCGCCCTTCAACAGGTCGCTCGACTCGAGCGCCGCGCGGCCGTGCTCGTACTCGCTGCGCAACGCGGACGACAGCGACATGCCGAGCGCGGCGTAGACCGAGCGACGATCGCTGCGCAGACAATCCTGCGGGAAGCTCGCGAGCTGCAACGCGATCGCTTCCGCTTCGCGACGCGCTTGGCCGGGCTCGACCACGCGATCGACGAGGCCCATCGCGTACGCTTCTTCGGTCGCGACCGGACGACCCGTCATGATCAGATCGAGCGCGCGTCCGAGGCCCACGATGTGCGGCAGCCGGACCGTGCCGCCGTCGATCAGCGGCACGCCGAAGCGACGGCAGAACACGCCGAGGATCGCGTCGCGCTCGGCCACTCGCATGTCGCACCACAGCGCGAGCTCGAGCCCGCCCGCGACCGCATGCCCCGCGATCGCGGCGATCACCGGCTTGTCGAGGATCATGCGCGTGGGCCCCAGCGGCCCGTCGCCATCGAGCGCCAGCCGATTCGGGCGACCGGCTGCGACCGCCTTCAGATCCGCGCCCGCGCAGAACTGGCCGTGATCGCCGTAGAGCACCGCGACCTTCGCCGCGTCGTCTTGCTCGAACGCACGGAACGCGGCCGCGAGCTCCTCCGCAGTGTCGCGATCGATCGCGTTGCGCACGTCGGGACGCGACAGGATCACGGTGGTGACGGGCGGATCGCGTTCGATCGTGATGGTCATACGAAGGGGCTCTTGAAGGTGGGACGACGCGGTGTGTTCACGCCCAGCTCCGCGTAGCTCTCGCGCAGGTACACGGCATCGAGCGCGGCCGGTTCGATCACCTCGCCGCGCGCGAGCGCAACGCGAGCGGCGCGCCACAGACCTTCCGCGCTCGGTCCGGGGATCATCGTGCGCGCGATCGCAGCATCGATCGCATCGTCGTAGGGCGCGACGCCCGGACCGATCACGCGATCGGGTCGCGGAGCCTCGCCCGTCAGCGCCGCCATCGTCGCGATGCGCTCCGCTCCGATCGGCGCGAGCGCAGCGTCGAAGCGCGCGCCGTAGACTTCACCGCGGCGTGCATCGAGCACCGCGAGCACGCACGGCACCGCGTCGTCCAGCGAGGCCGCGACCGCCGCGAGCGTCGACACCGGCACGATGCGCGCCCGCACTGCGAGCGCGAGCCCCTTCGCCGTCGCGATCGCGACGCGCGTGCCGGTGAACGTGCCCGGCCCGCGTCCGCACGCGACGACGCCGAGCTCCGCCGCACGAATCCCCGCACGCTCGCACAACGCTGCGATGCGCCCGTGCAGCCGCGCCGACGCCTGGTTCGCACCGTCGTCCTCGACGTCGCCGAGCGGCGCTTCGTCGCCGCGCCACAGCGCCAACGTGCAGCGCGGCGTCGACGCATCGAGCGCGAGCATCCAGCTCGACGCGGCGCTCACATGAAGTACCGCATGATGTCGTTGCGCGTCGCGACGAGCAAGAGCAGCAGGATCACCACCAACCCGATCGCGCTCGCGATCTCGCGTGCGCGCTGACCCAGCGGCCGCCGCCGGATCGCTTCGACCGTGAAGAAGAGCAGGTGACCACCGTCGAGGATGGGAATGGGCAGCAGGTTCACGAACCCGAGGTTGATGCTGAGCACCGCGACGAGCTGCAGGAAGTCGCCGGGCCCTTGCTCCGCCGCCGTGCCGGCGACCTTGTAGATGCCGACCACGCTCGACAGCTCGCCGACGCCGCGCTCGAAGGTCAGCATCTGCACGAGCGTCGTCCAGGTGAGCCGCGCGTTCGCGATGGTGTCCTCGACCGCAGTGCCGAGCGCGTACGTGAAGCGCCCGCGGATCGGCTCGGGCTCCGGCGCGTCGACCTTCGCGTAGGGCTCGGCGCCGAACCACAGCGTCTTCTGCTCGCGCTTGTAGACGTCTTTCCACTCGCGATACGCGAGCTGCAGCGAGATCGTGCGCGGCTCCTCGCCGAGGCCCTGCACGACCAACGACACCGCTTGATCGCGGCGCTGCGACAACGTGTCGGCCAGGATCTCCCACTGCGGCGTCTCGATCTCGTCGGCCGACAGCACGCGATCACCTGCGCGCATGCCGGCCTTCGCCGCGGGCGAGCCGGGCTCGATCGAGCGCACGAAGTTGTTCGCGGCCAAGATGCCGGAGCTGCGCCCGTCCTTCGTGAGCAGCTGCGCGTGCGCCGACTCGTACCACAGCAGCTTGCCGATGCTGGTCTCGACCGGCACCGCGCGCAGATACGTGAGCCGCACGAGCGTGTCGCCGATGCCTTCGAGCATGCGCT
>DASZPU010000453.1:0-5886 GCA_035550195.1 Nannocystaceae bacterium
GACGTCGCCACAGATCGCGTCGCCGTCGGGATCGTTCAGCTGATCGCCGGGGCACGCGTCGCACGCGTCGCCGAGACTGTCGCCGTCCATGTCCTGCTGGCCGACGTTGCTGGCATCGGGGCAGTTGTCGCAGGCGTTGCCGAGCGTGTCGGTGTCGTTGTCTTCCTGCCCGTCGTTGACCGCGTTGTCGCAGTTGTCGCAGGCGTTGCCGAAGGCGTCGTTGTCGTTGTTGAGCTGGTTCCCGTTCGCGAGGCCGAGGCAGTTATCGCAGGCATCACCCGCGAGATCTCCGTCCTCGTCTTCCTGGCCGGGATTGACGTCGTAGTCGCAGTTGTCGTCGATGTTGAGCACGCCGTCGTCGTCGACGTCGGGATCCTGCGTCGGCACGTAGATCGCGACGCGCACCGCGTAGTTCTCACCGCCGAAGGGGCAGGCGCCCTGCGAGTAGCCTTCGGCCCACATCGCTTCCATGCCGTCCGCTCCGTCGCCGCCGACATAGAAGATGCTCGTGTCGCTGCTGCTCGCGCCGTAGATGTCGTTGCACGAGGGTCCGCCACAACCGCAGAAGTTCTCGTTGCCGGGGAACCACGACACCGTCAGCTCGCTCCACGTGCACGACCCGGCGTGGCCGAGGATGCCGTCGGCCTCTTGCGAGTCGGTGGCATAGGAGTACTGCGACGCGTAGCCGAACATGCACTGCACGGGATCGAACATGTGTGCGCCTGCGATCAGCTCGCCGGTCGCGTCGTCGTAGACGCGCAGCCACATGTCACCTTGGTTGAACTCGATGCAGTTGTTCTCCCAGTGCGCCGTGACGTCGTTGGAGGCGGTGTTGATGAAGCCTGCGCACTGGTCGTAGCCCATCGGCGGGCTGGGATCGACGAACGCCGCGGACGCGTTGAGCGTCTCGCCCGCAGGATTGCAGTCGGTCAAGCTGAGGTTCGTGCAGATCGCGTGCGCCACGTCGGGCGCCCCGAAGATCGCGAGCGCGGGGATCGTAGCGAGCAAACAACGACGAGAACCGATCAAGCGATAGTCGAAGGACATGACAACGAGCGTATCAGGCCGCGCGTGCCCGCGAGCGTGACGTCGCGATGTCGCAACGCCGTGACACGCCTGCGGGTCGGCTGGCCCGCACGCGAACGACGATCCGGGCACTTCTCGCTGCTAGCGTCGACGTCGGCGCGCGAACAAGAGGAAGGCGGCCCACCATGCCGGTGACGTGCGTGCGTCGGTCGTACACGCGCAGCCGGTGTTGTCGGTCGTGCCGCCCGCGCTCCCGCTGCTCTCACCGCCGCCTTCGCTGCTGCCTGCGGAGGTGAGCGCGTCGGTGCTGTCGAGCGTCACGCCCGAGCTCTCCGGCGAAGGCCCGCTGGTATCCACGCTGCCGCCGCTCGTGTCGACGTCGGTCGTCGTGCCGACGTCGGAGCTGCTGCCGTCGTCGCTCGAGGAACCGGTGCCGTTCATGTCGTCGCACACGTCACCGATGCCGTCGTCGTCTCCGTCGGCTTGATCCGCGTTGGCATCGTCGGGGCAGTTGTCGGCGTCGGCACAGAGGCCATCGCCGTCGCCGTCGTCTTGCGCATCGTTGGGGCAGGTGTCGCAAGCGTCGCCGACATCGTCGTCGTCCGCATCGGCCTGGTCGACGTTCGCGAGCGCGGGGCAGTTGTCGTCTGCGTCGCACATGCCGTCGGCGTCGCCGTCCTCGGTATCGTCGCCGTGCGGGCACGGATCGCAGACATCGCCCACACCGTCGAAGTCGCTCTCTTCCTGGAACGGATTCGCATCGGTCGGACAGTTGTCGCACTCGTCCGCCCAACCATCGCCGTCGACGTCGGCCTGCGTCGGGTTGAACACCATCGAGCAGTTGTCGCAGACGTCACCGACGTCGTCGTCGTCGCTGTCGGACTGGTTGGTGTTCGCAGTGGCGACGCAGTTGTCGCAGCCGTCGCCGACGTCGTCGGCGTCGCCATCCTCCTGGCCCGCGTTGTCGACGAACGGGCAGTTGTCGACGTCGCCACAGATCGCGTCGCCGTCGGGATCGTTCAGCTGATCGCCGGGACACGTGTCGCACGCGTCGCCGAGCGCGTCGCCGTCCATGTCCTGCTGCCCGAGGTTCGCGGCGTCGGGGCAGTTGTCGCAAACGTTGCCCAGCGTGTCGGCGTCGTTGTCTTCTTGCCCGTCGTTGACCGCGTTGTCGCAGTTGTCGCAGGCGTTGCCGAAGGCGTCGTTGTCGTTGTTGAGCTGGTTCGCGTTCGCGAGGCCGAGGCAGTTGTCGCAGGCATCACCGGCGTTGTCGCCGTCTTCGTCTTCCTGTCCGGGGTTGACGTCGTAGTCGCAGTTGTCGTCGACGTTGAGCACGCCATCGTCGTCGACGTCGGGATCCTGCGTCGGCACGTAGAGTCCGATGCGCAACGCCGTGATCGGGGCCCCGACCGGACACACGCCTTTGCCGCCATCGGCGAACACGGCCTCCAACGTGGCATCGGGAGCATCGCCACCGATGTAGATGAGGCTCGAGTTGTCCTCGCTCCCGCCGTAGAGATCGTTGCAGGTCGGGCTGCCGCAGCCACAGAAGAAGCCGCTCGCGTCCGGGTACCACGCGAACGTCATCGCGTTGAAGTCGTCGCACACGCCGTTGTGCCCGAGCAAGCCCGCGCCTTCCTGCATGTCGGTGTCGTAGCCGTACATGCTGGGGGTGAACGCCGACCACGGGCAGTCGACCGGATCGAACATGTGCGCGCCCGCGATGATCTCGCCGGTGGCGTCGTCGTAGACGCGCATCCACATGTCGCCCTGATTGAACTCGATGCAGTTGTTCTCCCAGAGCGGGCTGACGTCGTCGCTCGCGGTGTTGATGAAGCCCGCGCACTGGTCGTAGCCCATCGGCGGATTGGGATCGACGAACGTCGCGGACGCGTTGAGCGTCTCGCCCGCAGGATTGCAGTCGGTCAAGCTGAGGTTCGTGCAGATCGCGTGCGCCACGTCGGGCGCTCCGAAGATCGCGAGCGCGGGGATCGAAGCGAGCAAGAAGCGACGAGATCCGATCAAGCGATAGTCGAAGGACATGAAGTTACCCTCGTCGCCGATCCTATCAGCACGCACGTGCCGATGCGCCGAGCGGCGCGGAACGCTGCTACCGACACCGGCAGGTGGTGCCGGTGCAGGTGACCCCGGCGTCACACGTGAGCGTGTGCTTCTTCGCCTTCATGCAGGCTTCGATCGCGTCGACCACGTTGCCGATCGGCTCGCAACCTTCGCCCGCGCCGTTCTTGCTGGTCGCACAGCAGTAGGTGCCGCGCAACGTGGTGTCGGCGGGCGCGGGGTCGTTGGCTTCGCGCTCGGTGCAGCGATAGATCGACTCGTCGGAGAGCTTCAAGCACGCGACGGTGCCACCTTTCTCTTGGCCGCCCTTCACGGTGGTGAAGCGGATCTTCGCGATACCCGGCTGTGCGCTCGACATCTTCCAGGTCGCGCGGCGCTTCATGCCCGGTGGCACGCGACCGTCGATGCGCGGCTCGCCTTCGACGATCGTGAGGCCCTGCGGCTCGACGACGAGCTCGAATGGATCGGCGACGTCTTTTCCGCCACCTTCCATGTCGACGACGATCGTGACCTCGTGTTTCTCGACATTCGCGATGAAGAACGTATGCGCCGTCCACTCGCCCTTGCCGAAGCGACGCCACATCTCCGAGCCGAGCGGCAGCGCGCCGTCGAGCGCGGGCAGCTCCTTGCTCGCGGCCGGGACCTCACCGACCGGCGCGGTTTCGCGATAGCCGCTGCCGCCGTCGTCCGGTGGGTCGCTCGCGCGATCGGGCTTGCACGCGAGCAGGAGCAGGGCAGCGAGAGCGGCGGCGCGCTTCATCGGCCCAGGATACCGCGCCCGATTGTGCACGTGCGTGCGCAACTCGTGCACGCGCGTACGCGTTGCGCCGTGCGGGGGCTTGCAATGTGGACGCTCCCCACACCGTCTGCAGGACGATGGATGTCCTCGACGGCGTGAAGCTCGTGAAGCTCGTCTTGCTGATCGTGACGATCGTCGTGTTCGTCGGCAGCTCGCAGTGCGGGGCGCGAGGCATGCAAGCCGAAGCGACGACGCGCGCGGAGACGCTGCCCGAGCGGATCGCCGGCGACATGGTGAAGACGACGCGCACGGACTACGCTGCGATGCCGAGCGTCGCGCAGCGGCTACGTCGGACCGACGGCCGCACGATGACGGTCGACGAGCCCACGATGCTGCGCATGCTCGCGCAACCGAGCGACGCGCCGTGGGTCGTATTCGTCACGCGCGCGAAGGACGGTCACTACCACGCGAACCTCTGGCTGCCGGGCGTCGACGGCCATGATCTGTTCAGTCGCGGCTACGACCACGACGGAGCGCCGTGGTCGTCGGGCGCGATCGTCCGCAGCGAATGGTTGCTTGGCCGCTGACGATCACAGCAACGACCAGATCGCGGCGCCGATGAGGGTGAACACCGCGATCGCTTGGGCGACGACGCGGATGTGCTCGGAGATCTGGCGGCGCCCGACGGCGCCGACCATCGTTGCGGTGAAGGGGCGATGTGCGTGTGCAGCTCCGGCGTTCATGCCGACGAGAATGTGCATCGCGCGTGCCGAGGGAGCGCCGCCGATGCGCGCGCGTGAATTCCCGGCCGCGCGACCATGCTTCGCCGCGTTGTCCCATGGGGCGTCGCGCTCGCAGCACCTGGGTCAGCGGGCAAGCGTGTCGTTGCAGGACGAAACACCCGCGACACTGCGTCCGCGGTGCAACGATCGCGCGTGATACGCTCGCCGAATGGATCTCTCGCCGAAGAACATCGGGCGTGGTGGCGGCGTCGTGCTCACGGTGGTGGGCGGGCTGCTCACGCTCGTCGGCCTCGTGATGATGTCGTCGACCGGTGAAGGCGGCGTCGACCGCTTCGGCAACGCCGCGGGCGGTCCGGTACATCTCGCGGTGCTGATGCTCGGCCTCGTGCTCACGCTCATCGGCATCCTGGCGATCCGCTCCGCACCGCGCGGCCCGAAGCAAGTGATGACGCGCGCCGAAGCGCTCGCACAGCTCGCGACCCATCCGCTGCCCTTCTGGATCTGCGCACGCTGCCACTTCTTCATGGATCGCAACTACGGCACCGGCTGCACCGAGTGCGGCGCGACCGTCGACTGCCTCGAGGTCGCCACGGAGGCCGATCGCAAGACCGCGACCTCCGCGATGTCGTAATCACCCAACGGCGTTGGCAGTTCCAGCGACAGAAACGCCGGGTCTGGCGAGCAGACCCGGCGTTGTTGGCAGTTCCAGCGACAGCGCCGGCGGCTACTCGTGCAGGCGCACGTATTCGAACTCGATCGGACGGCCTTCGATGCCCTTGTTCGGTGCCGCGATCCAGTTCGCGAACTTCCCGGGCTCGTAGCAGGGCTTCATGATCGACAAGAGGTACGCGTTGTCCTCGGGCACGAGCAGCCACTTGTTCTGCTCGGCCTCGAACTGCTCCGCGCTGATCGGCGTGCCCGACGGATCGAAGGTCGCCTCGGCGTAGATGCCCTGGTGGCGATGGAAGCGACGCGACGGCAGCGACAGCCGCGTGGGTGAGCCGGCGGCTTCGAGCGTCTTGTTCCACTTGCGGAGCGCACGCTCGCAGTCGGCGACGTACGCATCGCGCAGCACCTCGTTCATCGCGTTGCGCAGCGGCACCTCGGTCTCCACGACGCGACCGTTCTGCACCACCGGCATCTTGTACGAGCCCTCGAGCGCGCGGTGATCCGGGTACTGATCCTCGCGGTAGCGACCCTTCAGCCCGCTCGCGAAGAACGTCGACGCGTTGCTCGAGATCTCGCCGCCGAACAGATCGAGGCTGTACGTGTACCAGTAGTTGATCGTGCGCTGGATGA
>DASZPU010000454.1:0-2720 GCA_035550195.1 Nannocystaceae bacterium
GTCGATGTCCGCGACCCCGCCCGCGCGCCACGGCACCATCACCGCGGCCGTGCCCTGCGGCGCACCCGGGCCCGCACGCCAGCTCGCGATCTCCTGGCGCTGACGACGACCGATGGCCGCCATGCGTGCCGTCTCGCGCAGGATCGCCGCGGCCGACTCCGACGCCGACGACGGCGGCTCTTCGACCGGCACGTCGGACGGCCAGAGCTGGTTCACGAAGATCGCCGACGCCTGCACGCCGATCTGCTCGCGCAACGCGGTGCCGAGCTCGCCGAGCTCGGTGAGCGGCCACTGCTCGGGCAACCCCACGAGCAACGCCGACGTGCGCGAGGGATCCTGGAAGTGCGCCTGCATGAGCTCCGCTTCCCGCGTGAGCGGACCCGGCGCGATGCTCTGCAGGATCGCGCGCGGCACACCGAGCGTGTAGAGCAGATGACCGGTGGCGGGCCCGTCGAACACCACCGTGTCGTAGACGCCGCTGCGGAACGCGTCGTGCCACGCCTTGCCGACGAGCGAGAAATCGTCGAGCCCGGGGATCGCACGCATGAGCCGCGACACCACGCGATTGTCGAAGACGGCCTTCGACAGACGATTGCTACGCAGCACGAGCGCACCGTACTCGCGCACGCACGTCGGCGCCGACAAGCGTTGGATGTGCAGCCCCGGCAGCACCGGTTGCGGCGCGTCGCCGAGCTCGCGCGCACCGAGCATCCACGCGAGTCGATCGTCGTGGCCGGTGGTCGCGACCAGCACCTTGCGGCCGCGCTCCGCGAGCGCGAGGCCGCAGAGCGCGGCGATGGTGGTGCGCCCCACGCCACCCTTGCCGCTCACGATCACGAAGCTCACGCGCACGAGCTCGTCGAACACGGACTGTGCGGTCCGCACCGCGAGCCCCGAGGCGACATCCGACATCGTCGTGCGCAGCCTGGCACAGCCACCCCGACGGTGCCAACCTCAGCCGTAGACCCGCGCCCGCGTGGGATCGGGTAGAGTCATCGTTCAGCGCGCCCGACGCGCGATCTTCATTCCGTGGCCATCGAGATCAAGTCCAGAGCCGAAGTCGAGAAGATGCGCCGGAGCTGCGAGCTCGCAGCCTCGGTGCTCGATTTCATCGAGCCCTACGTGCAAGCAGGCGTCACCACCGACGAGCTCGATCGCCTCTGCCACGACTACATCGTGAAGGCGGGCGCGATACCGGCCCCGCTGAACTACAAGGGCTTTCCGAAGTCGATCTGCACGTCCATCAACGAGGTCGTCTGCCACGGCATCCCCGACGATCGCGTGCTGAAGAACGGCGACATCATCAACATCGACATCACCACCATCCTCGACGGCTTCCACGGCGACACGTCGGAGATGTTCACGGTGGGCACGGTCAGCGAGAAGGCCACGAAGCTCATCGACGTCACGCGGCGATCGATGTGGCTCGGCATCCAAGAGGTCGGGCCCGGCAAGCGCATCGGTGACATCGGCGCGAGCATCCACGACTTCGCGCATCGCCAGCACGGCTATGGCGTGGTCGAGGCGTTCTGCGGCCACGGCATCGGTCGCGAGTTCCACACGCCTCCGCAGATCTCCCACGTCGGCAAGCGCGGCACCGGCCTGCGCATGCGCGCGGGCATGACCTTCACCATCGAGCCGATGATCAACGAGGGCACGCCGCACTGCGACATCCTCGACGACGGCTGGACTGCGATCACGCGCGACGGCAAGCTGTCCGCGCAGACCGAGCACACCTGCCTCGTCACCGACGACGGCGTCGAAGTGCTGACCTTGCGCGCACGCGATCGCCACTGAGCATGACCACGCATCGCACTTCGTGTCCGCTCGATTGTCCCGATGCGTGCACGTTGGCGGTGAGCGTCGAAGACGACCGCGTCGTCGCGATCGCGGGTGACCATCGCAATCCGCTCACCGCGGGGCTCGTGTGCGGGAAGGTTCGCGGGTTCGCGAAGCACATGTACGGGCGCGAGCGCGTGCTGCATCCCGCGGTGCGCGTCGGGAAGAAGGGCGAGGCGCGCTTCGAGCAGGTCTCCTGGGATCGCGCGCTCGAGCTCGTCGCCACGCGCATGCGCGAGGCGGTGCATCGGCACGGCGGCGAGAGCATCCTTCCGCTGAACTACGGCGGCAGCAACGGCATCCTCTCCGACGGCACCGTCGATCTGCGGCTGTTCCGTCGCATCGGCGCGTCGAACCTCGCGCGCGCCGTCTGTGCCGCGCCGTCGACCCGCGCCGCCGAAGGCATGTACGGCAAGATGGCCGGCGTACCGCTGCCCGACTACGAGCACGCGGCGCTCATCGTCGTCTGGGGCTGCAACCCGCACGCATCGGGCATCCATCTCGTGCCGGTCGTGCAGCGTGCACGTGCACGCGGTGCGAAGCTCGTGGTCGTCGATCCGCGGCGTACGCCGCTCGCGAAGCAGGCCGATCTGCACCTCGCCGTGCGACCCGGCACCGATCTCCCGGTGGCGCTCGCGATCGCCGGCTGGTTCTTCCAGCACGATCGCGCCGATCGATCCTTCTTGTCGGCGCACGCGTGCGAGGTCGAAGAGTTCGAGCGCACCTGCAGCGAGTGGCCGCTCGCGCGCGCCGCCGACGTCTCCGGCGTACCGATCGATCGGCTCGGCGCGTTCGCGGAGCTGTACGCGGCCAGCAACCCCGCGGTGATCCGTTGCGGCTGGGGCCCCGAGCGCAACCGCAACGGCGGGGGCGGCATCGCA
>DASZPU010000455.1:0-6120 GCA_035550195.1 Nannocystaceae bacterium
ACTCGGTGTCGGCGGAGCCGTCGACGAGTGCACGCTCGACGCGATCATGACGCGCGCTGGTCCAGGTCTCGTCGATGCGCGCCGCAGCGCGCTCGCACGGATCGTTGCGCACCGCGATGAACGACGCACCCCACCAACACAGCCCGAGCGCGGCGACGAGCCCCGCGACGCGTGCGATGGTCTTGCGTCGCCGCGAGGGATCGTTCTGTAGTGCGTCGAGCAGCGCATCCATCGTGGGGAAGCGCGCTGCGGGATCGCGGGCGAGCCCCCGCACCAACACCGCGCGCAACCACCCCGGCACCTTCGCGCTGCCGATCGGCGTGCGGAGCTCGCCGTCCCACGCCGCGCGCGCGACCAGCCCGGCTTCCGGACCGAACGGAAGCTCGCCGTAGAGCCCGAGGTAGAGCGACGCGCAGAACGAGAACTGATCGGTGGCCGCGTCGAGCTCGTGGCCGCTGGCCTGCTCGGGCGACATGAACGCGGGCGTGCCCATCACGGTGCCCGACAGCGTGAGCCGCGGATCGATCGCGGGCCCGCTGCGCTCGCCGTCGGTGGTGGGCTGCCGCGGATCGCTGCGCTCGGTCTCGCTGTCGCGCGACGATCTCGCGAGCCCGTAGTCGAGCACCACCACGCGACCGCTCGCGGTGAGCCGCACGTTCTCGGGCTTGAAGTCGCGATGGATCACGCCCGCGGCGTGCGAGGCCGCGAGCCCACGACCGGCGGCGACGAACACGTCGAGCACGGTCCGCCACGGCGGGCGCTCGCGATCGAGCCACACCGACATCGGCTCGCCGTCGAGCAGCTCCATCGCGACGAAGACACTCGACTCGCCTTCGCCGACCGCGACGGTGCCGACGTCGTGCACCGCAACGACGTTGACGTGGGCGACCTTCGCGAGCGCTTGGGCTTCGCGCAGCAATCGCGCGGAGCCCCGCGATGCATTCGCGGAGCCGGGCTCGCTCCACCGCAGCAGCTTGATCGCGACTCTGCGATCGAGCTCCGGATCGTAGGCCGACACGACCACGCCCATGCCACCTTTGCCGATCGGATCGAGCACGACGTAGCGCCCGAGCGTGCTGCCGCGCGCGAGTCGTTGCGCAGGCGTCGGTGGCCCGCGCCCATCCGGCAACATCGTCTCGGCTTCGGCACCGCTGGGCGCGAGCGTGGGCGCTTCGCCCGAGACGATCGCGACGCGTCGAGGAGTGTCGCCGCCGCGGCTCACGTCATCCTTGGGGCGGGATCACCACGTCGTTGATCGGCTGCACGTTCATGCCGCCGGGATAACCATACGAGACGTTCTCGGTGAAGATCGAGGTCTCCGGCGTGCCCCAGCCCCACACCCACAGCCCGAACGATCCATCGGACGAGATCTCGTGGCGTCCGGTCGAGCAACCGCCGACGTCCATGAAGTCGCCGGTGGTGAGATCGATGCGCGTCCACTCGAAGTTTCCGACGCCGGTCCAGTCGTCGAGGTTCCCGTAGCAGTCGAGGTTCACCGGGAAGAACGCTCCGCCCTCGCCGCGCGCACGCACGACGACGAGGCTCGTCTCCGGATAGGTGGGATCGGCGAAGAACACGTAGCGCGGCATGTACTGCTCGGTGGGCACCGAGATCACGAAGTCCGCGTCGCCGTAGCCGCTGCCGGGGTTGCCGCCCGTGGGCCAGGTCGAGCCGCTCATGTACGAGAAGAGCATGAACGGATGGTCCGCGTTCTGGCTCTCCACCACGAACGGAACGTCGGTGTTGAACTCGAAGACCTGGCCGCGATTGATCGTGTTCGGACCGCCGACATCCTCCGACCAGTCGAGCGCGGTGCCGTCGACGGCCCCGACCACGCGCCAGATCGCGGGCTCGCCCCAGCGCGAGCGGTACATGACGCCGACGTAGCGGCTACCGAGCGCGCGCACCGGCGGGATCATCTGCTCGGCGTGATCGCAGAACGCGACGTTGTCGGGCACGAACAGACAACCGTTGCCACCGAGCACACCCACCGGGCGATTCGACTCGAGGATCGATCCGGTGAGATCGGTGGCCTGATCGATCTGTGCGTGCTGGCCGGCGTCGAGCTGGATGTCCACCGGCGTGTTCGCGGGCGAGCTCGGGATGCCCCCGCCGCCCGCGAGCGCGACGATCGGATTGATCGTGACGGTGGTGTCGTCCTCGACCGCGATGATGTTGAGCGAAGCATCGCCGGCTTCGGAGTCGCCTGCGGTCGCGAGCACGTAGTTGGTGTCCCACGCGGAGGTCGGCAACAAGAGCGACGCACCGGTGACCGCCGCCGAGCCGCCGCCATAAGGATTGATCTCGTAGGCCACCACCGGCACGTCGCTGGTGATGTGGAAGGCGTCGGCGATGCCGCTGCTCTGCAGCATCACGCCGCTCGGGATCGCCGACGGCATCGGGCACGGTGCGAAGCCGGACATCGGTACGCCGGTCGGGCCGGAGAGGAACATCACCGCGACCTCGCCGGGTGCGAGCCCGGCGGCATCGTCGTACGCGTCGTAGGTGAGCGAAGGTCCGGCGCCGTCGGGGATGCCCGTGAACGTCTCGAGGTCGAGCGTCATTCCGCCGCGCTCGGCGGTGAGATGGGCCGGCGTGTCCCACGTGTTCGCGATGAAGACGGCGAAGCACGCGTTCTCGTTGTCGGTGGTCGACTGCGACATGAACGCGGCGTAGTAGTCGCAGCCCACCGATTGCTTCACCGACTGCGCGACGTCGCACGCGTTGCGACAGATGCCGGCGATCGGATCGCAACCTTCTTCGCCCATGCACGCTTCGATGAGGCCGCCGCGACAGTCTTGCACCGCGTGGAAGTCCGACGAGCACTGCACGCAGTCGCCGGGGCCGGGCATGTCGACGACACCCATCACGTCGAACTTCGGTCCGTCGTCGCTGCTCGACTCGGCCGCGCTCGTCGAGGTGTCGACCGCGGTGGTCGTCGCGGAGGTCCCGCTCGTGCTCGGATCCACCGTGGTCGAAACCGAGCTGGGTCCGCTCTCGCTGCCGGTCTCCGCCGAGCTGCTCTGCGGAGCGCCGCCGTCGTTGCAGCCGATCACCAGGACGAAGGCCAACGCACCCACATCGCGCATCGTCATGGCGGCACGCTACCACGGGCCCCCGGATGCCGGCCTGCGCTGCAGAATTCGGGGTCTTCGCGGGCTTTCGCAATCGCCGGCCCGGGCACGCCATCTGCCCCGCGCATGAAGCTCCGGCTCTCGGCTCTCGTCGCGCTCGGTCTGTGCTCGTGTGGGGGAGGTGATCGCGGACCGTTGTCACGCGAAGCGGCGGGCAAGCTCGTCGTCGACAAGCTGGTCGACAAGGACGATCCGACCATCGTGTTCTCGCACGCCGAGCCGGTCGACAGCAGCAACACGCTGCTGGTCGGACGCCCGTTGCGGTTGGGCGATCGCGAGGCGGTCGCGATCGAGTCGAGCGCGTGGTTCTTCTGGATCGACGACGAGCCGGGCGCACGCTTCGATCACCCGACGCGCTTCGTGCTCGTCGATCGCAACACCGGCGAGCTCACCGTGCACGACGCGAAGTGGTGGCCGGTGCTCGACGACGCGCCGCTGTGGGTCGAGACCGCCGACTACTGGGACGAGTCGAACTGGGTGAACGCGTCGGAGGTCGATCGTCGCGGCACGCTCACGCTGCCCGACTTCGTCGGAGCGGACGCGTGCCAGCCCGGCTTCGGTACCGCGATCGTGATCAACGGTCACGAGGCCGGCGAGTCGGGTGCGGAGGACTTCGCCTTCGACGCCAACAACATGAGCACGACGCTCGAAGGCCTCGGCTTCGACGTGACGCGCGCGGGCGAGAACACCGACGAGCCGGTCGGTCACGTCGGAACGTGGCTCGAGAACAAGGCGAAGGAGCTGAAGGCCGGCGACCGTCTCGTCATCTACATCACCGGCCACGGCAGCCTCGTGTCGGAGGCGTCGCGGCCGACGCTCGGCCGCGGTGAGGCCGGCGGCATCTACTCGGGGTTGCTCGCGCAGAACCTCGCGAAGTTCGATCCCGGTGTCGAGATCATCGTGATCGTCGATGCCTGCCACTCCGAGTCGTTGCTCCCCGATCTCAATTGCTCGGCCGACCTCGCGATCTCGGCGGCGCGCGAGGACCAGTCGTCGTACAGCGACATCGACGAGGGGCCGTTCTGGAGCGACGACGATCCGGATCCCGAAGACGGTGGTGGCGAGTTCACCAGCGCGCTCGCGCGATCGATCCGCGAGATCGTCGGCGACCCGACGCAGCGACAGCACATCGAGGACGTCGCGGGGCAGGCGGGCGGCAGCTTCATGGGTGCGTTGCTCACCGAAGCGGGCCTGCGCGCGCGCATGTACGACTTCGCGTATATCCGCGGCCTGTCCGAGCCGCAGTTCCGCGCGGGCTCGGGCAAGACGACGCCGACGGTGCCCGATCCGACGCCGCCGGTGTGCGACGGCGATCCGGGCGACACCACCGGCGAGACCGGCTACGAGACCAGCTTGGAGAGCGGCTACAGCGAGAGCGGCTACGAGAGCAGCTCGGGTGGCTGGACCTGCGCGGACGCCGAGCTCGAAGCGATCGCGATTACGCTCGGCGAGATCATCGGCACCGATGTCGCGGACGCGGTGTGCAACGGCGCGCAGAGTCTCCCCGCCGACAATCCGACGGAGCACTCCAATGGCCAGCAGACCAGCACCGCGACCGAGGAGGTCGACTGGATCGACGAGGGCGTGATCCTCGGCGTCGATCTGCCGGGCGACGTGCCGTGTGGACCGGGCGCGACCTACAACGTCTTCTGCACCGGACAGACGCTCGCGATCGATGGCCCCGTCGCGATCGTGTGGGGCCGCGTCGCTGCGCCGATCGATCCCGACGAGAAGACCTTCAGCTACCAGTACGGCTTCGTGTTCGATACCGACGGCGACGACGCCAACAACTACGTGCCGAGCCCGTCGTATCCCTCCGACTTCTTCGCGGGCACCGATCAGTGGTTCTACACCGTGCACAACGCCGGCGAGGGTTGGTACACGTGGGCGTCGAGCGCTGCGGCCGGCTTCGCGAACGTGCCGTCGTCGGAGCGCATCATCGTCGCCGGTGATCTCGTCGCGCTCGTGGTGAACGAGGACGAGGTGCACCCGGATACCGCGAGCTATCGCATCACCGCGTTCCGCCACCTCGGCGACTATGGCCAGTCGATGCCGTGGAGCGGCGACGTCGTGCCGGCGGTCGCCGACGGGCTCGCGCCGCTGTAGCGCGGCCGCGAACGATCCAGTGAAATCACCGGCCGAAGTCGCCCTCGCAGACCTTGCCGGTGCGTCGCGTGCTCCGCTCCACGCTCGCGACCTCGTCGCCCTTCATGCGCAGCACGTACACGATCTCGCGATCCGTGCAGCTCGGCGGGCGCGGAAAGACGTACGTCCAACGCGCGCCGTCCTTGCGATCGGGCTCGCCCCAGCGCGCGACGACCGCTTCGCGCGACAGCCCGCGCGCGTCGTCGATCGATCCGCCCGTCGGTGCGGGCGTCGTGTCGGGCTCGACCTTCGCCTCGGCCTTCGTCTCGGGCTCGACCTTCGCCTCGACCTTCGCCTCGGGCTCGAGCTTCGCCTCGACCTTCGCGTCGTCCGCCGGTGCAGCGTCGACGGACGCGGAGGCCGGCGCAGGGTTCGACGTCTCGCGCCGCGAGCAGCTCGGCAACAACGCGAGCGCGACGACGACGCGCCGCGTCGCGATCACGGTGACGCTCCACCGTACGGCAACGGCGTCGGAAGTGCCGGCCACTCGCGCTCCGCACCCGCGAGCCTGCGCAGCCGCGCGATCATGCCGTCGCGATCGAGGTTGCCCTGGATGCGCCACGCCATGCCGGGCCAGCGCGCGAGCAGCTGCTGCTGCAACACCAGCGCATTCGGATCGCCGCGCGCCGCCGCGAGCTCGTGCTCGATCGCCGCGAGCTCGGCCGCGAGCGGACCGTCGCCGCTGCCGGCGAAGATCGCCGGCGCCACCGCATCGGGCCCGGCCGCACCGTAGATCGCACGGTGCAACGCGAGCAGCATCGCGAGCCGCGGCAGCTGCTCCGCCGGGATCTCGCGCAGCTCGTGCGCTTCGATCTCGCGGAAGTTGTCGAGCAAGAACGCA
>DASZPU010000456.1:0-2141 GCA_035550195.1 Nannocystaceae bacterium
GCGCGAGCGACAGCGATGCGGAGACCACCGACGCGACTGCGACCGGCGGCTCGGCGACGACCGCGACGACCGCAGGCGTCACCGACAGCGCCTCGTCCGGCGACGACGGCGACGACAGCGGCTGCGGCTGCACCACGGACGATCCTTCGCCGCTCGCGGGCATGCTCGCGTTGCTCGGCCTGGTCGCGATCCGCCGCCGTCGCTGAGCGACGAGAATAGGCGGTCGCCATCTCGGGTAGGCTGGCGACCGCGATGACCGAGCCCCACGAGCACACCGCCCGGCCCTATGCGTCGTGGGTGGCGCTCGCGTCGGGGCTCTGCGCGCTGGGCTTCGCGCTCTACGTGCTGTTCTCGGGCGACGTGGTCGCTGCGCTCTCGGTGCAACCGAAGGACGAGCCGCTGCTGATGACCGCGCTCGTCGAGGGCATCGTCGGCACGCTCGCGGCGATCGTCGCGATCGCACGCAAGGAACCCAAGCGGCTCGCGCTGCTCGGGCTCGTCGTCTCGCTGGTCGCGATCGTCACGAAGTTCTTCCTCGCGATCCTCGCGGTCGCGCTGTTCATCGTCGTGGTGTTCGCGGTGATCGCCGCGCTGAATTAGAGCGGCGACGAGCCCGGGCTCTCGCCCTCTTCGCAGGTGTCGTACATGCGCAGGTCGAACGCGGCGCGGTCCTTCACCGGCTTCGCGTCGGCCTTCGTGTAGACGTCGGCCTTCGGGTCGTAGGCGTACACGTCTTCGCGGCGTTTGTGGATCGGGCGGCCTTCGTTCTCGTTGTCGACGTCTTCGTGGGTGGAGCGCTCGGTCACGACGAGATCGGGGTGGCCGTCGGCGTTGCGGTCGGCGAACGATTCGCGGCCGATGTCGGCGCCGTAGTAGATGCGATCGTCGAGCGTGAGCGCGACCTGGGGGCGCAGCTTGCCGTCGGCGGCGGTGCCGTAGATCCGCAGCTCGCGGCGCTCGACCTCGCCGATGCCGCAGAGCATCAGGTCGAAGCCGAAGCGCACCAGCAGCTCGCGCGAACCATCGCCGTCGTAGTCGTCGGCGAAGAGCGCGACCGGTGCACGCGAGGGCTCGTCGCTCGTGCCGGTGTCGCCCCACGACACCAGCGCACGGCGATCGACGAGCTGCAGCGGCGGCTTGCGCGCGTCGACGACGAGCACGTGCATGCTCCACGCGCCACCGTCGTCGCCGGCTTCGCGATCCGTGGTGCGCATCGCGGCCGCCCAACGATCGCCGCCGAGCCCGACCATCGCCGCCGCCTTCGCGGGCTTCGTCAGTCCCTGTGCGCGCGCGAGCGCGAGGACGTCGCTCCACTGCGGTGCAGTGCCGACCGTCACGGGTGGCTTCGCGCTCGCGGGTGCTTCGGGCGGCGACTCGTCGACCTTGCCGTCGTGCGTCGTCTTCACGTCGTCGACCTTCTTCGCGTCGTCGACCTTCGTCTCCGTCGCCACCGCCTGCGCGGGCGCAGGCTTCTCGGCACCGCCACCGTCGCAGCCCAGCACAACGACGAGCGCGATCGCGATGCGCATGTCTGCGATCGTATCACTCGAACGGCGTCGTGAAGTCGTGGATGCGGCGACCACCCGGCGCGTACTCGGCCCACATGATCACGTCGCGCCAGTCGAGACACGCGGCCGCGGTCATCTCCGCGAGCGTCGCGAGGTCGCCGTCGGCGAGATGCACCACGCAGCGGATGACGCGAGCGAAGTCGCCGGCACCGAGCTGAGCCTGCATCGCAGACAAGAGCTCGCGCGCGCGCACGCGATCGCCGTCGCGGACGAACGTGCGATCGAGCCGTGCGATCACGTCGGGCGGCAACGCATCCGAGCGTACCGCGACCATACTGGACATGCTATCAGTGCATCCGGAAATGGCCGAAACCGCCGCCTACGCCCCGTTGTGGGTGAAGAGCAACTTCTCGTTCCTCGAGGGCGCGAGCCATCCCGCGGAGCTCGTCGAGCGCGCGCACCAGCTCGGCCTGCCCGCGCTCGCGCTCACCGATCGCGACGGCATCTACGGCATCGTGCGCGCGCACGTGCGTGCGAAGGAGCTCGGGCTCCCGCTCGTCATCGGTGCGCAGGTCACCGTCGGCGACGATGCGTCGGCGAGCCGTCAGGTGATCGTGCTCGCGCGCGATCGCA
>DASZPU010000457.1:0-17446 GCA_035550195.1 Nannocystaceae bacterium
GATGCGATCGCGGCGATGAGCTTCGACGCGATCGCAGGGCTCGATGGCAAGCCCGCGACGGGTCCGCTCGGCGCCGAGGGCCTCGCGATCGCGAACGCAGTGAGCCTGCCGATCCCCGAGGCGCCGCATCCCGGCGGCATCGACGAGCTCGCGGCCGTCCTCGCGCGCGCGGCCGGGGCGTCGCTCGGCACGATCGGTCCCGGCTATCTCGCGTACGTGCCGGGCGGCGGATTGCCGTCGGCCGCGATCGCCGATCTCGCCGCGTGCATCTTGAATCGCTTCACCGGCCTCACCGCCGCTGCGCCGGCGCTGTGTCGGCTCGAGGCCGACGTGATCGCGTGGCTCGCGGAGCAGTTCGGATTGCCGAGCTCCACGCGTGGCTTGCTCACCTCGGGTGGCTCGCTCGCGAACCTCGCGGCGATCGTCACGGCTCGGCACGCGCGCTTCGGCGACAGCGGACAGCTCGCGGACGCGATCGTCTACACCTCGGCGCAGGCCCACCTGTCGGTCGCGAAGGCGGTGCGCATCGCCGGCCTTCCGTACGCGGGTGTGCGATCGATCGCCACCGACGCGCGACTGCGGCTCGACGTGGACGCGCTCGCCTCCGCGATCGCGGAGGATCGTGGCGCGGGTCGAGCACCGCTCATGGTGGTGTCGTCGGCCGGCACGACCAACACCGGCGCGATCGATCCGCTGCATGCCATCGCCGATCTCTGCGCACGCGAGTCGTTGTGGCACCACGTCGATGCGGCGTACGGTGGCGCGTTCGTGTTGTGCGACGAAGGCAAGCGTCGGCTCGACGGCATCGCACGTGCCGACTCGATCACGTTCGATCCGCACAAGGGCATGTTCCTGCCCTACGGCACCGGCTGCGTGCTCGTGCGCGATGGCCAGCGGCTGCGCGACGCGCATCACGTGCACGCGCCGTACCTGCAGGACTTCGACGCGCTCGATCGCACCGGCGAGCCGCCCTCCCCGACCGAGTACGGCCCCGAGCTCAGCCGCGACTACCGCGGCCTGCGCCTGTGGCTGCCGCTACAGCTGCACGGCGCCGACGCGTTCCGCCGTGCGCTCACCGAGAAGCTCGCGCTGGCCGAGCGCTTCCACGCGATGCTGCGAGCCGCGGTGCAGGGCGGCCGCGCGATCGAGATCGTCGACGCGCCCCAACTCTCGATCGTGTCCTGGCGCCTGCGTCGCGCGTCCGGCGAGGCGTTGTCAACCTGGAACGCGCGCAACGAAGCGTGGCTGCGCAGCATCAACGCGCGGGGCCGCGTTCATCTGTCCAGCACCACGTTGCCGGTCGAAGACGGCGCCGCCTTCACCCTGCGCGCCTGCGTCTTGAGCTTCCGCACCCACCAGCGCCACGTCGACGCGTGCCTCGAGGACCTGCTCGCGACGCTGGGCGACGCGCAAAGGTGACCAACGCGCGCGGTTGGGCTATAGCTAGCAAGACCCATGAAGTCGCGACGCGATCCCCGAGGGCTCGAGCACGGTCCGGTGTTCTCGTGGCACCGCACCCAGGACGGATGGATCTACACGTCCGGTCACGCAGCGGTCGACGTCGACGACCTCGCGATCAAGCCCGGCGAGTTCAAGCACGAAGCTCGCATGACGCTCGAGAACCTGCGGCGCACGTTGGAGCGCGCGGGCTCGAGCATGGCGAAGGTCGTCAAGGTCACCGCGTTCTTCACCGACCTCAACGACTTCCCGATCTTCAATCAGATCTACGCCGAGTTCTTTCCCGGCGACACGCCGCCCGCACGCACGTGCGTCGAGGTGAAGCGGCTGCCCTACAACTTCAAGGTCGAGATCGAGGCGGTCGCGCACGTGTGAGGCGCGTGCAGGAAGGCGCGCCGCCGTGAAGCGGCTGCTGCTCGCGTTGACACTCTTCGGCTGCGGCCACACGTCGATGCCGCCGACGCTGACCGGTGCGTACGGCGAGCGATCGATCTCGTCCGATACGCGCGTGGTGTTGGTCGCGGGCGGCGACGACGTGGCGAACTTCGCTGCCGAGGTCGCGGGCCAGCGTCGCATCTGGCGAGCGGCCGGCATCGCACCGGAACAGATCGCCTGCTACTGGGCGAAGCCGACGCGGCGCGCATACGTGAAGGATCGCCGGCAGTATCGGCGCATCGCGGGCACGATGCAGTCGTGCGGACCCGCGAGCCCGCAGCGCGTGCTCGCCGATCTCGCGGCGCTCGCCGACGATCCGCCGCCGTGGCTGTACGTGTACGTCACGGGCCACGGCGTGCCGACGCTCGCATCGCCGCAGGTCGCGTCGGTCTTGCCACCGGACGAGCGCAAGCTGCTCATGAGCCCCGCGCTCGCGCTCGATGCCGACGAGGTGCTGCGGGTGCAGCACACCGACGCGCTGTTGAAGGCGCACCGCGAAGGCGCACCGGATGCGTCGATCGTGATGACCCCGTCGACGTTGCGCGAAGCGCTGGCGCGCCTGCCCGCGAGCACGCGCAAGATCGTGGTGCTGCAGGGCTGCTTCTCGGGCGCGTTCATCACGAACAACGGCTCGCTGCGCGATCTGCCGAACACGATCGTGCTCACGGCCGCCGCCGCCGATCGTCCGAGCTTCGGCTGCGGCTCCGGCACGCGCACGACCTTCTGGGGCGGCGCGCTCGAACGCGAGCTCGAGCGCATCGTCCACCGCGGCGATACGCCGGAGCAGCTCGACTGGCTGTCGCTGCACGACGCCGTGGCTGCGCGCGTGACGAGGCTGGAACGCGCGCTGGGCCAGAAGCCTTCGAATCCGCAGTACCTCGACACGACACGCTTGCTCGCAGCGCCGTGAAGCTCGGCTGCCCGCTGGCAGGTCTCGCCACAAAGGATCCGGGTCAGCGCGCCTGACTCGGCGAAGTTGGCAGGTTTCGCGACAGGTCGCCGCGCAATCGCGGATCGCCGAGGCAGAGCAGCACCGCATCGAGCGCGGGATGCCGCGACCCGCGGTCGCGGTAGAGCGTGCGCGCGGAGCATCCGAGCTCGCTCGCGAGCCGCAAACCGCCGGGCATCTCGATCGCATCGGCGGCCTGCACGACGAGGCGTCGCCCGTCCGTGCGCTCCGCGACGTCGCGGGCTTCGATGCGCAGCACGGCCGCGACCGCCATGCGCAGCGCTTCGGTCGTCGCGGTGAGCACGGGCACGGGCTGCGGCGGATCTGGTCGGTGATCCGCGCTCGTCGTGAGCACGCCGAGCAGCTTGTCCATGGGGATCGCCAGCATGCGCGCGACCGTCTCGCGCCTGGTCCAGATGGGATGCGCAACCCCGCCGAGATCACGCAGCGTCGACCACCGCCACGCCCACGGATCGCCGACGAGCCGCGCTTCCACCGGGTTCATGAATCCATAGCGAATCATCCGTCCGGCGATGGCGCGGCTGTTCGCAACCTCGGTCACCACGTCGAACTGCACCTGGAAGCGAGCCGTGAACGCCGCGAGGACCTTCGAATACCGCTCACGCGCACCCGGTAGGTGCACGAGATGCGTGTGATCCGGCATGAGCTCGAACGACAACGCCGCGGGAAAGTTGCTGCGCATCCGCGCCCATAGCCACGACGCTTGCGCGGGCTCGAGCAACGAACGTACGCCGCGGCGCGTGTGCGCGATGAGGTGCTCTGCGAACGCCATGTCGGCGTGGTCGGCCGCGGCCGCCCGTTCGTTGCACCGCTCGTCGCGTTGGCAGCATCTGCCACGAAGGGCGGGGGTCAGCGCGCCTGACTCGGCGAAGTTGGCAGGTTCTGCGACAGGCGGTCAGGCGCCTGGGATGCGCAGGTGCGCTTCGAGGTGCACGTGGTCGCCGTGGTTCGCGGGATCGTTGACCGGGGTCAGCGGTGTGCGGAAGAGCGGCGACGCGGCGATGAGCGCAGCCGCGGCGGCGAGCACCGGCTCTGCGGCCCAGTCGCGTTCCACTTCGAGGATGCGGCCGTCGTCGAGCTCGAAGCCGAAGACGTCGACCGCGAGGCCGAGCGCGTGGCGGCTGAGCATCTTCGTCGTCTTGCCGTTCTTTCGCACGTTGCGGTACTCGTGCAGCGTGCGGAAGCGGATCGTCTTCACACCGATCTCGCGCAGCGCCGGTGCGACCGCGAGCAACGCCACCGCGAGGTGGCAGTCCATCGGATAGCTCTCGCGTTTGCGCAGCGGCACGAGTGCGATGCCGCCGAGCTCGAGCTTCGTCAGCACGATCGGCGTCGACACCTTCTTCAGCGCGGGCGCCTTGCGATACTCGACCTCTGCCGCATCGAGATCGGCGAGGCACTGCTTGCCGATCTTCTGCATCGCAGCGGACGGCGGCCACGTCCAGCCCTTCGGCATGTTCGGCCGCTTCGCCGGCGTCGCCGCCAGCATCGCTGCACCGAGGATCAGCGCGGGGAGCATCCCGCGACAGCATCGCGCGAGCACGGCACCTCCCGCAACCCGTCGACATGGAGCTATCGTTGTCCGCGATGGACGATCGCGACGATGCCACGCTGCTCGAGCAGTGGCGCGCGGGTGACAAGGCCGCCGGCAGCGCGCTGTTCGAGCGCCACTTCGTCGCGGTCTTCCGCTTCTTCGCGAGCAAGCTCGGCGACGTCGCGGCCGAAGATCTCGTGCAGCGCACCTTCATGGCGGTCGTCGAGAGCCGCGATCGCGTGCGCGACGGCCTGCGCATGCGCGCGTACGTGCTCGGCGTCGCGAAGAACCAGCTGCTGATGTTCCTGCGCACGCGCGGTCGTCGTGGTGTCGATCAGGAGCTCGCGCAGAGCTGCGCCGACGAGCTGTTGCCCTCGCCACCGTCGGTGCTCGCGGGCACCGAGCAAGAGCGGCTCATCGTCCGCGCGCTGCGACGCATCCCGTTGGAGCTGCAGATGGTGCTCGAGCTGCACTACTGGGAAGAGCTCGCTACCGAGGAGATCGGCGAGCTGCTGGGCATCCCGCGCGGCACCGTGAAGAGTCGACTCTTCCGCGCGCGCGAAGAAGTGCGGCGCGCGATCGCAGCGCTCGCCGACGATCCGCAGCTGCGCGAGAGCAGCGTGCAAGGCTTCGAGCAGTGGGTGCTGCGCATCCGCGACGCGAAGCCCCCGGTCTAGGGAATTCGCGCGCGCAGCTCGGCGATGCGCCGCACGACGTCGGGCGAGAGCGACGCGCCGCTGCGCTCGGCCTCGACGAGCAGCTCGGACGCACGCTGCGGTCGTCCGCGCCCGAGCTGGGCCTCCGCCGCATCGAGGAACCAATCGGGCAGCGGCGTGCCCCGCTTCACGCTCGCGCGCGCGGACGCGGTGAGCCGCTCGGCGGCCTCGTCGAAGCGCCCGCGTCGCAACGCGATCACACCGCGGTCCCGTTCGAACGCGATCCCCGTCGGATCGCCGGGCACAAAGGCGGCCGCGATCCGATCGACGCTGCGCGCCACCAGCAGCTCGGCCGCATCGAGCTCGCCCGCGTCGATCAGCACGTCGAGCCGGAAGATGATGATGCCGAGCGTGTCGGGGTGATCGGGCCCGAGCAGCGTCTCGCGGATCTCCGCGATCCGATCGGCGCGCTGCTGCGCATCGTCGAAGCGCTGTTCCTCGCGGTCGAGATCCGCGAGGCTGTGGAGCACACTTGCGACTTCCAGGTGCGTCGGCCCATGCGCGGCGATGCGGATCGCGAGCGCGCGCTCGAGCAGCACGCGCGCTTCACCGCCGCGTCCGAGCCGACGTAGCGCGTAGCCGAGGTGCATCAGCGAACGCGCGACCTCGGGGTGTCGCGGGCCGAGGTTTTCCTCGCGCCAGTGCAGCGTCTGCTCGATCGTCGCAATCGCCGCGGGATCGCGGAGCACCGCGAGCGCGATCCCGAGGTTCTCGCGCGCGCCCTCGGTGATCGTGCTCGGCTCGCGCTCGGCCTCCGCGAGCGCGAGCGCAGCGGCGAAGTCTTCGCGCGCAGCGGTGAAGTCACCGCGTGCACCGCGGATCGATCCGCGCGTGTTGAGCAGCCGTGCACGAAAGCCGGGACGTACGCCATCGCGCGCGAGCTTCGCCTCGCCGTGACGGAGCCAGTCGAGTGCTTCGTCGAAGCGGCGCAGCTCGACGCCGAGCACGAACGCGAGCCCGTTGGCCGCGCGCGCCGCATCGAGACCGACGGCGTGATCCCAGGCGTGCTCGTAGCTCGCGAGCGCCTCGTCGAAGCGGCCGAGCCCACGCAGCAGATCACCGCGCGTGAGCGCGACCTCGACAGCCAGCGGGCCGTCGCCGTGGTCGGCCAGCACCGCGAGACCATCCTTGCCGCGACCGGTCGCACCGAGCACGCGTGCGCGCGCCAGCTCCCCCCACAGCTCGAAGAGTCGTGGGTCCGTCGCGGTCACGTCGAGCCCGCCACGCACGCACGTCATCGGATCCGTGAGCTCGTCGAGCACCGGGAGGATCTGCGGCGAGAGCTCGCCGGTGCGCAGCGCGGACCAGGTCGCCTTGGTCGCGATCTCGGCGCGATGGATGCACAACAAGGTGAGTGGAGCCGGTGGCGTGACCGTGCACGCCCGCGCGTGCGCCGAGGCCAGCGCATCGACGCGGTGTTGCAGCTCGACCTCGACGCGCGAGGCGAGCTCGGGCTCCTCGGAGTGCGCGACCGCCCACTCGCGCAGCTCGGTGCGCGCGATCGCAGGCGGCCAGCGGTCGCACGGCGAGGGATCACGCAGCCCCAGCCAAGCGATCGCGCCGGCGATCGCGAGCAACCACCACGCCGACCACCTACGCACGCGCCCACGCTTGCGCGCGCGTGCGAGCGCATCGAGCAACGCGAGCGCACTGCCGTGACGCGCGGCCGGATCCACGGCGAGCCCACGCGCGAGCTCGCGATACGCGATCGCGTCGAGCCGCGACGCATCGGGACACTGCGGCGCGCCTTCGTGCTTCGCGATCGCGAGCTGGGCGACCGTCTCCGCCGGATGGGGCGGCCGCCCGAACAGCGCCTCGAACAACGTCGCTGCGAACGCGTACTCGTCGGCACGCGCATCGACGTGCGCCCCGTCGAGCTGCTCCGGCGCCATGTAGAGCGGAGTGCCACCGATTCGACCGCTCGTGTTCGAGGTGGTCGCGGCCGGCGATCCGGCATCGGTCTGATCGAGGTGCACGACCTTCCACACCCCCGCGCTCGCCAGCGATCGCTTCGTGTGCGCCAGCCCGAGGTCGGCGATCTTCGCGACGCCGGCGCTCACGAGCACGTTGGCGGGCTTGATGTCGCAGTGCACCAGCTTCGCGCGGTGGATCGCCGCGAGCCCGTCGGCGACCTGGCGCATGATCGCGAGCACCTCGTCGGTCGTGCGCGACCGCTCCGCCAGCCACTGCGCGAGCGAGCTGCCGTGCACGACCTCCATGATCAGGAAGAGCAGCGTCTGCCCGGCGGTGGCCCGCTCGTCGAGCTCACTCGCCTCGCACAACCCGAGATCGAACACCGCGACCACGTGTGGGTGCGCGACGGCGGCCAGCATGCGCGCCTCGTTGCGTAGCCAGCCATCCGCGCGGTCACGCGGCGTGAGCTCGAGCTTCAGCGTCTTGATCGCGACTTCGCGATCGAGCTGCTCGTCGACCGCGAGCCACACCGTGCCCTGCCCTCCGCTGCCGAGCGGACGCACGATGCGGTAGCGCCCCGCGAGTCGGCGGGGCGCGTCGAACAGCTGGGCGGCGATGCGCCCACGCGCCCGCTCCGCGGCACGCACGAGCTGTTGGTCAGCGCCGTGCAAGCCCGCGTCGAGCGATTCGCGGTCGGTCATCGACTACGGGCAGGCCATGTCGAAGCCGCACGAGAACTGATCGTCGCAGTCCGTGAAGCCGTCGCAGTCGTTGTCGATGCCGTCGTCGCAGAGCATGAACTCGCTGAACCCGCAGAAGTCGCAGGCCATGTCGTCGCCGCACTCGTCGTCGACGCAGTCGGTCTCGTTGTCGCAGTCCTCGTCGATGCCGTCGTCGCACACCGTCTCGGCGTCTTCGCAGCCTGCACACGCCGCATCGGCGGCGCAGTCGTCGTCGAGGCAATCGACGGTGCCGTCGCAGTCGTCGTCGACGTCGTCGTCGCACACCGTCTCGTCCATGCCGGTGGGCATGCAGGTGCACGCGAAGTCGAAGCCGCACGAGAAGTCGTCACAGTCGATGTCGCCGTCGCAGTCGTCGTCGAGGCCGTCTGCGCAGTTGCCCTCGAAGAAGTTGGTGGGCACGCAGGTGCAGAACGCATTCTTCGCGCACGCGACGTCGTCGCAGTCGAAATCACCGTCGCAATCGTCGTCGAGGCCGTCGTCGCAGGTGACCTCGTCGTCGGACGAAGGCTCGCAGAAGCAGGCCGGATCCATCGCGCAGTCGTCGTCGGCGCACTCGAGCAGATTGTCGCAGTCCTCGTCGATGCCGTTGCTGCAGTCGGCCTCGTTCATCAGGCAGAAGCCGCAGAACATCTCGGCCGCGCAGTCGTCGTCACCGCAGTCGAAGGTGGCGTCGCAGTCGTTGTCGACGCCGTCGAAGCAGCTCTGGCCCATCTCTGCGTCTTCGTCGCACGCGCATTCGTCGGCCACACCCGCGCACTCGTCGTCGGTGCAGTCGATCGCGCCGTCGCAGTCGTCGTCGATGGTGTTGCCGCAGTCGACCTCGGTGGCCTCGCACATCGTGCCGCTGCTGCCGCCGCTCTCGCTCGACGACGCCGTCGCATCGGTCGTGGTGTCGGGGCCGCTGGATTCCGCGGTGGTCTCGGTGGACCCGGCGGTCGCGTCGTCGCTGGTGCTGCTGCTGTCGTCGACCGAGCTCGTGGGCGACGTGGTCGTGGGCGTCGTGGTGGAGCTCATCGACTCCGACATGCTGCTTCCGACCGTCGTCATCGTGACGGTGGTGACGTCGTTGCCGGTGGTCGAACCGCTCGACTCCGAGGAGCCGCTCGCACCGATGCCGGCGTCGTCACTGCACGCGATCGCCCAGAGCAACGTCGTCGCGAAGACCCCTCGATAGCGCGCAATCGTCATGGTCGGCCTCGTAGGCCGCCATGATACGCCTCATTCGCGCGTGAGATACGGGTAGCTCTGCAACAGGCCGAGCGCCCAGGATTCGCCGAGGGTCGTGTCGGCGCCGAGGTGCCGGTTGCGGACCTCGTGCAGCATGCTCTCGACGTCGAAGCCCATGGCCGCGAGGGCGTCCTCGTTGGTGGCACCGATCTTCATGTCGAGGAACACCTCGCCGAACGCGATGCGCTCGACACCCGGCTTCGCGGGCGGCGGATTGGTGGCGCCGTGCACCACGATCTCGTGCGTGCGCGAGAACAGGTTGTGATCGTTGGCGAGGCTGTCCTGGTAGGCGCCGGTCATGAAGAAGCCGAGGAAGTAGCGCTCGTTCTTGTCGGAGCGCTCGTGCAGCGGCAAGAAGCGCAGGTTTTCCTCGGGGTGCGCGAACGTGTTCACGCAACCATCGCTGTCGCAGGTGATGTCGACGATCTGGGTCTGCAGCGTGGGGCGCTCGCCGTGGCGCGACAGCGGTGCGGCCGGGAACACGTGGTCGATGCTCCACGTGTCGGGCAGCGACTGGAAGATCGAGAAGTTCGCGAGGTACTTGTGCTGCGCGGTGGCGAGGTAGTCGGTGATCTCCTCGGCCGGACGCGACAGCGACTCGACGATCTTCTGGGTCTTGATGCGCACGCGCTGGAACAGGCCCTCGGCGCTCGCGCGATCTTCGACGGTGAGATAGCCGGTGGAGAACAGCTCGAGCGCCTCGTCGCGGAAGTCGATGGCGTCGTGGAAGTACTCCTCGTAGTTCTTCGCGTTGATGTGCTCGAGCGTGTCGCGCAGCGCGTCGATGAGCCGGTGCTCGTCTTCGTGCTTGTCGTTGATGGGCAACAGCTCGCCCTGCACTTCGCGGAGGTCGGTGATGCACACCGCGTGGTTGGCGACCAGCGCACGACCGCTCTCGGTGACGATGGTGGGCGGACGCGCCTCGCACTCCTCGATGACCGCCGCGACCTCGAACACCACCTGGCTCGCGTACTCTTCGATGGTGTAGTTCGCCGACGACGGATACGAGGTGCGGCTGCCGTCGTAGTCGACGCCGAGACCGCCGCCCAGGTCGAGATACGACAGGTTGGGTGCGTACTGCTGCAGCGCGCTGTAGAGCCGCGCGCCCTCGCGCACCGCCTGCTTGATGCGCTTGATGCGGGTGATCTGCGAGCCGATGTGGAAGTGCAGCAGCACGAGGTGCTGCACGAGCGCGGCTTCTTCGAGGTGACGCACGACCGCGAGGATCTCGTTGGTGGTGAGCCCGAACTTGCTGGTCTCGCCGCCCGAGCCCTGCCAGCGCCCGCTGCCCTTCGTGTACAGCTTCGCGCGCACGCCGACGTCGGGGCGCTTGCGCCACGGATGCTCGCGGCCCACCTCGATGAAGCGCACGACCTCGCGGATCGACTCGATGATCACGATGACGTGATGACCGAGCTCGGCCGCGTGGTAGGCCATGCGCATGAACTCGCGATCCTTGAAGCCGTTGACCAGGAGCGGCGCATCCTCGCGGGGCGCACGCGACATCGCGAGCAACAGCTCGGGCTTGCTGCCGGCCTCGAGCCCGTAGGCGTGCTCGGGCGGCGACGTGAGCACGGCTTCGACCACCGCGCGGCGCTGGTTCACCTTCACCGGGAACACGCCGACGTAGTCCTTCGCGAACGTGTTCTCCTTGATCGCGGCGTCGAACGCTTTCTTCAGGCGTTCCATCTGCCCGTGGATCATGCTCGGGAAGCGCACGACGAACGGCGTGCGGATGCCTCGCTTCTCCAGGAACATCGCGAGCTCGTGCAGATCGACCGCTTGCATCTTCGGCGCGCGGAAGAGCAGGTGCCCGGAGTCGTTGACGCCGATGAACTCCTGGCCCCAGCGATCGACGCCGTAGCGCTTGAGCGAGTTCTCCATCGCGTACGCGTTGACGGAAGGCGTGTCCACGAAGCGCTAGGTAACCCCCCGGGGGCGGCGACGCAAGGGCGGCGCGTCGTTGGCCGCCGTTCGGCTGCTAGTGGTCGAAGAGGGGCGGCGCCCTGCGAGCGCGCGCGGAGCTGCTGATCGCCGTGACGACGCAGCGAGGCTGGCGCAGCCTCGCTCACGCGCCGCGCACGACGAGCGCACCGTCGACGATCGACACCTGTGCGACGATCCGTTGGTCGCCGGGACAGAGCTCCTGCTTGCGCTCGATCAGCTCCTCGACCAGCGCGTGCAGCTCCTCTTCGTCGGCATCGCCGTCGAGCTCCGCGCGCAATGTCTCGGCAGAGTCGTGATCGCGACGCTGCTCGTAGCTGTCGACGTTCCACGCGAGCGCAACGAGGCGCGCCATGTTCTCGCGCGCCTCCTCTTCACCGACCTCGAAGATCGCCAGCTCTTCTTCGCCGATCGCGAGCAGCATCTGGGCGAGGTCGTCCTCCACCGCGCGCGCGTTCGCCTCGTCCAACTGCGCACGCTCGCCGCGATCGTCTTCGTCGGCGTGGCAGCGCTTGTACTTCTTGCCGCTGTCGCACCAGCACGGCTCGTTGCGACCGGGACGCTCGCGTCGACGCGCGGGCTCCATGCCCGCACCGCCACCACCGCCCGGCCGAAGCGGCGGCAACGGATGCTGCGGCGTGTCGGCGTCGTCGTGCGGCTGGGTGTCCTCGCCGGGATCCATCTCGGCGCGGACGATAGACGATCGTCAGCGCCACCGCACCAGCGTCACTGCGTCGCCGCTGTGACGGCCCGCGCGCGCACGATCGCGAGCCCGAGCGTCCCATCGCGGTCCGCTGCTCCCGGCACGCGGCTTGCTGCGATCGCCCTGCCCGCACCATGCTCGCCACCGTCGCACTGCTCTGCGCGCTCGCGAACGACCCCGCCACCGCCGCACCGGAGGACGGACGCGAACGCATCGCCGCGATCGCGCCGCACCAGGCCCGACCGCTGTCGATCCTGCGTCGCGGCAAGCGCTACGAGATCGTGCTGTTCGATGCCGACGGCAACCTGCGCCACGACGCGCTCGCCGAGCTGCGCACGCTCATGACCGATCCGAAAAGCGGCGTCGATCATCCCACCCACTGGCGGCTCGCCACGCTGCTCGCGGCCGTGCAGACGCACTGGCCGGACTCGACGATCGAGATCGTGTCCGGTTATCGCAACGTCAGTCGCCACACCGATCGCAGCAATCACACGCGTGGTCGCGCCGCGGACATCCGCGTGTCGGGCGTCGCGAATCGCCGACTCTTCGAGGTGCTGCGCCGCTCGTTCGCGGAGGTCGGCGTGGGCTACTACCCCAACGGCACGTTCGTGCACTTCGACGTGCGCGACAAGGCCACGATCTGGGTGGACTACTCGGGCGCCGATCAGGTGCCGTGCTACAGCCGCACGCCTGCGAAGGACCTCGCGGATGGCACTGCGGAGCGCACGAGCTACGAGCAAGCGATCGTGGGCGGCTGCCGCAAGGCCGGCTAGATCACTTCGAGGTCAACAGGCACGCGATGTCGACCTCCGCAGGGCCGAGCTCGATCGCGGCGTGGTGCCACATGCAGCCGGTGAGCTGATCACGCGCGTGCTGGTCGGCTTCGCCGGCGGCGATGCGGGCCGGCAGCTTCGTGCGATAGGCGGCTTCGCAGATCTTCAGCGCGGCCGTCATCTGTTGCTCGCAGCGATCGCGATCGGGCTTCGAGCAGCGACGGAAGCGTGAGTCTCTCGTGCACGTCTCTTTGCGCAACGAACGGCGCGAGTACGAGAGCCACTCGCCGCGGTCGAGCTCCGGTGCGCCACCGATCGAGGGCGCGGGACCGCTCGCAGGCGTGGAGCCGCACGCGCCGAGCAGGGCGAGCAAGGCGAGCGCGCAGGGCGTGGACGCGCGCCAGAAGCAAACCAGAATGCGCGACGGACGATCCCCCGTCGCGAGCATGCCAGGGAAAGCCCGCGAATTGGTGCGCTGCACCGGCGGCGCGCTAAGGTGAACGCCATGGCTCGCTTCGCTTGCATGATCGGTTGGGGCGCGTTGGTGCTCGCGCTGGCGCCCGACGCCCACGCGGGACCGACCGGCACGTCGGAGAGCGGCTCTTCCTCGAGCGACGGCGGCTCCTCTTCGAGCGACGGCGGCTCTTCCTCGAGCGACGGCGAGAGCAGCACGAGCAGCGAGAGCAGCACCACCACCGAGAGCACCGACAGCGGATCGACGACGACGTCGACCGACAGCGGCAGCGACACGACGAGCACCGGCACGACCACGAGCGGCGCCGACGAGACCGGCGCATGCAACATGTGCGGCGATCAGCGCGAAGGCCCGGGCGAGATCTCGATCACGAGCCCCGGAGACGGCGCGACCGTCGACGCACCGTTCACCGTCACCGCCACGGTCACGCCGACGTGCCGCTGCGAGCCGTGTCCGTGCATCGAGCTCTCGGCGCAGTACACCCAGCTCTTCCTCGACACCGTCGCCGTCGGTGCGCCCTGCTATCAGGCCGAGTGTGCGTGGGAGATCACGGCCGACGTCGGCAACCACACGTTGTACGGCGCGGCGACGTTCGGACCCGACGACGTCGTCGGCACGACGATCGAAGTCTACGTGCAGAGCTCCGCGCCGGGCACCGAGACCGGGTTCACCACTGCGGACGACGGCCCGCCACCGACGAGCGACACGACGGGTGGCAGCGCCAGCGTCGGCGAGGATGCACCGCGTGGCTGCGGTTGCGCTGCACCGGCGGATGCGCGCGCCGGCGCGTGGCTCGTCGTGCTCGCGCCGCTGTTCCGCCGCCGTCCTCGCGCGCGTCGCTGAAGAAGCGCCCGCGAAGTGCTATGGTCGCGCCCCCGCGATGGCGTCGTACCAGTACATCTACACGATGAAAGACCTCGGCAAGGCCTATCCGGGCGGCAAAGAGGTCCTGAAGAACATCTACCTGCAGTTCTTCCCGGGCGCGAAGATCGGCGTGCTCGGCAGCAACGGGGCCGGCAAGAGCACGCTCTTGCGCATCATGGCGGGCCTCGACAAAGAGGTGCGCGGTGAAGCGTGGGTCGCCGAGGGTGCGAAGGTCGGCTACCTCGCGCAGGAGCCCGTGCTCGATCCGCAGAAGGACGTGAAGGGCAACATCATGGAGGGCGTCGCCGAGATGGCGAACGCGCTCGCGCGCTTCGAAGAAGTGAGCATGAAGCTCGGCGAAGTCAGCTCGGACGACGAGATGAACAAGCTGCTCGACGAGCAAGGCAAGCTGCAGGACACGATCGAGGCCGGCAACGGCTGGGAGCTCGATCGCACGCTCGAGATCGCGATGGATGCTCTGCGCACGCCGGCCGGCGATGCCGATGTCACGAAGCTGTCCGGTGGCGAGCGTCGCCGCGTCGCGCTGTGTCGCTTGTTGCTGTCGCGGCCCGACCTGTTGCTGCTCGACGAGCCCACCAACCACCTCGATGCCGAGAGCGTCGCGTGGCTCGAGCGCCACCTGCACGACTATCCCGGCACCATCGTCGCCATCACGCACGATCGCTACTTCCTCGACAACGTGGCCGAGTGGATCCTCGAGCTCGATCGCGGCAAGGGCATCCCGTGGAAGGGCAACTACTCGTCGTGGCTCGATCAGAAGCGCAAGCGGCTCGAGCAAGAAGAGAAGGCCGCCAGCGCACGCGAGCGCACGTTGGCGCGCGAGCTCGAGTGGATCAGCATGAGCCCGAAGGCGCGCCAGGCGAAGAGCAAGGCGCGCATCGCCGCGTACGAGAACCTGCTCGCCGAGGACAAGGAGCGCAAGGTCGATACCACCGACATCAAGATTCCGTTCTCGCGGCGGCTGGGCAACAAGGTCGTCGAGTTCAAGGGCGTCAAGAAGTCGTTCGGTGACAACCTGCTGTTCGACAACCTCACGTTCACGCTGCCGCCCGGTGGCATCGTCGGTGTGATCGGCCCCAACGGCGCGGGCAAGACCACGATGTTCCGGCTGCTGGTCGGGCAAGAGAAGCCCGACGCCGGCACCGTCACCATCGGTGACACCGTCGACATCGCGTACGTCGATCAGAACCGCGACGCGCTCGATCCCAAGAAGACCATCTACGAGGAGATCTCGGAGGGTCAGGAGACCTTTCCGATGGGCGGCGTCGAGACCCACGCGCGCGCGTACGTCGGCAAGTTCAACTTCACCGGCGGCGATCAACAGAAGCGCGTCGGCGAGCTGTCGGGCGGCGAGCGCAACCGCGTGCACCTCGCGAAGCTCATCAAGAAGGGCGGCAACCTGTTGCTGCTCGACGAGCCCACCAACGATCTCGACGTCGACACGCTGCGCCATCTCGAGGACGCGCTGGTCGGCTTCCCCGGCTGCGCGGTGATCATCAGCCACGATCGCTGGTTCCTCGATCGCATCGCGACCCACATCCTCGCGTTCGAAGGCGACAGCCAGGTCACGTGGTTCGAAGGCAACTTCGCCGACTACGAAGCCGATCGCAAAGCTCGCTTCGGCGAGGACGCGCTCGTGCCCAAGCGCATCAAGTACCGCAAGCTCACGCGGTGAGCGTGCCCGTGCATTGAAGTGGACGCCGCCACGCTCCGTGGCGGCGCCCTTCGCTGCACAACGGCCTCAGTCCTGCGAGCACCGACGCGCCGATCGAGGTGTGAGCGATTCGATCTGCACGCGAGTGTGGTGGTGACGCGAGTGGCGAAATCCGTCACCCCCACCGCGCTTGAGCTGACGCACTGACCATCCGATCGCAATCCTGCGATCCCAGCAACGAACGAACGTTCGACGGAATCAGATCTCGGGCGCACGCTCGGCATCACGCGCGTGCCACAGCGAGACAATCGCGTTCTTGTAGCGCTCGGTCTCCTCGGGCAGCGATCCACCGGCCAGCCAGGCATCGACGCGCTTGCGGCCACCGTTGTAGGCCGCGGCCGCGAGCGCGATGGTGTCCGCGTCGAGCTCGTCGCCCGCACCGTACTCTTCGATGAGCTGCGCGAGGTGGTACGCGCCGAGATCGAGGTTGTAGGCGGGATCGTCGAGCCGCGCGACGCTGTGCCCGCGCAAGCCCCGTTCGTTCGCGATCTGCTCCGCGGTGCGCGGCATCAGCTGCATGAGCCCGCGTGCGCCCATCGGGCTCTTCGCGCTCGCGTTGCCGCGCGACTCGACCCACGTGACGATCGCCAGCAGCGATGGATCGACGCCGTGACGCTTGGCCGCGGCATCGATCGCCGCAGCGTGGGTTGCGAGCGGCTCGGCAAGCCAGGGCACCGCGATCGCGACGGCCGCGACCGTGGTCGGCTTCGCGACCGCGTCGCGTTCGGCGATCGCGACCGCGGCGTCGGGCTCGACGTCGTCGCCGGCCGCGACGCAGGCCGGCACCACGATCGCGGGCGCGAGCGCGAGACCGATGCCGAGCCACGCGGTGATGGCCGCGGTGCGCACCGGCACGCGCGGGCCGCTGATGGGTAGTTGGAGGAGACGATCGATGCGTGACACGAGAGACGCTCCAGTGGCCGCGAGGGCCGGTGATGCGACTGCACGTGCGCCCTCGAGCTCGGTGAGACCGCGCGCGTAGTCGAGTGGGTCGAACAATCGGGAGGTGGCGAGGTCGTCGCAGCAGTACTCGCGCTCGACTCGCAGCCGCGCGCAGAGCCAGCGCACGCACGGGTGATAGAAGAGCACCGCTTCGATCGCGGCGTGGCAGAGCTGCAAGAGGTAGTCGTGGCGCAGCACGTGCGCGAGCTCGTGGGCGAGCGCAGCTCGCATCGCAGCGGTGGGGATGCCGGCGACGCACGCGATCGGCACGAGCACCAGCGGGCGCAGTACACCGACGACGACCGGACCATCGAGACCCGCGAGCGCGGCGATGCGGACCTTCGCGCGGACGCCCATCGCGAGCGCGAGCTCAGCGAGCGCGTCGGCCCACGCCGGTGGCAGCTCGACGGCGCGCCGACGCCAACGCGCGACGCCGGCGAGCCCGAGCCCGATGCGTGCACCGCGAAGCAGCGCGCCGATCGACCACGCGACGAGCACGATCAGCGCCGCGGGTTGCTGCCAGCCACTCGTCGGCGCGCGCACGACGAACGGACGCGCCGGGATCGCGAGCGCGTCGGCGAGCAGCCACGCGTACGTCCACGCGAACGCGAGCGCCATCGCCCACAAGCACGCGTGCAACACCGCGTAGCGCAGCGCGGCCGGACTCTGCCTCAGCACGCGCGCGGCGACGAGCGCGACGAGCCCGACGAGCGCGCCCTGCCACACGAAGTGCAAGAGCGCGAGCACGAGCGCGACGAGTGCCGCCGGCAGCATCAGCGTACCCTCCGCGAGCGCGCGGCCTCGAGGCGATCGAGCAGCGCACGGATCTTCTCGAGCTCGTCCTTGCTCGGCCGCGAGGTGGAGAGCGCGCGCATCACGAGCTCGGCGGCCGAGCCATCGAACGCGCGGTCGACGAGATCGTCGATCAGCTCGCCCTGCACCGCCTCGCGCGGCTGCGCTGCGCGATACACGTGGGTGCGCTCGCGCTCGTCGCGGAGCACGAGCCCCTTGCT
>DASZPU010000458.1:0-4982 GCA_035550195.1 Nannocystaceae bacterium
CGGGTGCGACGTTGGCGACGGTGGTGCAGCCCGATCAGCTCGAGGCCGAGCTGCGGATCCCGGAGATCCGCGCGAAGGACGTGCGCATCGGACAGCCCGCGCGCATCGACATGCGCACCGCGACGATCGCCGGCGAGGTCGCGCGCATCGATCCCGCGCCGCGCGACGGCAGCGTGCTCGTCGACGTGCGGCTCGTCGAAGCGCTCCCCGACGGCGCGCGCCCCGATCTCACCGTCGACGGCGTGATCGAGCTCGAGCGCATCGACGACGCGTTGCAGGTTCGCCGCCCACCCAACGTCGAGGCCGGCTCGCGCGTGGGCCTGTTCCGCGTCGCCGACGACGGCGCCGAGCGCATTCCGGTGACGCTCGGTCGCGCATCACTCGACGCGATCGAGATCGTCGCAGGGCTCGAACCCGGCGACGTCGTGATCGTGTCCGACACCACTGCATGGGACGACGTCGGTCGCCTGCGCATCACGCAGTGAGAAGGAATCCATGACCGCACAGTCCAGCCTCATCCGCATGCGCGACGTCGGCAAGGTCTACTTGACCGAAGAAGTCGAGACGCACGCGCTCGCCGGCGTGCAGCTCGACATCGGCGCGGGTGAGTTCGTGGCGATCGCCGGGCCCTCGGGCTCGGGCAAGACCACGTTGCTCTCGCTGCTCGGCCTGCTCGACGTGCCCACCGTCGGCAGCTACGAGCTCGGCGGCCGCGCGTGTCAGCAGCTCGCCGCGGGCGCGCGCGCCGATCTCCGCAACCGCGACATCGGCTTCATCTTCCAGAGCTTCAACCTCATCGCGGATCTCTCGGTGTTCGAGAACGTCGAGCTGCCGCTCGTGTACCGCGGCATCGCGCCGGCGGAGCGCAAGCAGCTGGTCCACGAGGTGCTCGAGCGCGTCGACATCATCAACCGCATGAACCACGCGCCGGCGCAGCTCAGCGGCGGACAACAGCAACGCGTCGCGGTCGCGCGCGCGCTCGTCGGCAAGCCGCTCGTGCTGCTCGCCGACGAGCCCACCGGCAACCTCGACTCCGCGAACGCCGAAGGCGTGATGGAGCTGCTGCGCGAGCTCAACCGCGGCGGCTCGACGATCTGCATGGTGACGCACGACCCCCGGCTCACGCGCTGGGCATCGCGGGTGATCCGATTGTTCGATGGTCGCATCGTCGACGACGCGGAGGCGGCGTAGTGGGCGGGTTGTGGATCGATCTCGGCTACGCGGCGCGCCTCTTGCGACGCCGACTCGGCATCACGATCGCGATCGTGCTCACGCTCGCCGTGGCGATCGGCGCCAACACTGCGGTATTCTCGATCGTCGACGTAGTGCTGTTCGGGCGCCTGCCGGTGCGCGAGCCCGAGCGCGTGGTCGCACTCTTCACCATCGACGCGAAGAACCCCGGCCATCTGCCGGTGTCGAACCTGAACCGCCGCGACATCGGCTCGCTCGCATCCGACAGCCTCGAGGTCGCAGCGTTCGCGTTCCTCGGCGCCGAGGTCGGCGACGGTGACGACGTGCAGCCCTCGGCGGGCATGCTGGTCACCTCGAACTACTTCACGCTGCTCGGCGTCGAGCCGGTGCTCGGCCGCGGCTTCGATCACGACGACGACGAGCTCGGTGCGCATCCCGAGATCGTGATGGCGCACGATTGGTGGCAGGAGCGCTTCGCCGGCGACCCCAGCGTGATCGGTCGTACGTTGCGCGTCGACGGCCACCCGATGACGGTGATCGGCGTCGCGCCGGCGGGCTTCTTCGGCACCACGCTCTTCAAGCCCCACTTCTTCGCGCCGTTCTCCAGCCACCACGAGCTGATGCCGGAGAACGAGAAGTGGTTCTCCTCGCGGCGCTGGCTCACCTTCCAGCCGATCGGGCGCCTGAAGCCGGGCGTCACGCTCGCGCAAGCCAACGATCAGCTCGCGAGCGTCGGCGCCCAGCTCGCTGCGCAGTGGCCCGAGGACAACGCCGGTCGCTCGTTCACGGCGTTGCCGGTGACGCACGCGATGATGGGCGCAGATCAGCGCGACGATCTCGTGGTCGCGTCGACGTTGCTCATGACGATGGCCGCATTCGTGCTGGTGATCGCGTGCGCGAACGCGGCCAACCTCATGCTCGCGCGCGCGGCCACGCGGCAGACCGAGATCGCGATCCGTGGTGTGCTCGGTGCGCGACCGCTGCGACTCGTGCGGCAGCTACTGACGGAGAGCCTGCTGCTCGCGGCGATCGCCGCGGGCGCGGGCCTCGTGCTCACCTTCGTGATCCGCGACTTCGTGTGGGCGATGCGTCCGCCCGGGCTCGAGCTGCCCGGCATCGAGCCGACCACCGACGGTCGCGTGCTCGCGTTCACGCTGCTGCTCACGCTCTTCACCGGCGTCGCGTTCGGGCTGGTGCCGGCGCTGCGAGCTGCGCGGATCGATCTCACCGTGCCGCTCAAAGGTGCGCCGTCGGGTGGCGCACTCCGGCGGATCGGCCTGCGCGGCACGCTGGTGATCGTGCAGGTCGCGCTGTCGATGGTCGCGCTGGTCGGCGCGGCGTTGTTCATCCGCAGCATGCAGAACGTCCGCGCCGTCGATCCCGGCTTCGTCGCGGATCGGCTGCTCGTCGCGAACCTGGATTTCTCGAAGCAGGGCGGCACCGCCGAGCAAGAGGTCGTGCGGCGTACGGAGCTGCTCCGCGTCGCACGGAGCTTGCCGGAGGTGCGCGACGCTGCGCTCGCAGTGCGCGTACCGTTCGGCGGCGCGCAGATGCGTCGCACCGTGTACGTCGACGGTCGCGACGTGCCCGACGCAGAGGACGGCGTGCTGTTCGACGTCGACGCGATCGGTCCGCGCTTCTTCGAGACGCTCGGCGTGCCGTTGCACAGCGGCCGGACCTTCACCGACGAGGATCGGATGAAGCGCCCGCGCGTCGCGACGATCAACGACACGTTCGCGAAGCGCTTCTGGAATGGCCGCGATCCCGTGGGCGAGCGCATCCGCTTCCTCGGCGAGAGCGAGCCGCTCACCATCGTGGGCGTCGTCGGCGATCACAAGTCGAACGCGCTCACGGAAGAGCCCACGCCGCGCGTGTTCGTGCCGCTCGAGCAGTGGCCGGCTCCGTTCGCGATGTTGGTCGCGCGCGTCGACGATCCTCGTGCGAGTGGTCCGAGCATCGAAGCTGCGCTCGCAGGCGTCGACGACGGTCCGCGCGTCGCAGGCGTGACCCCGCTGGCCGAGCTGCTCGACGGCGCGCTGTTCGGACCGAAGCTCGGCGCGACGCTGCTGGGCACGTTCGGCGCGCTCGCGCTCGCACTCGCGGCGATCGGGCTGCACGGTGTGATGGCCTACAACGTGCGCCTGCGGACGCGCGAGCTCGGCATCCGCATGGCGCTCGGCGCTCGCACCTCGCACTTGTTCCGCCTCGTGCTCGCGGACGCGCTCGGGCTCGTCGTGATCGGCGTGGGGTTCGGCGTCGTCGGTGGCGTCGTGCTCGAGGCGATGCTCGACGATCTGTTGTTCGAGGTCCCGTTGTTCGATCCGCTCGCGTTCGGTGGCGCGGCGATCGGTCTGTTCGTGATGGCCGCGCTCGCGGCTTGGTTACCGGCGCGCGAGGCAACGCGCGTCGATCCCACGGTGGCGATGCGTCATGGCTGAACGAAGTCTCGCGGTCCGAACCCCTCGTGGAGCGCTCGCGCTCGCGGTGCTCGCTGCGGTCGGAGCGTCGATCGCGGCCACGATCGTCGAGCCCGCGCTCTTGCTCGGCATCGTGCTCGCGCTGGTGTTGCTCGTGTTGGATTAGTTTTGGTCGCGCCCTCCGGCGCTCTTCCTGGCGCGCGCAATCGTGCTCGCTGTCCGCCGTGGCGAAGCCACGTCGGGCTCGAGGCTCTCCGCGCGGGCCGCCTGTCCGAAGGTTCCCGCGTCGCGATCCGTCGCGCGCGATCGGCCGCGCCGTGACGGCATGAAGAAGCACGTTGCAGACGTCGCGCGAGCCGCCGAGGCTGTTCATGGATGAGCTGCGACGACGTCACGGTCGCCGTTCTCGGGGGCTGGCAGGACCTCTTCGTCGGCGTGTCGGAGCGCCCGGCCGCGAAGAAGCTGCCGGTCGGCACCATGCTCGGGCGCTACGTGATCGCCGGTGCGATCGGTAGCGGCGGCATGGGCACGGTGTACGCCGCCTACGACCCGGAGCTCGATCGCAAGGTCGCGCTCAAGCTGATCCGCAAGGACGTCGCCGACGACGTGGACGCGCGCGCTCGCCTCGTGCGTGAAGCGAACGCGCTCGCTCGACTCTCGCATCCCAACGTGGTCGTCATCTACGACGCGCGCGTGCATCGCGGTGAGCTCGTGCTCGCGATGGAGCTCGTCGAAGGCATCACGCTCTCGCGCTGGCTCGCGGACGCACCACGGAGCTGGCGCACGATCGTCGAAGTGTTCGTGCTCGCCGGGCGCGGGCTCGCAGCCGCGCACGCCGCGGAGATCGTACATCGCGACTTCAAGCCATCGAACGTGATCGTCGACGGCGACGCGCACGGCATCCCACGCGTGCGCGTGCTCGACTTCGGGCTCGCGCAGCCGGCCGCACCGAGCAGCGGTTCCGATCGCGGCGCTGCAGCGCCGTCGCACGAGTGGAACGTCGACGATCGCGTCACCCGCCCCGGCTTCGCGGTCGGCACGCCGCGCTACATGTCGCCCGAGCAGCGGCTCGGCCAACACGTCGACGCGCGCAGCGATCAGTATTCGTTCTGCGTCGCGTTGTGGGAGGCGCTGCACGGCGCGCTGCCCCACGGACACCTGCACGACACCCTCGACGAGGTGCATCGCTCCGAGCCCGACGTCGGCAAGCCGACCGCGCCGATGAAGGTGCCGCGAAGGGTCCGTGCCGCACTCGAGCGCGGCATGGCCGGCGATCCCGATCGCCGCTTCCCGACCATGGGCCCGCTGCTCGAGCTGCTCGAGCGCGAGCGCAGCGGTGGACGTTCGCGGGCGATCGTCGCCGCGATCGCGCTC
>DASZPU010000459.1:0-9007 GCA_035550195.1 Nannocystaceae bacterium
AGTAACCGCCCCCGTCCTGGCACCCCTCGGGAATGAACGCGCAACCGCTGTCGGTCACGTCGTCGCTGCTGCTCGCCGTCGCGTCGTCGACCGTCGTGCCGACCGTCGTCGTCGTCATCGTGGTGCTGCCGGCGCTCGTGGTCGACGTCGTGCCCGTCGACGTCGTGCCCGTGTCGGCGCGCGTCGTCGAGGGATCGACGTGACCCGTCGACGTGCTGCTCTCGTCGCCGACGCCGACCAGCGGTCCGCAACCGACCGCGAGCGCGAGCGCGAGCATGCAGCGTCGCGACCAGCTCGGCATCACCCTTCCGGTGGTGGCATGCACACCGAGCCGCCTTCGATCTGCGCGTTGGTGCGGAAGGTGTTGAGCTGCTCGTAGTGCGGCGGCTCGTACTGCGGGATCGTGCCGTCCTCGCGGACGTTGGTGACGTGGTAGGTGTGCTGATTCCAGATGCGGCGGGCTTGGATCCACCGATCGTCCACGTCGCGGATCACCTGCACCGTCGGTGACGCCATGCCGATGTACTGATTCGACACCACGACGATCTCCGCGGAGCCGTCGTTGTCGATGTCGGCCACCACCGGATACTCGCTGAGCGTGCCGCTCGTGCGCGGGGTCATGAGCAGCGGCACGCCTGCGCCGTCGAACACGAACATCGTGGTCTCGTCGGCGTACATCGCCTCCGCGATGCCGTCGCCGAGGAAGTCGAACGCGGTGCCGGCCGCGATGCCGCTCTGATCGGAGACGACCGCCGACCACACGACCGACGCATCGCCTTCGTACACCGAGTAGTGGTTCGCCGAGCTCACCGCGAACTCGGCGACCTGATCGCCGTCGAAGTCGTGCACCGTGGCCGGCCGCAACCATCCGGTGAAGCCGACCGGATCGCCGGTCGGTCGCTGATCGAGGAACTTCGTGGTGCCGTCGTGCTCGAGCATCGAGATGCCGTTGCTGTTCATCACGATCACCTCGGGCTCGGGATCGTCGTCGAGGTTCGCGATCTGCGGGTAGCCGGGCTGCACCGACGGGTTCGAGTAGTACTGGGTGCCGTCGGCGTGATACGCCGCGTTGCCGAGCACGACCTCGAGCGCACCGTCGCCGTCGAGATCCACGGCCGCGGTCGCCGACCAGTTGCCGGCGACCTGCGGTGCCGTCCACATCCGTTGGCCGTTGTGATCCGCGACGAAGTTCGCGGCGATGATCTCGACGTCGCCGTCGTTGTCGAGATCGGCGAGCGCGATCGCACCGGAGTACACGTCGCCCCATGGATCGTCGCCGGTCCACTTCAGCGTGCCGTCGTGCTCGAACGCGACCAGGAATCCGCTGCCCACCGCGGTGACGATCTCGGGCAGACCATCGTCGTCGATGTCGCCGATCGCGGGCGTCACGGTGTGATCGACCGGTGTGGGGATCTGGAAGTGCTCGGTGCCGGTCTCGCCGTCGAGCACGTACGCGTGGCCGAGCACGCCCGGCTGCCCCGAGCTGTTCGCCGACACCACGAGCACGTCGGGGATGTCGCAGAGATCGATCGCGCCGTCGTTGTTGTCGTCGGTGAGGTTCGCGACGAGCGGCGACACGATGCTGAACGGATCGGTCGCGCCGGTCCACGTCCACTGCACCTCGGGCTCGAACGAATCCGGTGGTGCCGACTTGCCGCACTCGCCGACCGCGTCCATGTCGTCGACCACTTCGCACGACGGCGGCGTCACGCCGGTGTCTTGATCGTCGTGGCTTCCGCCGACGTCGAATTTCGGACCATCGGTATCGACCTCCGTGGTCGCGTCGGCGCTCGTCGCCGAGCTCGTCGCGGTGCCGGTCGAGCCTTCGCTGGTCGCGGGATCGCCGGTGACTTCCGCGGTGAGATTCGTCGTGACGAGCGAGCTCTCTTCACCCGAGCCCGCCGCGCCACTGCTCGAGCCGCACGCGAGCATCGCCGCGGCCATCACCAACGCAATCGTAGTTCTTGCAGCCATCACATCCGCCCCGCACCAGCGTCCGCGGGTGCGCGATTCGTGTCAACCGGTGGGAACCCGCTGTCGCGATGAACGTGGCACACGCGCGCATGCATGCATTCGCGTCGTTGCTCCTACTCGTCGTCGCCGCGGAGGCGCCCGCGGTTCGCTATCCCCGCCCGATCGTCGTGCCGTCGCCGGCCCCCGTGCACGATCACGGACGCGCGACCGAGCACGGTTGGCGTGTGCACGAGCAGGCCGTGCACGACGCGAACGGCGGCGTCGACACGATGGGCGATCCGCTGCTTCGCATCGAGCGGATGATCGCGCTCGTGTGCACCGACGCCGATATGGACGACGCGTGCGCGCGTCTGCACGCCGCGCTCGCGTTGCGCTGGGTCGCGCGCGCGACCTACTACCGATCGCGTGCGCGCGAGCCCATCACGACAACGTCGCGGGCAACGCCTTCTTCGGCCGCTCGCCTTCGAGCCGGCGCTTGAGCGCATCGAGCTCGTCGTCGACGCGGCTGCGGGCCTCGAGCACAGCGAACTGCGCTTCGAGCGAGAGATCGGCGCCGCCGTAGATGTCGGCCGCGGCATCGACCTCGGCCTCGAGCTGCGAGACGCGATCCTCCATGCGCTCCAGCGGAGTCCACGGCGCGTAGCCGTTCATGTTCGACAACGTGATCGCGATCGTGCGCTGCGCGTTCGCACGGCTCAGTCGCGCGAGCAGCATGTTGCGCTGGCGCGAGGCCTCGTCGATGCGGTGATCGAGCGCGCGCAGGGCCGCGCGCAGCGTGTCGACCGCACGCTTCTGCTCCGCCCACTGGGCCTCGTAGGTCTTCAGCAGCTCGTCGTGCTCGCCCTTGCGCAACAGCGCCGCGCGGGCCAGCGCATCGTCACCGGCGCGCACCGCCATCATCGCGCGTCGTTCCCACGCGCTCGTCTCGCCCGCCTGTCGTTCGACCTCGCGGCGGAGTCGATGCTCGTCGGCGATCGCCACCGCCACCTGCTTCTTGGCTTCGACGAGCTGGAACCTCATCTCGTAGATGATGCGATCGAGCGTCCGTGCGGGGTCGTCGACGATCCGGTGCATTCGCGCGCCAACCGAGGCTCCAGGACGGTTATTGCAGCCCCAATCATCGCCCGTGACGACGAGCACCGGGGCGCCTAGCCCGCAGGTGTGAAGTCGTCGCACGTCTGGTCGATCAGCGCGACCGCCTCCTCGAAGAAGGCGTTGTAGCTGATCTCGCAGATGCTCCCGCGGATGTGGTTGGGGAACATCTCGACGAACGTGCGCAGCTTCAGCGGATCTTCGGTCTCGGGCGGACACACCGGCGCGGGCTGATCGGGATCGTTGATGAGCCCGAGCATCACGATCGCGGTCGCGTCGCCCGCCTTCGATGCGATCACGTTGGCGAACCAACCCTCGGGCACGCCGGTGGAGCCTTTGTCTTCTTCGTCGGTGATCAACGTGATCACGAGGATCGCGTCGTCGCGGATGAAGCCCTCGTTGCACGCGCCCGCGCCGGTCAGGTCCGCCGAGAGCGACGACACCAGCGAGCTCGCGGCCTTCTCGTCGCTGTCACCGTCGCTGCCGACCTTCGCCGCGCACTGGAACGCGCCCGGCAAGTTCGGCTCGGTGACATCCATGTAGCGCATGCCGCTCGAGAAGTTGCACTGCATGTTGGTGGCGTCGCCGCCCATCGGATACGTCACGCCTGCGCCGAGCGTCGTCTCGCACATGCTCGGTGGGCCTTCGCCGCACGGGTACGAAGGATTGTCGGGACACACGCCACCGAAGAAGCCGCAGAGGATCTCGCACTCGCCACCCCACAGCGCATCGGTGTCGACCACCATCACGTGGTAGTCCTGCGCGTCGGTGAGCGTGTTCTGGATCGTGAGCATGAAGCCGGGGAAGCTGGTGATGAGCGAGTCCTGCTCGTCACCCATCGACGACGAGTTGTCGATCACGAAGAGGAAGTCGACCTTCGTGCAACCTTCACCATCGCCGCCTTCTTCGGCCGAAGCATTCGTCGCGGCACCGACGTCGAGCACGGGTGCCATGTTGCCGCCGACTTCAGCGTCGCCTTCTTCACCCGAACCAGATCCGGAGCCCGCCGATGCATCGCTGCCGACTTCGGCCGCGCTGCTCTGCGAGCCCACGCTGATGCCGGTCTGCGACGCTCCGCCGTCGCTGCGACCACCCGTGTCCGCACAACCGAGCGCGAACGCGCCCAGCCCTACCGCTGCGACGAGACGACCCATTGCGCCGTCATCTTAGCCGCTCGGGAACCCGCACGCGCGAGCGGCAACTCACCAGTCGAGACGGACACCGAGGCTCGGAAAGATCGGCAACCCGAGGTTGCCGACCACCGAGCGGAAGTCGTCCGAGTAGATGAACGCCTCGACGTTCTGATGGTTGTAGACGTTCTGCACGTCGACGTAGGCGGTCCACGTCGTGCGCTTGCGGAACCATCGCTTGTCGAGTCGCAGGTCGAGCTGATGGAACACGGGGAAGCGCGCCGAGTTGGTGCGACCTTCGATCGGGTAGGGGCCGAGCTCGGTGTGCAGCGTGCCGACGACCGGCGTGTACGGTGAGCCGCTCACGAGTCGGAAGCGACCACCGAAGCGGAAGTTGAACGGCAGTGCGTAGCTCGCGAGCACGACGAGGTTGTGGCGTTGGTCGTACGCGCTCGGGATGATCGGGCCCTTCTCGAAGTCGGCGCTGCGGAACTCGGAGCGCATGAGCGTGTACGCGACCCATGCGTAGAGCTTGTCGGACAGCCGTTGGCGCACCAGGAGCTCGGCGCCGTAGTTGCGCAGGTGCTGCTCGGTGGTGAAGGGCGTGCGGTTGGGGATCTGCGAGCCCGGCTGCCACACGAACGTCTCGAGCGATTGCAGCCAGCGCGCGAACGCGGTGGTGCGCACCGACAAACCGAACTTGCTCTCCCACTCGAAGCCGAGGCTGCCGTGCCACGCACGCCACACGTCGACGATGTCGTTGAGGCCCGCGCTGCCGATGCCGGGATCGAGCGCTTGTTGCAGCACCGGCGGCAACACGACGCGACCGCCACCGAGCGTACCGCCCGAGAAGATGCCCGAGCTGCCCGATTGCGCGAGCGTGTCGGGCTGCGAGTACGAGCCGAAGCCGCCGTGCAACGACCACTGGTCCGCGATGTCCCAACGGAACAGCACGCGCGGATCGAACGCGATCGCGTGGCTCTCGTCGACGCCGGTGTTCTCGTTCGCGCTGCGGCTGAACGCGTTGAGCCGCACGCCCGGCCACAGCGTGAGGCCGCCCGCGCGGATCGTCGCGTACGCGTACAGCCCGAGCTGCGCGTCGTGCCCGTTCAGCGTGCGCGTGACCGGCATGCTCGGATCGATCTCCCGCGAGCTCGCGCGCAAGCGAAACGGTGACACCACGAAGTCGCTGCCGAGCGTGAGCGAGAAGCGCTGCGACAGCGTGCGCTCGACCTCCGATCGCCAGGACACCACGTACGCGCGGCGCGTCGAGTCGCTGATCTCGCCGTCGGTGCGCGCGGCATCGAAGCGGAACGCGGGCGTCACCAGCGTGCGCCAACCGTTGCGCTCGCGTGTGTGCACCACCTCGATGCGGTGGAACTGATCGGCGAGCGTGTAGCCCTCGACGCGGCGACCGGCCTCGAGGTAGCGGGCCTTCCAACGATCGCCCGAGCCGATCGCACGCACGGTGAGCTCGCCGCCGTCGCGCAGATCGTGATCGTATTGCGCTTGGTAGTCGAAGTAGCGCGGCAGGGCGAACACCGCGGTGGGGTCGACCTTCTCCGCGACACGCAGCACGCCGTCGACGTAGCCGCGCTGCGCCGCGACCATGTACGCGCCGCGCTTGCCGAGCCGACCTTCGACGAGCGCGGCTGCCGAGATCAGATCGACCTTGCCGTGGCCGTGCACGCCGTCGCGACGGCCCTTGCGCGGATCGAGCAGCACGACGCCGCCGCTCGCGTTGCCCCACTTCGCGCCGAAGTTGCTCGGCTGCACGTCGAGGCTCTGGAGCACGTCGGCTTGCACGACGCTGGTGAAGCCGAGCACGTGGAAGGCGCGCGGGATCGGATGCTCGCCGTAGAACACGCGCGACTGATTCGGCGCCGCGCCGCGCAGCACCAGCATGCCGAGCCCACCCGGCGATCGCCCGACGCCGGGCAAGCTCTGCACCGCGCGCAACGGATCGCCCTGCGTGCCCGGCAGCGTCTGGATCTCCTCGCGGCTCAGGATCGTGCGAGTGGTCGACGGCGTGGGCTTGCTCGTGTGCTTCACCACCGTACGAAACGGTGCGTCGACGAGCGGCGCCACGAAGATCGGTTTCGGCTTCGCGCCGGGTGTGTGCACGACGATGGTCTCGCGGCGCTCGAAGCCATCGGTCACCACGATGACGCGCACGCGACCGACCGGCACGTCGTCGAGCACGAACGCACCGTGCTCGTCGGTGGTGGTGCTGCGCAACCACGGCGGCGGCGGAGCATCGGGGCGTAGATGATCGCGCGTCGGTACGTCGCCGGGCTTGCGCTTGCTCGACTCCGCGATCACGAGCACGCGCGCCGACGCGACCGGCACGCGATCACCGGAGCGCTTCACGATGCTGCGCAGCTCGACGCAACGCTGCGTCGCGCAGGGATCGTCGTCGGCGCGGGCCGTGGAGCCGGTCGCGAACGCGATCGCTCCGATCAGCAGCGCGACCCGCCATCCCATGGTGTCAGCCGTGCTCGGCCGCGATCGCGTTCAACCTGTCGAGCTGCGATTGCAGCCGATCGATCATCGTCGCGTCGCCGGCTTCCTTCGCGACGCGCAGGCCGGCGCGTGCGGCTGCGATCGCGCGATCGAGCTTGCCCGATGCGTGGTAAGCGGTGGACAGCACCTCGAGCACGGTGGGATCCGTGCCGCCGGTGATGCGATTGGCGCGGTCGGCCAGGTCCGCCGCTTTGTAGGTGTTCGCGGTGCCTTGATCGGTGTTGCGCAAGAGCATCACCGCCATGCCCTTCAGCCCCGCGACGTTGCGCTCGTCCTGCTCGAGCAGCGCGCGATAAGCCGCGATCGCATCCGCATCCTTGCCCTGTGCAGCCAGCACTCGGGCCAGGTTCTCACGGATCAGCGTGCGCTTGGGTGCCAGCTCGACCGCGGCTTCCAACGCGCGCTGGGCCTCGGGGAGCTGGCGATCGGCCTCCAGCGTGACCGCGAGGTTGTTCCACGCATCGGTGCTCTTCGGATCGAGCTGGGTAGTGCGCAGCAGGTGTTCGATCGCGCCCTTCAGGTCGTTGCGCTTGCGCAGCAGATTGCCGAGCGTGAGGTGAACGCGTGGATCGTCGGGTGCGTCGACCAATGCGCGCTCGAGCTGTGTCTGTGCGCGCTCGAGCTTGCCGAGCTGCGTGAGCACGATCGCCTCGTCGATGCGCGCGTTGTAGCGTCGGGGCTCGAGCGCGAGCGCGGCCTCGAAGCGCGCGATCGCGGCGTCGGGCTGCCCACGACGGGCCTCGAGCGAAGCCGCGGCCAGCAGCGAGCGCACGTCCTTCGGATTCGCGGCGATCTGCTGGTCGAAATGACGTAGCTGACGGTCGAGCCACGCCTTCATGAAATCGCCGTCGAGCTCCGCGAGCTTCGCGGGATCCTCGGGCTCGATCTCGAGGATGAGCTCGGCCATCTCGTCGGTCGAGGCTTGTCCGAAGCGCACGTGCTTGGGTGGCGTCGTGGGGTTGTGGGGATTGCTCGCCGAGTTGTCGAACGAGTAGTCCATCAGGATCTTCGTGCCGGCCGGCAGACGCAGCGGCTCGGCGAAGCGATACTGATCCTGCCAATCGAAGTTCCAGTCGTCGATCTTCGCGAGCCACTTCTTGGTGCCGTCGGGCAGCTCGGCCCAGCCGTGCAATTGTTTGCCGAGATAGTGCGCGTGCGGATAGACGCTGAGCACGTAGCTGTCGATCGGCAGCACGTAGCTGTCGCGCACGTGCACATCCGTGGCGCCGGGCGGGAGATCGATGTCGGTCGACGACAGCTCCATCGCCAGCGCGCGACGAGTGGCGGGGCGGTCGGAGAAATACAATCCGATGCGCGGCTGGACCTTCTCGGGTTTCCCGGACGGGCGCATGTGGACCTGCAGCACGACGTCGCTGCCTTCGACGAGTCGGAACGAGCGCGCGACTTGTCCGGGGTCCGGCGCCTTGCCGGGCGTCCAACCGATGAAGCGACCGTCGGGCATCAGCGCGCCCGCGAAGTCCATGCCGTCGAAACCGGGCGCGGGATCTTCCGCGTCGCGCTCCGCCGACTGCCCGGTGCGATCGACCCGCATCACGGCGTGGTGCGCCACCTTGGGATTGCCGGGCTGCAGCTCGACGGTCTTGATCCAACCGTCGGCTTCGGGCGGGACGCGGATCACGAAGTTGCGATAGACGTCCATGCCGTCGGCCGGCAACGTGAAGGGCTCGGAGGTCTCGAGCACGACGTCGGGCGCACCGAGTCGCCAACCACCGGGCGCGTTCGCGGGCGGGGTCGGACGATCGGCGGGATCGCCTTGCTCGCGCCCGCTGTCCACCCACTGCGAGATCGTCGCGAGCTCGCCGTCGGTGAGCCGACGCTCGCCCTGATAGCGCGCAGTGCCGTGCTCGGGCAGCCACGGCGGCATGTAGCGCGACTGCGTGACCTCCACGATCTGCGACGCGTGATCGCGGACGTCGTCGTAGTCGATCAATGCGAACGGTGCGGGGCCGCCGTCGAAGTGACACGGTGCACACACGCGATCGAGGATTGGTGCGACGTCGCGTGCGAACGTCGGCGGACCGAGCTCGACCTTCGCGTCGGTCTTCGCGGCGTCGTCGTTCGTCGCGCCGTTGCACGCCGCGACGAGGAGCGCGAGCGTCGCAACGACGGGGCGCAGTGCCATGACCAAACGATGAATACCAGGGGGCACGCCCTGCTGCGACTCCCTCGTCCGCGCTCGCCGAGGAGGCGCTCACGCCGACCGCCGACGCACGCTCGTGCAGTGCGTTCTAACGCAACGGTTCGTTCGCGACCACCTTGCGCGCGAG
>DASZPU010000460.1:0-8363 GCA_035550195.1 Nannocystaceae bacterium
CGCCCGTGCTCGATCGAGATCAATGCGAGCCGCTCGGTGGAGATGCCGACGGCGTTGCCCGCCTCGTCGCGCAGGCCGTCGTCCCAGTGCGACTCGACGAGCGCGAAGCGCTCCCCCGCGATCTCGTACACGCCCGCGAGCCGCTCTTGCCACGACATGCTCACGCACGCGCGACCGTGTTGACCTTCGCCGCCACCGCCGGTCACCGGATCGACGCACGGCGAGCGTGCGCACTTGCCCTGCACGCGTCCACCGATCCAATGCTCGCCGACCGTCACCGCGTGATCGGGCAGCTGCGGCCAGCCCAACGCGAGCGCGTCTTCCATCGGATCCCACGTGCGTGGAAAACACGCGGCGGTCGGCGCCGACGGTCCGTACATCGTCGACGATGCGAACACGTCGCGCGTGGTGCCGCGCTTCTCCGCGCGCAGCCCGTGATAGTAGAGCCGCAGCGGCGCGACGACACCGCTCGGCACCGGCACACCGTCGGGCACGTCGACGTCGTCTTTGTGCGAGCTCGGCGGCAGTCGCCCGAGCGCGAGCGTCGACGTGGTGTCTTCCTCGTGCATCTGCGCGGGCTCGTACGACGCGTGCAGGCGATACACGTGCGGGCACGCATCGCTCGGCACTTGCCATGCGAGCTGTGCGAGCGCGTCGGTGCTCACGCTCGGATGCACGCCGTAGAGCTCGAGCGGCGCGAGGATCCGCTGCAGCCCCGCGTAGGTCTCCTCGGGCGGATCACCGCACGCCGCGGCTGCGCCGAAGAGCGCGAGCGCGAGACCAGCGGCGATGCTTCGCACGGGGGCCGAGCATCGCCCCGGGCCTGCACACTCGGCAAGCTTTCGTCGTTCGCGCGCCGAAAACTTGCCCAGATGCGCTGCGTGTGTCTTTGGCAAGGAGCATGTTCCGCGCGATCGCAACGCTTCCCCTGCTGCTCCTGCTCGCAACGTCGACCCGCGCGTCGGCCGGCGACAGCCTCGCCACACCGATGACCGGACCGCGCGTCGATGCGCTGTGGCCGATCCATATCGAGGTCGAGATCGTGCGCGTCGGCGACGACGCGACACGCACGGTGCTACCGCGTCACGTCGCGCAGGTGCCCGATGGTCACGACATGAAGCTCACGAGCATCGTGCGCACCGACACCGGTCGGCGTGAGTTCGAGATCGATGTCGTCGCGCATCATCACCCCGGTGATGCAGTCGAGCTGGAGTGGTCGCTGGAGGTGCATGAGGCGCGCTACAGACCGATCGGTATCTCCGGATACTTGCTCCATCGCTTGCAACTCGCCGATGCCTTGGAGCTCGGCGAGCAGGCCCTGAAGATCGCGCGCGCCGACATCGTCTCGGTCGCTGGCGAGCCCATGCACGATGTGGTCGAGATCGACGGAGAAAGGCACGAAATCCGCATCTTTGCCCGTTCCGTGCGCGGTTGACACGGCCTACCGCCGTGCTATTGCTTGCCCCGGCCGAAAGCGGCCGTCCTCTGCGTCCGTTCGGGCCGCAGAGGCTCACACGAGCCGACGGAGAAGTCGAAGATGCGCTCACTACTGACTCGCCTGGGTACCTTCACACTGTGCGCCAGTGCGTTCGTGTTGCTCGCGTCGTCGACTGGCTGCAAGCCGAAGTATCCGCAGTGCAAGAAGGACAAGCACTGCAAGGTCGACCTCGGTGAGAAGTGCGTCGACGGGCAGTGTCAGAACTGCGCGACCAACGACGACTGCAAGGGCAAGGGTCCGGCCGGCGAGGACTGGACGTGCTTCGAGTTCCGCTGCACGGATCCGACGAAGATCCCGGCGGGCGCAGGTCAAGGCGGGCTGGGCTCACCCTGCGCGCAGACGTTGGATTGCGGTGGCGGCCTCGTGTGCGCCGAAGGCAAGTGCAGCAACTGCACCGACGACGTGCAGTGTGCACCGGGCACCTGCGATCTCGGCACCGGCACGTGCACGACGCCCGGCGGCGGTGGTGGCACGTCGTGCCAGACCGACGATCAGTGCAAGATGGACGAGATCTGCGACAACGGCACCTGCGTGTTCTCGGGCGTGAACCCGGGCGGCACCAACCCGTGCGGCGTCGATGCGATCTTCTTCGACTTCGACAGCCCGTCGCTCACCACCGAGGCGCAGGACCAGCTGAAGGGTCTCGCCGAGTGCTTCAAGCAGCAGAACAAGCTGGTGTACCTCGAGGCGCACGCGGATCAGCGCGGCACCGAGGAGTACAACATCATGCTGACCGACAAGCGCGGCAACACGGTGAAGAAGTTCCTCGAGGACCTCGGTGTCACCGCCGACAACATGCAGGTCGTCAGCAAGGGCGACCTCGAGTCCAGCGGCACCGACGAAGCGTCGATGCAGAAGGACCGCCGCGTCGAGTTTGTCTGGCCGTAGAGGGAGAACTCCGATGATGTACCGCGCCAGGATCTTCGCGGCCGCGCCGATCCTGGCGCTGTCGTTTTCGCTGTCCGGTTGTCTCGCGCTCAAGGTCGATCAAGACGAGATCGCCAAAGAGGTGCAGAAGCTGCGCAAGGAAGTCGCGGCGAACGACGAGACGGTCAAGCACGCCAAGGAGCTGTCCGACGAGCTGGAGAAGAAGCTCGCGCAGGTCGAGGAAGTGCTGCGCACCAACCAAGCCGGGTTGGGCGCGCGCGTCGACACGCTCGAGACCGAGGTGCAGGAGCTGCGTGGCGCGGCGGAGAACGCCGACTACCAAGCGTCGGCGGTCGATGCCGAGCTCAAGGAAGTGCGCTCCGAGTTCGACGGTCGCTTGAAGTCGCTCGAAGAGAAGCTCAACGAAGCGACCAACATCCCGGAGAGCAAGAGCGAGCTCTTCTCCGAGGCCGACCGTCAGTTCAAGGCGAAGAAGTACAAGAACGCCCGCAAGCTGTGGCGCACGTACGAGTCGCGCTATCCCGACGATCCGAAGCTGCCCGAGGTGCGCTTCTCGATCGGTTTGTCGTACTTCAGCGAACGCGACTACAAGAGCGCGCTCGGTGAGTTCTACAAAGTGATCCAAGAGGCCCAGGACGCGAGCGTCGTGCCCGACGCGCTCTACTACTCCGGCCTCGCGTTCGCGAAGCTCGGCCAGTGCGAGAACGCGATCGCCTACTTCGATGCCCTCCGCGCCAAGAAGACCAAGGCGCCCGAGGAGTACAAGAAGAAGGCGGCCGAACAGATCGACCTGTTGAAGAAGGACAACGGGGACATCTGCTTGGACAAGAAAGAGCCCGTGAAGGAGAAGTAGCGCAGCTACTTCCCCTTCGCGCTGCGCTTCACCAGCGAGCTGCGCGTGCGCTGGACCAGCTCGCTCGCAGTGGCCGGCGATCAGCCCGACCGCGCCTACAGCGTCGCCACCGGCACGTTCGGTGAGCTGTACGTCGCGGGCGTCGCCGACCTCGGCCCCGACAGCGCCCCGTGGATCGCCCGTCTCGCGCCTTGAAACATCCGCGGCGCTCCGCGATGTAAGCTGCTGACATGGTGAAGCAGATCGTCGCGAAGCATGGCTGGCTGTTCGTCGGAGCGGCCGCAGTGATCGGCAGCGCGTACGCATCGTGGCTGTACGCGCCTCAGCAGAGCTGCACCCGCGAGGTCGCAGCCTGCATCGCGCCCGACGAGGCGACGAGCATGCGTGACGACGTGCGCGTCGAGATCCCCACGAAGGGTCTGCCCCACAAAGGCGCGAGCGACGAGGCCGCGCAAGTCACCATGGTCGAGTGCTCCGACTTCCAGTGCCCGTTCAGTCGGCGGGCCGCGGGCAGCGTCGACGAGCTCGTCGCGAAGAACGACGACCTCGCATTTTTTCACACGCACTTCCCACTCGCGCAGATGCACCCGCACGCCGAGCTCATGGCGCGTGCAAGCGTCGCAGCGCAGCGGCAAGGCGGATTCTGGAAGATGCACGACGCGCTCTACGTCGCGCCGATCGACAGCGAGGTCGCGGCGATCGGCCTCGCCGATCGCATCGGCCTCGATGCCGGCCGCTTCTCCGCCGACCTGCGCGACCCCGCGGTCTTCCGCGAGGTCGATCGCCAGCGCAAGCTCTGCCGCGACGCCGGCGTGCGCGGGGTGCCGACCTTCTTCATCAACGGCCGGCGCGTCGTCGGATCGCTTCCCACCGATCAGCTCCAGCGCGTGATCGACGAGGAGCGACGTCTCGTTCGGCAGTGAAGGCGAGCGGCGGCGCCCGGCCGCGCGCTAGAATCGCTGACATGGAGGAGGACGGCGAGGCCGAGCTGCGTGCGAGCTGGGAGCGCGGCGAGCTCGCGACCACGGCCACGTTGTGGCTCGAGCGCTACGGCGCGGAGATCCTCTCGCTGTTGCGCGGCTTGTGCGGGCGCAACCTCGACGCCGACGAAGTCTTCTCGCAGTTCTGCGAAGAGCTGTGGCGGTCGCTTCCCGGTCTGCGTTGGGAGTGCAGCGCGCGTACCTGGTCGTACGTCGTCGCGCGTGGGGCATGGGGTCGTGCGCTGCGCGGCGCCTTGCGTCATCGCAACGTTGCGCCGCTGTCCGACGTTCCGCAGGTGCAGCAGCTGGTCGCGCAGCTGCGCAGCAGCACCGCGGTGTTCCAGCAAACCGCGGTGAAGGATCGATTCCGCGAGCTGCGTGACGAGCTGCCCGCGGACGATCGCATGCTGCTCGTGCTGCGTGTCGATCGTGCACTCGAATGGAACGAGATTGCGCGCGTGCTCTGCGAGGACGAGACGCCGGACGCGGCGACACTCGCGAAGATCAGCCAGCGCGTGCGCAAGCAATTCCAGCGCGTGAAAGACCGCATCCGCGCGCTCGCACGCGAGCGCGGGCTCGTCGACGAGGAGTGAGATGACCGGCTCCGCGTCCACGGTGGACTCCCTGCTCGCGCGCGTCGCTGCAACGGAGCCGTGGGACGCCTGCGAGCGCGTGCCCGAGCGACTCGGCCGCCATCGCGTCCTGCGACGGCTCGGTCGCGGTGGGCTCGGCGTCGTCTACCTCGGCATCGACGAGACGCTCGGCCGCGAGGTCGCGCTGAAGGTCGTGCGCCCGGATCGCGGTGGCGCGAAGGCGACTGCGCGACTGCGTCGCGAGGCCCAGGCGCTCGCGCGCGTCGTCCATCCTGCGGTGGTCAGCGTGCTCGACGTCGGCGAGCACGCCGGCGCGGTGTACATCGTGATGGAGCGCCTGCGCGGGATCACGGCCCGACGTTGGGTCGCGGCGCAGCACGACTGGCGCGCGATCGTTCGCATGTATGCACGCGCAGGCCGGGGCCTCGCGGCCGCGCACCGCTTCGGGATCGTGCACCGCGACGTCAAGCCCGACAACATCATGGTCGAGCCCGATGGTCGCGTCGTCGTGGTCGACTTCGGCCTCGCCGCGGCCGAGCGCGGCGACACGCCCGCGGAGTCGATGGACGCGGACGACGACGCTGCGACGGATACCGGCGCGGTCGTGGGCACGCGGGGATACATCGCGCCCGAGTGCCTGAACGGCGCGACCGCGACCGCCGCGAGCGATCAGTACGCGCTGTGCGTCGCGATCGCCGAGCACTTGCACGGTGCACCCGAGCGCGTGCGCGCGATCCTACGACGTGGGCACGATCCGGATCCGCGGCAGCGCTTCGCGCAGCTCGATGCGCTGCTCGATCAGCTCGAGCGTGCGACGGTTCGCGTGCAACCGAAGCTGCTCTGGGCCGCGGGCGTCGCAGCGATCGCGGGCACGGCGGTGTGGGCGGGCAGCGACGCGAGCCCGCCGGCCCCTGCTGCGATCGCCGATGCGATCGCGTCGGACGACGAGCGCACCGGACCGACGCAGGCACGCATCGATCGCGTCCGCGCGCTGCGTCGGCAGCTGCACGCCGGGCACTACGACGACGTCGCGGCGCAGCTGCCCGCGTTGCTCGACGAGCTTCGCGCAGCCGACGATGCCCGCGCGCTCGCCCACGCGATGATGGCGGCCAGTGAGGTCGCGATCGAGCAGGGCGATCCGTACCCCGAGCGTGCGCTCACCGAAGCGTTCGCGCTCGCGACCGCGACGCACGAAGACGATCTCGCGTTCGAGACCACGCTGCTGCTGGCGAGCGGCGAGGCGGCGGCGGGGAACACCGCGAGCGCGGATGCGTGGCTCGGCCGTGCGCGCGCGCTCGTGCCTCGCACGCACACCGCGACTGCGGAGGGTCGGTTGCTCAACTTCACCGCGGACGCGCTCGAGAAGCGGGGCGATCACGAAGGGAGCCTCGCGACCGCATTGCGGGCGAGCGAGCTGTTCGCGGAGCTCGGTGAACCGGGCCAGCTCTCGCTCGCCGACAGCCTCGGTGAGGCCGCGAACGCTGCGTGGAGCCTGGGACGTATCGAGCAATCGCGTGAGCTCCGGGAGCGTGCGCTCGCCGAGGCCGAAGCTGCGCTCGGACCCGACCACCCGCACATCGCCTACTCGCTCGCGATGCTCGCAGCGACCTACAAGCGGCTCGGAAACCTCGAGCTCGCGGTGCAGCAACATCGCCGTGCGCTGGAGATCGACGTGCGTGCATACGGCCCGGGCAATCGCGAAGTGAGCTTGTCCGAGATCACCTACGGCCTCGCGCTGCGCGAGCTCGGTCGGCACGAGGAAGGGCGGGCGTACATCGAAACCGCGGCGGCACGCTTGCGCCCTTCGGCCGATGATCACCTCGCGTTCTTGCTCGACAACACACTCTCCGAGATGTACGCGGAAGATGGCGAGCTCGCGCTCGCGCTGCCGCTGGCAGAGAGTGCGCTGGTGATCGCCGAACGCCGCTACGAAGCGCGCGACCCCTCGATCGCCGACGCGCAGCTCGTGATCGCACGGATCTGGCTCGCACGCGCAGCCGAGACCGAACGCCCGACGGACGCACGTCGCGAGCTCGAGCGCGCCGACAGCTATGCTCGTCGCGCGCACGTCGGGTTGGCCGAGGCCACCGAGGTCGCGCCCGACGAGATCGCCCAGGCCGCGGTCTACCGCGCGCGCATCGAGCTGGGCTTGTCGCGCTGGCGCGACGCGGCCGCGCACGCCAGCGAAGCGTTGCCGGCGTTGATCGAAGCGCAGGACACCGCGACGGCGCAGCTCGTGCTCGCTGCCGCGCGATGGCACGGCGGCGACGACGACGTGCCCTCGCAAGCGGGCCGCACCGCGTGGCAGGAGCTCACACGCAGCGGGCTCGCGCGCGACTTGTCGCGCTGGGCCCGGCTCACGCGCTGACGTTTCGGTTCTACTCGGTGGTGAGGATCAACGTCGCCGCCAGCGTGGGCTCGGTGCCCTTCACGTAGCTCAGCGTGAGATCGTGGGCCGCACCGACCTGCGGCTCCTCGACGATGATCACCGGCACCGCGTCGGCTTCGGTGTCGGACCACTTGCGCCCCGACGGATCGCGCAGCTCGACGTTGAGATCGCACGACTCGTGGTGCGCGCTCGAGATCACCACCGACGGTCCCGCGAGGTGGATGCCGTTGAGCGACACCTCCGTGCGTGGATCGAGAAAAGTGCCGAGCAGCGCCCACTCGCGCTGCCCCGCGTGGAAGTGCAGGCCCTTCGCTGCGCCCGCCTTCGCCATCTGCGTGCTCGCGAGATGCCCGCGATCGAGCAGGCTCTGGTAGACGCCCTGCAGCGTCTCCGGTCCCACGCGATAGCCACCCTTGTCGACGAGGATGCCGACCGCCGCGAACATCTCCATGTCCGATTTTCCCGGCGCGACGAGGATCGTGTAGCTGCCGTCCTGCGGCGGCGTGAACGAGACCATCGGCTGCGCGTCGTTGTCGTTGTCGAGCGCGACCGGCTGACCGCCCGCGTCCATGATGCCGAGATCGATGTCGTCCTCCGACGAACCGGTCGCGAACACGACGTACTGCACGCCCGCCTTCAGCGGACGATCGATCGACAACCCTTCACCGGTGAGATAGCCGCCGAGGATCGCCGTCGCGCTGCCGTCGAAGCCGAACGTCGTCGCTTCTTCGAAGTACTGCGCGAACGACAGCGTCTTCTGCAGCGCGAGCCCCATGTAGTGGCCGGGGCGCCACGAGCCTTCGTCGATGTCGAGCGTGACCACCTTGCGATCGACGGGCTTGTCTTCGGTGGGCGGAGGCTCTTGCGGCGTGCCGGTCGTCGTCACCGGCGCGTCGCCGACGTGCAGCGGCATGAGCAACATCTGCGTCGGCGTGCGGCAGCCCTTGGGATCCTCGCGATCGCACGCCGCGAGATCGCCCCACGAGCGCGTCGCACCGCGCTCGTGCTCGGCCTTCACCGCGACCTTCGGCCCCTTGCCGACCTCCGCAGAGACACCACCTTCGCCGCCTTTGTGCTCGACGAACGAGAACGCACCGACCGAGAGCGCCGCGACGTAGTGCGTCGCCTTCGCGCACTCGCCGGCCGGCGCCGACATCACCGG
>DASZPU010000461.1:0-3916 GCA_035550195.1 Nannocystaceae bacterium
CCTTGCGCAGTGGCGTGTTGCTCCCCGGATCGTCCTTGTCGATGCCGGTCGGTCGGCGCCGCAGCGTGACGCTCGTGGAGCGCGTCGAGCCCGGCACCATCGTCGGTGTCGCGGTGCAACGCGATCCCGACGTCGACGAGCCTTCGCTCATCGACCTCCACGACATCGGCACCTACGCACGAGTGACTCGTGTGCAGCGCGTGCGCGAGGGCAACACGTATCGCGTGCTGCTCGAGGGCATCGGGCGCTTCCAGCTCGACGAGGTGCTGCAGACCGAGCCGTACGTGAAGGCGCGGGTGACCGCGAAGCCCGACGTGCTCGGCGACGAGGCCGAGGCGAAGGTGCTCGCGGACGAGCTGCGCACGCACATCAAGCAGCTCGCGGCCGCCACCAATCCGCAGCTCACCGAGCTGATCGATTCGGCGCGCGAGCCCGGCCTGCTCGCCGACCGCATCATCGCGGGCCTCGACCTCGAGCGCGAGCGCGAGATCGAGATCCTCCACACGCTCGACGTCGCGAAGCGCTTGCGGCTCACCGCGTCGCTCATCGCGGAGGCGAAGGCGCGCTTCGAGCTCAAGCAGAAGATCGGCGAGGAGATGCGCCGCGAGCTCGGCAAAGATCAGCGCGAGGCGATGCTGCGCCAGCAGCTGCGCGCGATCCAGAAGGAGCTCGGCGACGGCGACGAGAACGGCAGCGAGATGGACGCGCTCGAGCAGAAGCTGGCCGAGGCGCACCTGCCCGAGGAGGCGCAGAAGCTGGTCGATCGCGAGCTGCGACGCTTGAAGTCGCAGAACCCCAACGCGCCGGACAGCAACGTCACGCGCAACTACCTCGAGTGGATCGCGGATCTGCCGTGGGACAAGCGCGCGGACACGACGCTCGACGTCGATGCGGTGAGCAAGAAGCTCGACGAGGATCACTACGGCCTGCCGAAGGTGAAGCAGCGCATCCTCGAGCACCTCGCGGTGCTGAAGCTGTCGGGCAACGGCAAGGGCACGATCCTCTGCTTGGCGGGCCCGCCCGGTGTGGGCAAGACCTCGCTGGGGCAGTCGATCGCGGATGCGACGGGTCGTCCGTTCATCCGGGTGTCGCTCGGTGGCGTGCGCGACGAGGCGGAGATCCGCGGGCACCGACGCACGTACGTCGGCGCGCTGCCGGGCCGCATCATCTCGGCGCTGCGCAAGGTGAAGGTGAAGAACCCGATCATCTTGCTCGACGAGGTCGACAAGCTCACCCAGGGATGGATGGGCTCGCCGGAAGCCGCGCTGCTCGAGCTCCTGGATCCGGAGCAGAACAAGACGTTCACGGATCACTACCTCGAGCTGCCGTTCGACATGTCCGAGGTGATGTTCATCGCCACGGCCAACAGCCTCGAGCCGCTCTCCGCTCCGCTGCGTGATCGCCTCGAGATCATCGAGCTCGCCGGCTACACCACGGAGGAGAAGCGCCACATCGCACGCGGTCACCTGGTGCCGCGCAAGCTCGCCGAGCACGCGCTCGACGAGGAATCCTTGCGCATCACCGACGACGCACTGGATGCGATCATCCGCGACTACACCCGCGAGGCGGGCGTGCGGCAGCTGCAGCGCGAGATCACCAAGCTGTGTCGAGCGCTCGCGCTCGAGACGGTGCGGGGTACCGCGGGCAAGACTCCGCAGCTCACCATCGACGCGAACGCGCTCGGCAAGTACCTCGGCAAGGTCCGCTTCTTCAACGAAGTGGCCGAGCGTACGAGCGTGGCGGGTGTCGCGACCGGCCTCGCGTGGACGCCGGTGGGTGGCGACATCCTCTTCATCGAGACCTCGAAGATGCCGGGCAAGGGTGCTCTGCAGATCACGGGTCAGCTCGGTGAGGTGATGCAGGAGTCGGCCAAGGCGGCGCTCACCTACGTGCGCAGCAATGCGGACGTGCTCGGCGTCGACACGCGTGCGCTCGAGACCCACGACGTGCACATCCACGTGCCGGCGGGGGCGGTGCCGAAGGACGGACCTTCGGCGGGCGTCACGATGTTCACTGCGCTCACTTCGCTCTTCACCGGACGAAGGGTGCGTAGCGACACCGCGATGACCGGCGAGTGCACGCTGCGCGGACGCGTGCTGCCGGTGGGCGGCATCAAGGAGAAAGTGATCGCGGCGCATCGTGCCGGGATCAAGCGGGTCGTCTTGCCCAGCAAGAACCAGCGCGACGTGGACGAGATCCCGGAGAACGTCCGGGACGAGCTCGAGCTGCTGTTCGCCGAGGACATGATGGAAGTCCTCGCGGCGACGCTGGAGCCGGTGCCCACCGCAGGCTCGACCGCCAACGACGGCGGCCCTGCGATCAGCACCGCGGTCTGACCCGCACGCAAGAGCGCGGCGCGGCGATATCCTCTGCGGAGGATGTCCCGCGCCGCGCTCGTCTCGTTGGTTCTGCTCGTGGCGTGCGATGCGAAGCCGAGCGTCGAGACGTCGCCGGCCGCTGTGCCCCTCGCGGAGACGCCGGGCAAGCCGTCGCCGGTCGCGAGTGACGACGCGCCGATCGATCCCGGCACGCTGCACATCGAGGCGATGACGCGCACGCTGTGGCGCATCGACGAGCCCGTGCTCACCGAGATCACGCTGGATGTGATCGCCGGGCGCATCGCATGCGGTGCGGCGAAGGATGGCTGCGCGCTCGATACGTTGCCGGACGACTCGGTGCTGTTGCGGCTCGGCATCGAGCGCGGTGACGTGTTGCGCGAGATCGCCGGCGTGGCGATCGGCGATGGCGCGGCGCTGCGGCGCGCGATCCATCGCGGGCAGGCCGATCGCATGCTCGCGGTAACGCTCGTGCGCGGGAGCGAGACCCGCGTGCATCGCTATCGCATCCGCGATCTGAAGCCCGCGAGCGCGGCGATCGAGAACCGCGAGCGCTGGCTCGACCTGCTCGCCGAGGTGCTGCAGCAGCAAGCGGACGATCGCTGGTGGATCGACGCTGCGGCGCTGGACGATCTGATCGAGGCGCTCGATCACAATCGCAGCAAGGCGCTGGTGATGCTCGGCTGCGGTGAGGACGCGAAGATCACCGGCATCGAAGGCAACACCGATCCGCTGGCGATCGAGAGCAACATCGGCGCGCTGCGGCCCGCGCCCGGCGAGCCGCTCGATCTCATCGTCGCCACGTCGACGCCCGAGGCCGGCACGCGCACGATCACGATCGAGCCGCGCACCGATCTCGTCGACCCCGCGCTCATCACCGCGCTGCGAGCCTACCGGGCCGAGCCGCGCCCGAGCCTCCCGACGCGCACGCGCGATCCGCTGGCGACCGCCGATCCCGGTGCGATGTATCCCGGCGTCACCGAGGTCAGCGACACCGAGCACACGATCACGCGCAAGCTGTTCGACGAGATCTTGGCCGACCCGTCTGCGCTGATGAAGATGGCGCGCATCATCCCCGACAAGGACGGCGGCGGGATGAAGCTGTTCGGGATCCGGGCCGGCACCGTCGATCGGCTCACGCTGCGTCAGCTCGGGTTCATGAACGGTGACCTCGTCCGCTCGATCAACGGCGACGCGCTCGCCAACGTCGACGCGGTGCTCGAGCTGTACACGAAGGCGAAGAAGACCGATCGCTGGGTCTTCGAGGTCGAGCGCCGCGGCGCAGTCGTGACGCTCACGCTGCGCGTCGTCGACTAGGGCTCCTAGCGCTTGCCGGGGTAGGGCGCTTCGAGCTCGCGGAGCGACGTCGCCCAGCGCTCGAGATCGTTCGTGAGCGATGCGCGGGCCGACTCGCGGGCGCCGATCGTTCCGATCGCGGCCTTCAGCTCGAGCCGCGCGCGGTGCAGCCACGTGGTCACCGTGCTCTTCGGCACGCCGAGCGCGTCGCCGATCTCGCGCGTGGGCATCGCTTCCCAGTAGTGCAGCTCGAGCAACATCTGGGTCTCGAGCGGGAGCTGCTG
>DASZPU010000462.1:0-2868 GCA_035550195.1 Nannocystaceae bacterium
GCCAGCGCGCACGCAACGTCGCGAGCGCACCGACGAGGAACGAGCACGCGAACGCTTCGGTGGTCGCGATGCGCACGACACCGTCGAGCTCGCGATCGCCGAGCGCGGCACGCAGCGCGAGATCGGCAGCGTTCGATTCCATCGCGAGCGCGGCGTCGAGCAGCGCGGCGCCGTCTTCGGTGACGCGCAGCCCCTCGGGCGTGCGATCGAAGAGGCGCATGCCCAGCGAGTCCTCGAGCGCCGCGAGCCGACGCCCGCAGGTCGGCTGCGTCACCTGCAGCGGACCAGCGGCGCCCGACAAGCTGCCGGCGCGATGGATCGCGAGGAAGAAGCGCACGTCGTCCCAGCTCCCGATGCTGCGCAGCAATCGCTCCCGATCGAGCCGATCCGCGGTTTCCTTGCGCTTCGTCATGGCCATACATTTTTGCATAGCCGGTCCACGGATTCGTGGAATGCGGGCGAACGGGCCCCACGCCACCCTCTCCCCGATGACCACCTGCCCCGCCGCCCGCCGCACCCGGCTCACCACGATCGGAGGCGCGCTCGCGTGGCTCGCCCTGCCCGCGCTGCCGCTCGGCGATCCGCCGCCACTCGCCGCCATCGAGCACGTGTTCCTGCTCTTGCCGTTCGTGCTGATGCCGCCGCTGCTCGCACTCGCGTCGGCGATGCTGGAGGGCGCGCATCGCCGCGCGCGGATGCTGCAGCCGATCGCGAGCGCGGCGCTGTTGGTCTCGTTCGTGCTGCCACACGGTGCGATCGCAGGTGTGCTCGCACTGCCCTGGCTCGCGCTCGCGGTCGGGCTCGCCGCGCGTGGCGTGCCGGCGGCCCTCGCCGTCGCACGTCCCCATCGCATGCGCCTCAGCCTCGCCGCCGCGCACGTATTCCTCGTGCTCGGCGGTGTGTGGCTGCTGCTCGCGCGGCTCGGCACCGGCCCCGCGCACCTGAGCGGCCTCGAGGTGTTCGTCGCGGTCGTGCACTTCCACTTCAGCGGCTTCGCGCTGGAGCTGCTCATCGCCGCGACCGCGCTCCGCCTTCCGCCCGCGCTCGCCGGCGTGCATCGACGGCTCGCGGTCGCAGCCGTGGCCGGCATCCCGATCATCTCGGCCGGCAAGATCCTCGCAGTGCCCATGCTGGTCACGATCGGCGTGACCACGATGATCCTGGTGACGCTGACGCTCGCGTTCGTCGGCCTGGTGATCGCGCGCGGCCTGGCGCGCAGCGCCACCCGCAAGCTCTTGCTCGCATCGACCGTCGCGGTCGCGACCGCGATGGTGCTCGCGAGCGCGTACGGCATCGGCCACCTCGTCGGCGCGCACTGGCTCGGCGTGACGCAGATGGTGCCGACGCACGGCCTGCTCAACGCGCTCGGCTTCGTGCTGTGCGGCACCATCGCGCACCTCAGACTCTTCGCCAGCGCACGCTGATCACCAGCGACAGCAGCAACGTCGCGAAGCCCAGCGCGACTGACGTCGCGCCCCACTGCACCACCGACTCCGGCGCGGGCACGACCCGCGCTTGCACGACCCAATGCAGCGCGCTCGCGATCGGCAGCGCGAGCGGCAGGCGATCGCGCAGCGCGAACGTCGAAGCGATCGCGGCGATCAGCAACAGCGCGTCGAGCAACACGACGTGCTCGGGCCACGCGCCCGCGATCCAGCTCCACGTCCACACGCCGACGTATGCGCAGCCGAGCGCGCCGGTGAACAGCCGCTGCAGCACGGCACGGGCGCTCGGCACGAACGCGAGCTCCGGATGCAACGCGGGGACATCTTCGGCGTCCGGGGCCTCGTCGCGATACGGACCGAGCGCCGTCGTCGGCTCGACCAGCGCAGCGATCGCAGTCGGTCGCCGCAGGCCCCACAGCATCAGCGTCGCGGCCGCGAGCACCGCGGTGATCGCCATGAGCTGCGGCAGCGCGACTGCGACCGCGCCGAGCGTGCCGGCGCCCCACAGCCACAGCGAAGCTTCGCGCCGCAGCATGCGGGTGGCGAGCAAGAGCCCGACCGGCCAGAGCACCGAGATGTCGATGACGCGGCCGTGCTCGCTCACCCAGAAGAGCACGTGCACGAGCAGCATCGCGGCCCAGCCGAGCCACACCGCGCGCACCGATCGGCGCGCGACCAGGAGCGGCCAAGCTGCGAGCGCCGCGACGCTGTGGATCCGGCGCGAGCTCCACAGTCCGGCGGCGAACGTCGCGAAGATCCACGCACCGACGAGCGCAGTGGTGACGTGCGGCGCGAACGCGTAGAAGAGCCATGGCAAGACCGCGATTCCGCTCGCACCGAGCGTCGCCACCGTGATCGCCGAGCGCGACAGATAGATGCGCAGCGCCCAGGCGCACGCGTACAGCTTCGCGACGAACAGCAGCAACCATGTCGCGCTCGCCAGCACGCCGAACGCACCGAGGTGCACGCTGGTCTCCGTGTGCGCGGTGGGATCGCACTGGTAGAACGCAGCGACGAGCGCGAGCATCACCGCGGGTCGACGCAGTCCGACGCGCACGAGGATCGCAGCGCCAGCGATGAGCGCCCACGCGTAGACCTCCGCGATCGCGGTGATGCCGAGCTGCGCGAACGGACCGCCGGTGCCCGCGAGCCCGCCCGAGAGCATCACGACCCCGACGAGCACGAGCGCAGCGCTCACGAGGTAGAGCGGGTTGTACTCGACCAGCCAGCGATGCAAGAGGCTGGCGATGCGACTCGGGGGTGGTTGGGTGGTGTCGTCCATGCGCGGCGCCGCTCGTGCAACCCACGTGCCCGCGCCTGCGCGCACGTCGATCCACGCGATGCCGATCCGCGAGGCGATCGCGTCGCTGTCAGCGTGTCAGCGCGCGCGCGACCGACTTGCCCGTCAGTCTTCGCGCTGCAG
>DASZPU010000463.1:0-4801 GCA_035550195.1 Nannocystaceae bacterium
CGCAACGGATCGACACGCGCGTCGTCGGCGAGCCGGCGCTCTTCCTCGGGGGACAGCCGCTCGCCCGCGACGAGTCGATCGACGAGGTTGCCCGCGTCGCTCACGGCTCGCCTCCCTTCGGACGACCGATCGCCGTGTCGCGACGGATCAGCTTGCGCAAGCGATCGAGCGCGCTCTCGAGCCGATGCTTCGTGGTGCTGCGCGCGGCGCCGACGATCTCCGCGACCTCGGGCAGCGAGTAGCCGAGCGCGTGCTTGAGGAAGAGCACCTGTCGTTCCTTGAGCGGCAGCGTGTCCAGGTACGCCGCCAGCGGACGCGGCAGCACCTCGTCGTGCTCCGGCAACGCGTCGCTGCGCAGCTCGTCGGGATCGACATCGGCGATCGCATCGCGGCGCTCGCGACGACGGAAGCGCAGACCGGTGCGCACGGTGATCCGATCGGCCCAGCGCTCGATGGATCCTTCGCCGCGCCAGCCGTGCGCGGCCGCGAGGATCTCGACCAGCGCATCCTGGGCGGCATCGTCGGCGTCGCGGGCATCACCGAGCAAGCCTCGCAGCACGCGGCGCGTGCGACCGACGAGTCGCATCGCGAGCAGGTTGCGCGCGCGCGCGTCCCCGGACGCGACCAGCTGCATGAGCCGCGCGTCTTCGGGGCGCTCGTCACCGCGCTCGCGGGGTGTGCTCGCGGGGCTCACGGGGGGTGTGATCGACGGTGGGCGCGACACGCAACAGTGGCCAGAAAAAACTTCGTCGGCTCATATCCGCACCGCGAGGCCGGCCGAGACGGTCGCACGCACGCGCCGGGGGTTGAGCACGTCGTGCAGCTCGCCTCCCGAGTCGCGCACCGCGTATCGCACCCGGGACAGCCAGGCCTCGAGCCCGACCGCGGCGAACACCTCGAGTCGCCACACCACGACCACCGATCCGCGCACGCGGGCCGCGAGCGCAGTGGTGACGCCGCCGTGATCGCGCTCGGCCGCGACGTCGGAGCCGCGTGCGATCGCGTGGCGCTTCGTGTAATCGACGATGACGCCCGCATCCGCGCCGTACCCGAGCGCGCGCGTGCGTCCGTGCCAGCCGATCCATGCGGTGATCGGCGTGCGCGCGAGCTCGACGCGGCCGAGCGGCGACTGTGCACGCACGCGTTGATACGCGGTGTATCCGACCAGCGCGTGCAGGCCGAAGCGCCATGCCCAGCCGGCTTCGAATGCGATGCCGCTCTGCCACTTCGCCTCGCGCGCGAAGCTGGTGCCCGCGTAGCCGGCTGCGATCACGAAGCGACCGCGCGTCGGGGCCGGCGCTGCGACGGGCGCGGGTGCTTGCGCTGGTGCTGCGCTCGCGCTCGGTGCGGGCGCGGGGATCGGCGTCGTCTCCATCTGCAGCGCGGTGTCGGCCAAGAGCGCGCTCGTGGTCGCGCGCGTGATCACACCGAGCGCTTCGATCGCCGCCGACGGCGATGCCGGATCGATCTCGACGCGACGCCAGCGGATCTCGCGTCGCTCCGGCCGCACGACGGAGAGCACCCAGTGCGAGTCGTCCTCGCGCGCGACCCAGAACACCGCGACGGCGTCGTGCGCCTCGGCTTCGCGCCGCGCGAGCTCGTACCACGCGCGATCGCCATCGTGCTTCGGTCGCTGCGCGGACGCGACCACCTCGGCAAGACCGTGCACGTGCCCCGTGATCGCTTCGGCCTGCTCCGCCGCATCGGGCCCATCCACCGCCAACAGCAGGATCGTCGGCTGCGCGGCCGCGTCGCTCTGCGCGGGCGCGAACGCGCACGCGAGTGCGTGCAACACGATGGACGACCCGATCACGCACGCCCCGAGCCCGACGTGGCTTCGCCAGGGCTACGAAATTTTCCTGGCCACTTCGCCCGACGCCCGCCACGGACGATGCGGGGGACGATGCGAAGAGCGCTTTTTTGTCTCGGAACCATCGTGGGGCTGTCGAGCGCGACCGCGCGCGCCGACGATTTCGCGGCCGGCTCGATCATCATACCGATGGATCTCGACTACCAGGACGAGGGCATGTTTCGCGCCTACGGCCTGGTGTACGAGCTCCTGCGCAATCACATCCCGGTGCGTTGGGTGATCGCGAGTGGCAAGGAGATCGCAGATCCGGACTTCACCGTGAGCGCGACCGACGTCGCGAGCGGTGACGCGGTGCCGTCGCACGGCTACCGCGGCGGTCCGTGGGTGGTCGACTCGGTCGACGCCGATGCCGCGATGGACGTCGTCGCGGCGTGGCAGCTCGCCTACCCCGAGACCGTCGTGCACGTCGCCGACGACGACTTCACCGGCGAAGTGTCGCGCTACCTCGTGGTCGCGCCGACGATCGCGATGCATGCGGACGGCAACGAAGACATCGCGCGGCAGTACATGGAAGCCGCCGCGATCCCCGACTCGACGATGGACTACACGTGGCCGAACGCGAGCCCCGACATGATCGAGCCCGAAGAGCTCGCGGGTCCGACCGATGCGGATCACGCCGATGGCCAGCTCTTCGACGAGGACGGTGACGCGGTCTACTGCCAGTTCATGTCGATGCACTGGGGTGTGAACGAGGCCGCGATGATCCCCGAAGCGGTCGCGGAGGTCCGGCAGTTCCTCAACAGCCCGACGCACTTCTTCGCGGAGTGCCAAGCGGTCAGCGCGTTCGAGAACACCGCGCCGCACGGCTTCTTCTTGACGCCGAACGGGCTCGACTTCGCCGATCAACCGATGGGCGTCGACTATCACAACAGCGACTCGCCGTTCGCACAGCTCGATGGTGCGTTCGAGACCGTCGGTGGCAGCGAGCCCGCGTATGCGCTGCCCGCCGGCGATGCCTACAAAGCCGGTGGCGTCGTGATGATGACCGCCACCGGCGCGGCGGAGGGCGAGCAAGATCTGTGGATGACCGGCTACCTCGACGGCGCGTGTCCGCCCGAGGCGCTCGAGTGCGGATCGTTCGGCAAGGTCAGCTATCTCGGCGGCCATCGCTACATGACCGACACGCCGATCTCGGCGCACGGCGACTCGCAAGGTGCACGCCTCTTCTTGAACGCGCTGTTCGAGGCACCGTGCGCGACGCTCATCGGCTTGCCCACGATCAACCTCGCCGTCGGTGCACCCGAGCTCGTGATCGAGCCCGAGGTGACCTTCGAGCTCGCGTACGCGAACGCCGGTGAGGTCACCGCGCTCGGTGCATTCCTCATCGATCCGTTGCCGACCGGCACGACGTTCCTGTCGGCGAGCGACGGCGGCATGTTGATCGGCGGCGACGTGGTGTGGGATCTCGGCAACCTCGGGCCCGGCGAAGGCGCCGACGTCAGCTACAGCGTGACGCTCGCGGATCCCGGGCAGTACGACAACGCCGCGCGGCTCGAGTATCGCGTGGGCCTCAACCAGTTCGTGCTCGACTCGAACGTGTCGCAGACGATCTACGACCCGGACGGCACGCTCGACTCGAGCGGCAGCGACGGCGGCACCAGCTCGGGCAGCGGCGGTGGCTCGTCGGCGAGCGGCAGCGCCGGCACCAGCACGAGCGTCGGCGGATCGACGAGCACCGCGTCGAGCGACGACACCAGCGGGGGCAGCGGTGGCGGCGGCGAGGACATGGTCGACGGCTGCGGATGCAACGAGCGCGGTGCGAGCACCGGCTGGCTCGCGCTGCTCGTGCTTCCGCTCCTGCGCCGACGTCGTCTGCTCGCCGTGCTCGCGACCGCAGCCTGCAGCGCGGGTGAAGAGATGCCCTACGGCGAGGAGGTCACGGGCTCGAGCGGCATCGGTTCGATCACCGCGCCGACCAGCGTCGGCGAAGCCGAAGAGACCGGCCCGAAGCTCGACATCGTCGGCAGCCAGGATCTGCTCGAGCAGCACGGCTGCGCGAAGATCGACTTCCTGTTCGTCATCGACAGCTCGGAGTCGATGACGGTGCACCAGGAGAACCTGGTGAACAGCTTCCCGGGGTTCGTGACCGCGATGCAAGACGCGGTGAACACCGACGACTGGCACGTGATGGTGGTCGACACCGACGCGCAGTGGAACGGCAGCGCGTGCGCGGGCGCGTGCACGACGTTGGGCACGTGCCCCGACGAGCCCGCGTTCGCCTGCGACACGCCGCCCCCCGATCTCTGCGACATCGCGATCGGTGCGGGCATCGTCGCGCCCTACGGTCAGGCCGCGAGCAACGCGGTCTGCGAGATCGGCGGCGACGGTCGCTACATCGACGCGAGCACGCCCGACTTCGCGACCAGCTTCGCCTGCGCCGCGACGGTCGGCGTCGACGGCAACTCCGAGGAGCGCACCGCCGAAGCGTTGGTCACCTCGATCGATGCGGAGCTCACCGCGGCCGATGGCTGCAACTCCGGGTTCCTGCGCGACGACGCGATCCTCGTGATCACCATCATCACCGACGAAGCCGACCACGACAGCGCCGGCACGCCGCCGGAGTGGTTCGAAGCGATCGTCGCGGCCAAGCACGACGATCCCAGCGCGCTGGTCGTGCTCGGGCTCCTGCCCGATGCCGACGCCGCCACACCGCTGTGCGACGACGACGACGAAGGCGGCGTGGTCGCGGAGCTCGTCGCGTCGTTTCCCGCGAGCTCGCGCGCGAGCGTGTGCGAAGCGGACTACAGCCCCTTCCTCGCCGATGCGGTCGGGGTGATCGCCGACACCTGTGCCGACTTCGTGCCGCCGGGATGACCACGATGAAACGCTACGCATGCATGTCGATCTTCGCCGCGCTCGCGTGCGGCGGCTCGGATGCGAAGGAGGGCAGCACCGAGGCCGGTGCGTCGACCGACGGCTCGTCGGGCGGGA
>DASZPU010000464.1:0-13640 GCA_035550195.1 Nannocystaceae bacterium
AAGCCGGTGAACAGGCCGCGCGTCGACGGCTCGTCGAAGAGCTCGGTGCCGTCGCGATCGAGCCACAGCTGCGCCGACGCCGTCTCGACGAGCGAGATGCCCGCGGTCATCGCTCGCCAGCGCGGATCATGATGTGGCGACGCGGGATCGGCGAGCGCACGCACGACCGGTGGCAGCGCACCGATCGGCACCGCCAGGATGCACACGTCGAAGTCGCGACCGTGCTCGAGCACGAGCTCACCGAGCCCGCCCCACTCGTCGAAGCTCGACTCGAGCGCGGCGGGTGCCTGACGTTGCGCCGCGACTTGGTGGCCGTCGACGAGTTGGTCGTAGTCGGGCTCGGCAGGCCAGGCCGGCGGCGCGCCCTCGGGCGTCGCACGCTTCGCGAACGGTCGATACGGCTGGCCGTCCTTCACGCGCGCCTGCAACGTGAAGCGCACGCGCGAGAGCCGGCGATCGTCGCCGACACCGTCGAGCTCGAGCGCGGTGAGACGATGGAAGAAGTGCACGCGCGCACCGTGGCGCTGCAGCGCGAGCATGTACGGGCTCACCAGCGTCTCGGGGCACGACCACTTGAAGTCCCACGCGATGTGCCCCGCGAAGCCGAAGCCGAGCAAGAGGAACCATCGTAGGCCCACACCGCACGCGAGATCGCCGAAGCGATACGGCATGTCGGTCGCGTGGGCGAAGAGCGTCTCGTACACCTGCGTGATGGTGGAGACCTCGTAGTGCTCCGGCGCGAGACCGTGCTCGACCAGCCAGCCGCGGAAGTCGCGATCGTCGAGAACGTCGAAGTCGAGCGTGGACTCGGTGAGCACCCCGATCGCGATCGTGAGCAACACGTCGGCGGTGGCCCAGCGGAAGAACACCGCGGCGTCGGTGCGCGTGCGTCCGACGTAGCGCTCGCCGAGCTTCTCGCGCACTTCGCCGAGCAACGCGATGGCCCAACGCTTCACACCCGACGCCCCGAGCGGCGTCTCGACGATCTCCTCGACGCGCACCGCCGCCTGTCGCTTCATCCACGACGAGAGACGCGCGATCGTCTTGGTGGAGCGCGCGAGCTCGCGGTCGTCGTCGAGCTGGATGCCGATCTCTTCGGCGATGCGGCGGAACAAGCCGCGCAGCGCGTGGCCGATGTGGCCCGAGGGATCCTTGCCCACCGGCGGCACGCCACCGGGGATGCGATCGTTGGTGCGCTTCGGCGTGGGGAAGTAGCGCCACGTGTCGCCGACGCGATCCATGACGCCGACGTCGTCGCGGGGGATGAAGCCGCCGCGCAGATTGCCTTCGGCGGTGTCGAGCGACCAGCCGATGTCGGCGTAGACGGATCGCATGGTGCGGAATGCGTTCTCGTAGAAACCGAGGAACGCGTGGAGTCCGTGCTCTTCGATGCGATCGTTCGCGGCGGCGTTGCGCGAGCCGGCACACTTGCCGCCGAGCCGCCAGCCCATGGTGTAGACGTCGACTTCGTAGTCGTGCTCTTGGCGCGCGAGCCAATACGCTGCGGCACAACCCGATGGACCGCCGCCGATCACCGCGACGCGCAGCTTGCGACCGCGACCGCGCGGGTAGTACGTGCGCGTGCTGCTGCCCGGCAACGACACCACGATCTTGCAGCGCAGCCGGAACGCGCCGAGCACGTGATCGTCGAGGCTCGGGATCGCGACGGTGTCCTGCGGCAGTGGGCCCGGCATCGTGAGGCCGTTGCCGAACGTCAGCTCCGCGCGCAGCGGCTCGACCGTTGCGGCGGTGGGTTGGCCGTCCCAATCGCGTCCATCGAGCAGGTAGTGCACCGTGGAGCAGAGAAACGACTGCGTGACGTCGTCGCGCTCGCGGGCATCGTCGTCGAAGATCCGCGACACCTGCGAGATCGTCGGCTGCTCGAGCATGCGGCGGAACCACGCGAAGTTGGCGTGCTCGTCGGGTGCCTGCGCAGGGCCGGCCGATGCGAACGTGCCGCGCACGAGCAGATCGCCGTCGCCGTCCTTCACCTCCCACGCCGCGTCGCTGGTGGTGAACACGCCCGCGAGCTTCTCGAAGCCGTACAGGCGATTGCCGAGCACGCGCGGCACCGTTTCGTCGAGCCACAAGCGCGGCATGTAGATGAACGGGCCGCGGTGAGGCATGCGCTCCTCCGCGTACTCGACCCACGGGATCGCGAGCATCAGCTCGTGGTAGGTCATCGCGCCGAACCACGCGCCGAAGGTGTCTTCGGCGAACGACACGAGGATCGGATGCTTGCCGGGCGGTGCGAGCGGTTGCGGTGCGAGCTGCAGACCCGCGGGCAGCATCGCGGCGAGCAACTCGGAGGATACGAGCCGCACCACGATGCGCGTGTCGATCGCACCGCGACCTTCGGTGGGCGAGCTGCCCGGCGGTGCGACCTCCGGCAGCGCTTCGTGGCGCGCGAGCTCGACCGCACGCTCGCGCGGCACACGATCGAACGCGAGGTCCTCGGCGAGCTGGCGCAGATCGTCGGTGCTCATACGTGCACGAAGCCGGGCGTCATCATGTCGGCGAAGCGATCGGGCCGCGCGACACCCATGCGTTCCATCTCGGCGTCGCTGCGCGCCTGCAGCTGCACACCCTCGTCGCCGCCGACCAGCTTCGCGAGCCGTCGCAGCGCACACGCGACGAAGGCACTCATCTCGTGGCGCTCGAGCAGCTCGATGGCCTTGCGCAAGTGCGCGATGGCGTCGTCGTCCTTGCGTGCGAGCGCGAGCACGCTCGCACGGCCGAGCTCGCCGTAGCCGCGCGCGAACGTGCTGGGGTGCACGCGCAGCGCCTCGATCGACTTCTCGGCGCGGGCCACTCGTGGACGGGGATCGTCGGCCACCATCGCGCCCGCGAGCGCGTTCTGGACGCGCCACAAGAGCGCCTCCGCGTTGGGCTGCGGCGAGCGCAACACGTCGAGCTTCGCGAGCACCGGATCGTCGGACTCGAGCATCGCCCACGCGCGCTCGAAGCGTCCGCGGTAGCGCTCGAGCGCCGCGGTCTGGCACACGTAGTTCACCATGTGGCCCTGGAATCTGCGCGGCGCGTCGTGGCGATAGATCGCGAGCTGCTCGGCGGCTTCCTCGACGCGATCGGGCGCGAGCAGAGCCATGTTGCCCAGGATGCCGCGGGCGAAGCCAGCGACGTAGGGGTTCGGGCGATCACGCGTCTCGTCGAGCAGTGCATACGCGCGCTCGCGCAGCTCGGCCACGCGGCCCATGAACTGCAGACACAGCGCACCGTGGGCGCGGCAGATCGCGATCTCGTGCGCGACCCCGGTGTTGCGATCGCGGAAGATCGTGATCGCCCGCTCGAGCTCGGTGAAGCAGCGCTGCCAATCGCCGACCGCGATCGCGACGTGGCCCGAGCACTCCGCCACCATGCCGCGCGCGTAGTTGCTGTCGGTCTGCTCGGCGATCGACTGTGCACGCTCGATCAGCGCGCGCGCCTGCGGCAGCTTGGGATCGGCGCCCATCGCCGCGAGCAAGTGGGCTTCGACCGCGAGCGCACGCGCGACCCGCATCGGCTCGCCGCAACGCAGCGCGAGCCGGAGGTGTTGCGCGTGGAAGGCCGCGCCCGCGATCGCGTCGGTGTAGATGAGCCCGCGCGAAGCCGTCCAGCACACGTCGAGGCGCGCGAGCTCGTCGTCGGTGATGTGCACGTTCTGGCTGGGCTCCAGCCCGCCGATCGACAGGCGCATGCGATCGAATACGAGCGAGCCGATCGCACGCGCGTTGGACCTCGGCAGCGACAGCCCGACCGCGCGCAACACCTCGTCGAGCGCAGCGCGGCCCTCGTCGGTGTGGCCCGACGACAAGAGGTGCTCCGCGGCGCGACGCCGCCACTCGATCGCCATCGGTCCGTTCGCGGCCGCGGCGCGGCGATAGGCGGTCGCGGCCTCGCGGAGGTGTCCGCCGTTGGCGAGCGCATCGGCCATCTTCGCCTCGACCTCGGCGTGCTCGCCGGGCCCCAGCACGTCGAGCGAGAGCGCGATGCGGTAGAGCTCGGCGGCGCGATCGAACGCGAGCGCGCGCGCAGCCTGCTCGGCGGCCGCGAGCGTGTGATCGTGCGCGAGCGCGATCTCGCCGGCGGCGCGGAAGTGGTGCGCGAGCGCGGGCTCGTCGTCGACCTGCGCATCGGAGAGCGCACGCGCGATCGCGAGGTGGAGCTGCGGCAGCTCGTCGGAATCGATCTCGCCGAGCACCGTCTCGCGAATGCGGTCGTGATCGATCTCCAACGTGTCGTCGAGCTCGGGCCCGCCGAGTCGTGCGAGTCGATCGTCGACGAGCCGTTGGATCGCGCCGGGATCGGGCTCCTGTCCGCAGGCGACGACGAGCGCGAGCCGTTGACTGATGCGACCGCCGGCGACCGCGGCGACGTCGAGCACGCGGCGCGCGACCTTGGGCAAGCGCCGCAGACGCGTGCGGATGACGTTGTCGAGGTTCACCTCGGAATCCTCGCTGGGGAATCCCGGCGAGCCGTCGAGCGAACGCGCGTAGCGAACCAGCTCGCCGACGAAGAGCGGGCTGCCGTCGGCCTCGCGCACGATGTCGCGCACGAGCTCGCGCGCGCGCTTGGCCTTGCCGCCGAGCAGCTCGACCGCGAGCTCTTCGGCTTCCTCGGGCGGCAGCGGACCGAGCTGGATGCGCTTCATCGCGAGCGCACGATCGCGCTCGGCGAACTCGGTGAGCAGGCGCTGCAACGGCGAGCCATCGCGTGCGGCTCCGTCGCGCACGCCCATCACGAACAGCATCGCCGGGGGATCGAGCTGACGCAGCACACCGCCCAGCAACACCGCGCTGTCGTGATCGGCCCACTGGAAGTCGTCGATGTGGATCACCAGACGCCGGCGATCGGCGATGCGCGCGAGCATGTCGCCGAGCGCTGCGATCGCGCGACGGCGCGCGGCGACCGGCTCGTGGTCGCCCTCGCGGCGACCGCTCGCGAGTGCGATCGCAGGCACGCCGCGCAGCACCGGGAAGATGCGCGCGAGGCTCTGCACGTCGCGCGGCAACATCGCTTCGACCTGCCGCGGATCCGTGTGCACGCCGAGCCGCATCGCCAGCGCATCCATCACCGCGTCGAGCGCTTTGTAGGGGATCGACTCGCGCTCCGAGCAACGACCCGACAGCACGATCGCGTCGTCGCGTTCCACGATCTCGGCGGCGAACTGACGCACGAGCGCGCTCTTGCCGATGCCCGACGGCCCCTCGACGAGCACGACCACGGGCTCGCGCAGCGCTTGCGTGTACGCGTCGCGCAGCACGTCCAGCTCGCGCGTGCGGCCGTAGAAGACCTCGCCGGGGCCATCGCCGCTGCGCTCGCCCGGTCGCGACCCGAGCGCAGCGACGACCTCGGCGCCCGTCGGTCGACGAGCGGGCTCGGGCTCGAGCAACGCCATGCACAGCGCCTCGAGATCGGCGGGCACGTTGGGCACCAACGTCGACGGCGGCGGCGGCGTGCCCTCGCGCTTCGCGGTGAGCATCGCGAGCAGACCGAGCGATGCGAACGGCGGCACACCGGTGAGCGCGTGGTAGAGCAGCTCGCCGACCGCGTACCAATCCGCAGGCGGACCGAGCGTCTTGCTCGCGATCTGCTCGGGCGCCATGTAGAGCGGAGTGCCGAGCACGGCACCGTCGGCGGTGACGCCCATGTGCTCTTCGACGCCGTGCTCGCGCACGAGCCCGAAGTCGAGCAGCACCACCCTGCCCTCCGCGGTGACGAGCACGTTGCTGGGCTTGATGTCACGGTGGAGGATTCCGGCGTCGTGGATCGCATGCACGCCGTCGGCGAGCTGGCGCATCACCTCGCGGAGCTTGCCGAAGTCGTGGCACGGCGCGTGACGACGCTCGTCGATCCGCGCACCACACAGCGCGCGGATGAACTCCTGCCCGCGCACGAGCTCCATCGTGAAGAAGATCTGTTCGCTGTCGGCGAACAGCTCGTGCAACGCGACGACGTTGGGATGGCGCAGCTTGGTGAGCGACCGGAACTCGCGCTTGAAGCGATAGAGTCGCTCGGGGCCGAGGCGATGCATCGCCTTGATCGCGACGCGTTGACCACGAACGTCGTCGACGGCTTCGTAGACGATGCCCATGCCGCCGTGGCCGAGCCGTCGCTCGATGCGAAATCGGCCGAGCCGCTCGGGGTCGACGGCGGGCGGTGGCGCGACGATTCCGTGCAGCGTGGCCGTTGGATCGAGCGGCTCTTCGAGCGGAGCTTCGCCTTTGTCGGCGCTGTCGTGGGGGTCGGACGCCATGACGGCCGGACGCGTCCCCAACCTTCTCGCGAATTCGGACGCCGTTCAACGCCGGCGCGAGTGCGCGTTCGTGCGCACCAGCTCAAGGCACGTCTTCGGGCGCGTGGTTCTCGTGCTGGTCCGCGAAGCAGAGCAGCTCGTCGAGCACCGGGGGGTCGAAGCGGTAGACCCACGTCCACGAAATCGCGGCGAAGCGCTCGTCGCCCGGTAGGAATGGATCCGCGGTGACGAGGATCCGCAGGTCGGGGCGCTGGTTCATCGCGTCGCGCAGGATCGCGAGCTCGGGCTCGCAGTCGCCGTCGCAACGATAGGTGAGCACGATGCCGCCGTGCTCGAGGTTGTGCACCCAGTTGCCGCGCGGCACGACCTCGTCGTGCTCGTCCCAGCTCTCCCACGTCGGATAGTGCGGGCCCGAGTGCGGTGGATCGTGCATCCACTCGACGACGCTGTCCTGCTCGACGTGCGTCTGCCCCTCCGAGCAGAACGAGTCGCCGAGCACCGCGCAGCCTTCGACCTCGGTGAACGGCGCAGGATCTGCGATCGCGCAGCCGGGCTCGCCGGTGCTGCTGTCGGGATCGCTGGTGGTGTCGCTGGTCGACGATGTCGTGCTGCTCGACTCGCTGGTGGTGCTCGCCGTGCTCTCGCTCGACGATGTCGCGCTGCTCGATGACGTCGCGCTGCTCGACGACGTCGCGGTCGACTCGCTCGACTCGTCGGATCCGCCCGCGTCGTCGCTGGGCTCGCTGACCACGCACGCGACGGCGAGCACGACGATCGACAACGCAGGCTTCATGGTGCGCGAGCGTAGCTCATCCGGCCGCGGGGCGCTCGGACGCGGCGCGCAGGCGCCGAACCACACCGACGCCGACGAGCGCGATGCCGCCGAGCTCGAACACCCAGTTCATGCGGATGCCGAGCGGCGCGAAGCGGATGAGCTGATCGACGGAGTGGAACGACGCGGCGCGGATGACGACGAACGACAGCAAGAACGCGAGCCCGCCGAGCACCACTCGGAAGTCGCGCAGCTGTCCGCGCGTGAGCCAGGCGAAGACGAGCAGACCGATCACGCCGACGATCGCGACGACGCCGACGAAGATCGCCTGCACGAAGCGTCGCTCTTCGTACCAACCACCGCGGTATGCGACCACGCGGCCGATCTCGGTGACCAGCGTCTGCAGATCGAGCTGCTTGTTGATGCCCAGCGCGAGGAAGATCGTCGCGAGCACGAGCCACAGCGCAGCCCGCCGCGCCGGCAGTGGCGGCCGCGGCCAGTGCTTGCGCATGACTCGAAGCAGCGCGCCGACGGTGGCGAAGAACGGCCGCGGCGGCCCGCGCTTCTCGACCATGAACGCGCGCAGACACAACCACGCCACCACGAGATACGCGACGACGGTGACCCATCCCATGATGGTGGGATCACCGATGCCGGGGCTCCACTCGATCTCGCGCATCGACGTGCGCCCTCACCATGCGCTGCATCGGCCCGTGCGAGCAAGCACGAATACCGACGCGCCCATCTCGCCGCGCGCCACCGCAGTCCAGCTTGCCGCGATCGCTCCGATATACTACAAACATACTCGTGCCGACGAGCGTGCACATCCCCGCGCGGCTGCTCGAAGCGCTCGATCGCCGGGCCAAGCGCCTCGGCGTCAGCCGGAACCGGTTGATCGTGACCGCGCTCGAGCATGAGCTCTCGCGGAGCACGACCTGGTCGCCGGGATTCTTCGAGAAGCTCGCAGCGGCACGCCCCGAGCACACGGCGGCGATCGACGAAATGATGGAAACGATCCGCACTCGTCGCACGCGCAAGGGTCCACCGCCGCTGTGAAGTATCTGCTCGACACCCACGCAGTGTCGGCGTTGATGCGCGGTGACGCGACGATGATTGCGCGCCTCGGCGAAATCGAGAAGAGCGACGTGTTCGTTCCCCACCCCGTGCTCGCGGAGATCGAGTACGGCCTTGCGCGCATGCCGAAGTCGCGCAAGCGTGCAAGCCTGCGCGCGACGTTCGAGCTCGTGCGCGACGAGCTGCAGCGCGCCCCGTGGAGCGATGAAGTCGACGTCCACTTCGGCGCGGCCAAGGCCGAGTTGGAGCGTCGCGGGACTCGCCTCGAGGACTTCGATCTCGCCATCGCTGCCCATGCGCTGGCGTTGGACGCGGTGCTCGTCACCGATGACATCGCCCACATGGCGCGCATCACCGGGCTCGTCGTCGAGAGCTGGATCGCGCGCTGATCAGCCGCCGTCGCCTTCCTCTTCGGCTTCGGGTGGGGTGGCGTCGTTGCGGTCGTCGAGGTAGCCCTCGGGCAGCGCGACGACTTGCGTGCCCGCCGTCTTGCCGCGCGGCACTCGGATCGCGCTCGGGGGGAAGCGCTCGTCGGCATCGAGCGACGACAAGATCGTTTCCACGTCCGCGAGCGTGCCCGCCGACATCACGCGCGCGCGGATCTCCGCGCTGCCGCGGAAACCCTTCGTGTACCAGGTCGCGTGCTTGCGGAACATTCGCACGCCCACGCCTTCGCCGAACCACGCGCACAAGCGTCGCAAGTGCTCGCGCATCACGTCGGCGACCTCGCCGAGCAGCGGCGGATCGACGGGCTCGCGACCGTCGAACACCGCCGCGAGATCGCGGAACAACCACGGTCGACCGAGGCAACCGCGGCCGATCACCACGCCGTCGCACTTCGTCGTCCGCATCATCCGCAGCGCGTCCTCGGCCTCCCAGATGTCGCCGTTGCCGAGCACCGGGATCGTGCGCACCGCAGCCTTCAGCTCCGCGATCGCATCCCAGCGCGCGAGCCCGTCGTAGAGCTGCGCGGCCGTGCGCGCGTGCAGTGCCACCGCCGCGCAACCTTCCGACTCGCCGATGTGCCCTGCGTCGAGGTGCGTGATGATCGTGTCGTCGATGCCGATGCGGAACTTGATCGTCACCGGCACCGCGCCGGCGTTCTGCACCGCGGCTCGCACGATCGCGGCGAGCAATCGCGGCTTCACCGGAATCGCCGCGCCCCCACCCTTGCGCGTCACCTTGCGCACCGGACAGCCGAAGTTCATGTCGATGTGATCGACCTTGCCTTCGCCGACCAGCCGCTTCGTCGCTTCACCGACGTAGTGGGGATCGACGCCGTAGAGCTGCAGGCTGCGCGGATGCTCGTCGGGCCCGAAGTCGGCGAGCTTCAGCGTCTTCGCGTTGCCGTCGCACAGCGGGCGCGCGGTGATCATCTCGCTGACGTACAAGCCCGCGCCGTAGCGCTGACAGATCGCGCGGAACGGATAATTGGTGACGCCGGCCATCGGCGCGAGCACGACCGGCGGCCACACCCGCATCGGCCCGATCGGGATCGGCCCGAACTCGCCCGCACGCGCAGGCGGTACCCCGGCGTTGATCGGGCTCTTGTAGATCGGGTCCATTGGGCGGAACTTGCCGCTTTTTCGCGGGAAGTCGGCCCTTTTGATAGCCCATGGAACGTTGTCTCGCACGAGTCACTCGGCCAACGCCCGCACCCCCGCGGCCAAGGGCACGAGGAACCGCAAGGTCGAGCCGTCGGCGCGCAAGCGGGCGCGCACGCCGGTCGATCCCGCGGAGCGAAAGACCCGCAATCGCACGCTGCTCGCGCTCGCGCTGCTCGCAGCGGTGAACGGCTGGGTGTTCTTCGGGCGCGGCGGATCGATCGGTGAGCTCGCCGGTCTCGGCGCCGCGGCGATCGAGGACAAGAGCGGACCGCTGCCGCCGCTCGCCGACCCTCCTGCACACCCGTGCGGTGGTGACCCGGTGCGGATCTTCGAAGGGCTCGAGCAGCTGCTGCCGCTGTCGACCTCGCTCGCCGGCGGGATGACGCTGCGGCTCGCACTCTTGCAGCTCGGAATTGCCGGCGACGAGATCGATCGCATCGAGGCCAACGTGCGCACGCACGTCGACCTCTCGCTGCTCGGCGGCAGCGGAGCGCCCTTGCGACTCGCGATGGATCGCCATGGCACCGTGCACGCGCTGGAGATCGAGCTGGCCGAGGGCCACATCCTGCAAGCGTGCCGCGGAGGCGAAGGCGCGGACTTCGAGGTACGCAACATCCAGCACCCGCTGCGCACCGACGTCGAGGTGGTCACGCTCGAGCTCGGTGGTGATGCCGACCTCGCGGTCGCGGTGGTCGAAGCCGGCGAGAAGCCCGAGCTCGCCGAGCTCATCGCGGTCGCGCTCGCGTGGGACGTCGACTTCATGACCGACGCGCGGCCCGGCGATCGGATCCAGGTCATGGTGGAGAAGCGCTGGCTCGGCCGTCGCTTCCATCGCTACGGTCAGACGCTCGCAGTGCGCTTCGTCGGCGCAGCCGCGCGCGTGGCCTACTTCCGCTACAAGCCCGAGGGCGCGCAGCCGGCCTACTTCGATCCCGAAGGCCAGCCGATGCGACGCGCACTCCTGCGCTCGCCGGTGGGATTCCATCGCGTCGATCCCGAGGCGCGCGGGTTGTTGCCGCCGTCGATCGAGGTCGTGCAGAGCCGCATCGGCGCGGTGTATCGCCTGCCCGAAGGCGCACCGCTGGTGGCGCTCGGCGACGGCGAGGTCACCGACGTCGATCGCTCCGCGAGCGAAGGCCACGTGCTCGAGCTGCGCTTCGACGACGGCACGATCGCTCGCTACGCGCACGTGATGCGCATCGTCGGCGAGCTGTCGATCGGCACGCGCGTGAGCCAGGGGCAGATCGTCGCGCTCGCGGGCCACAGCGGCCGCACGCCGAGCGATCGCTTGCGGCTGGAGCTGCGTCGCGACGACATCAAAGACGCCGACGGCAACGAGACCACGAAGGTGCTCGATCCGTTGATGGTGCTCGGACGCGAAGCGTCGCGTCCGGCGCTCGTGGGCGCGCCGATCCCCGAGGCGCAGAAGAAGCGCTTCACCGACGACGTCGCGCCGTGGGCCCGCGCGCTGAAGCTCGCGCGTTAGCGCGTCACTTCCACAGCACGAGCTCGTCGGGATGCGCGAGCCAGTGCCAAGGCTCGACGATCACGCGCTCGAGGAACTGACGCGTCGCAGAGCGGGCGGCGGCGGGTGTCTCCTGCATCCGCGGCACGCGGATGAAGCCCCAGCCGCGCCACTGCAGGTAGAACGTGTTGCTCCCGCCGGGCCCGGGCTCCACCACCGAGAACGCGACGCCGCTGCGCACACCACCTTGCGCCGCGAGGCGAAGCTGCGCGCGCAGCAAGAGCGCACGGTTCACGACGTCGAGGTAACGATCGACGAGCACGCTGTCGTTCGCCCAGCTCGCCGGACGCGGACGCGCTTCGCTACCGCTGATCGCGCCCCCCAACGTCTCGCGCAGTCGTTCCATCGCGAACGGCTTGTCGAGCACCGCATGTGCGCCCGAGCGCGCAGCGTCGCGCCGTAGATCCTCGCTGCCGAACGCGGTCATCAGCACGACCGGCACCGACGATCCCGAAGCGCTGAGCGCTTGCAGGATCGTCAGACCGCCGAGCCCGGGCATGCGCACGTCCATCAAGATCGCGCGCAGCTTGTCGCCGCGACACGCGAGGTCGGCGAGCAGGTCGAGCGCCTTGCGGCCGTCGGGCGCTTCGAGCACCTCGTGACCGTCGCGCAAGAGGTGAACGCGGATGAGGCGGCGCAGCTCGCCGTCGTCCTCGGCGACGAGCACTCGACTGGGCGTGGTGACTTCGGTCATGGCTGGCCGCTGTTTGCATCCATCGCGCCATCACGATCACGCGGTCGCGCGTGAGCACGCCGTGCGTCGATCGGCCGCGCATGCGGAGGAACTCCCCAGTCTTCGCGTCATCTCCGCGCGCGGGGCAGCACCACGCGGAAGGTCGTGCCCTGCCCCTTCGTGCTCTCGACCTCGATGCGCCCACCGTGCTCCGCGACGAGCCCGTGTGCGACGGAGAGCCCGAGCCCCGTGCCTGCGCCGACATCCTTGGTGGTGAAGAACGGTTCGAACACGTGCGGGAGATCCTCGCTGGCGATGCCCGAGCCGTGGTCGGCGATCTCGACCACGACCGCGTCATCCCGCTCGTACATGCGCACCACCACCTCGGTGCCGGCGGGCGAGGCTTGGATCGCGTTGACGACCAGGTTCGTCAGCACTTGACCGAGCTGCAGTGGATCGACGGCGAGCTCGGCGAGCGGTGGCGCCGGCTCGATGCGCACGCGTACGCCCTGCCGCTCGGCGAGCGGCGCGAGCAGTACGACCGACGAGCGCGCGAGCGCAGTGAGGTCCGCCGACACGCGGGCGGGTGCATGCGCACGTGCGAAGCCGAGGAGCTGGCGCACGATCCCCGCCATGCGTTCGCCCTGCGCGGTGATGATGCCGGCGTACTCGTGGGTCTCGGCCGCCGACGTCTCGCCGCGCGCGATCATCTTCGCGCTCTCGGTCACGACGTTGAGCGGCGTGCCGAGCTCGTGCGCGATGCCGGCCGCGAGCTTCCCGACCGTCATCAGCCGCTCGCCGTGTCGCAGCTGCGCGAGTGCTTCAAGCTTCGCGCGACTCTCCTCGTCGAGGCGACGGCGTGTCAGATCGAGCCGTTGGGTCATTTCGTTCAGCTCGCGTCCGAGCAAGCCGAGCTCGTCGTTCGCGTGCACACCCGGAATGCGCGCGGTGAGGTCGCCATCGGCGATGCGACGCGCGTGCTCGACCAGCGCACGTACGCGTCGACCGACGAAGAGTGCGCCCAACGCTGCGCCGACGAGGGTTCCGGCCGCGATCATCGACAGCGCAGTCAACACCAGTCGCGCGGCGCGACTCTGCAAGTCGCGCTCGTGGGGCGCAAATGACTCGGTCACCGCGAGCACTCCGGCGGGTCGACCATCGACTTCGAGCGCAGTCCATGTGCGGACCACCGGCTCGTCGTCGGCTATGCTGACCAGCACCGTGCCGTCGTCGACGTCGATCTCGTCCATGCCGCGCGGTCGCCACTCGATGACGACGTTGTCGGGGCGACGGTTGATCTCGTCCACGAGCTCGTGGGCACGTTGCACTCCGAGCTCGCTCGCTGCAGCCTCCAGCGTGGTCGCCAGCACGCCGACGATCGCGCGATGGTCTTCGCTCATGTCCTCGATGAACGAGGACCGCTGCAGCGAGAGGCTCACATAGGCGTAGATCGCGAGCACGATCGTGGTGGCACTCAGCGAAGCGACGACGAGCTGGATGACGAGTCGCATGGACGCGCGCGAGCGCGTGCAGGAGCAGGGCCAAGCGCACCGCGTGATGCTGGTCGACGACGACGAGGCGCTGGTCCGAGTGCTCGCCGACGGGCTCGCGCGGCGTGGCTTCGACGTGGTGCGCTGCAGCTCCGCCGGCGACGCGCTCGCGGCGGTGCACGATGCCGGGCTCGAGGCGATCGTGACCGATCTGCGCATGCCCGGCACCGGTGGCGTCGAGCTCTG
>DASZPU010000465.1:0-3476 GCA_035550195.1 Nannocystaceae bacterium
GGCGCGTAGCTCGGGCGTGACCTTGCCCGTCGGATCGGGATCGCCGAGCAGCTCACCGAGCAGGAGCTGACCGGCGACGATCGCTCCGCATGTGCCCTCCCCGGTGATCCCCCCGCGGCGCAGGCTCTGGTACGCCGCGCTCGGGCGACCGAACGCTTCCGCGAGCGCGATGCCGCACGAGCGATGCGGCGTCTTCGTGCCCTCGTACAGCACGAACGCCTTCGAGCGGATCGGTCCGCGTCCTTTCACGCCCGCGTTCGCCATCTCACTCGAGCTTGCCACGCGCCGCGCGTCACGGCACGCAACAGATGCGTTGATGCGCGAGCTGCAGCGTGGCGTCGGCGCAACCGGTCGGTGCCATCGGATCGGGCGGCGCACGGTAGACCGACTCGAGTCCCTGCCCGGCGCACGTGCCGTCCGCGGGGATCGTCGCGACCGGCATGCCCGCACACTCGGTGTTGGCGAACGCGTCGTAGCGTCGCGCGGCGCAGACGTCCGATTGCAAGCACGGCGGACACACCGAGCAGCTCACGCTGTCGACCTCGGTGAGCTGCACGAAGCCACCGGGACACTCCGCGCCGAGCCCGATCACGCACGGACCCGCGAAGCCGTCGGGCAGCGCGACGCAGCCGTCGTCGGGTGCGGCGCAGATCGACGTGGGGATCGCGGCCGGGCCCGGCAAGAGCGTGCCGGCCGCATCGCACGAAGCCCCGCTGTCGCTGGTGCCCATGATGTTCAACGATGTCGCCGGCGACACCAGTGCGTAGCAGCTGTTGCCGAGCGCCGCGCCGCCCATCGCGACGCTCGTGCACATCTCGTCGGTGTACGCGACGACCGACGTGGCGCACTCGAAGGCATCGGCGCACTCGCAGCGACAGCTCGGCGTCGCGTTGCCGAAGCGCACGTCGGGCTCGCCCTCGGGGCACGGCACCGGTGGCTGCATCGCGGTGCCTTGCGCGACGAACGACCAGCCTTCCCATCCGACCGGCGGTGGACCGGGCACGCGCACCATGCCGTCCGCGCACTCGATGCTGCCGGTGCTGCCGTCGACGCTGCTCGAGGACTGCGTGTCGAGGCTGGTCGCGTCACCCGTTGCGGCCGACGTCGTCGTCGCAGTGCTGCCGCTGCTGCCCTCGCTCGCCTCGCCGGCGTCGTTGCTGCTGCTCGATCCGTTCGACTCGCTGAAGCACGCGAGCATCGCGAAGCCGAGGAACGCGGGCCAGCGCGGCATGCATGCGATCATAGCCCCGCGAGCAACCACGCGTCGACGCGCGGATCGGGCCAGGGCACGGTGGGCGAGAAATCGGGCGCTGCGAAGCGACCGCGTGCGATCGCGGTGGCGAGCGCGAGATCGATCTGCGCGGGCGCGTCCACTTCGAGCGCGACCACACCGGCATCGATCGGCTTGCGCGCGAGCGCGCGATGCTCGAGCAGTGCGTGACCGAAGCAGCGCACCGCGATACGTCGCGATCGCATCACGTCGTCGAGCGCATCGAGCGAGTCGCGTGCGGCAGCGAACGCCGCGAGCGCAATGGCGTCGCCGGCGAAGACGAGCGCCGCCTCGTCGAGCAACGCGAGCGCATCGCCTTCGCGCGTGCGTCGGCCGTCACGCACGGGCAGCGGGCGCATGCGTGCGTGCAGAGCCGCCTTCGCGCGGGGGAACTCCGCGAACGCGCGCACGTTGAACGCGTCGTGCCAGCTGTGCTCGCGCGTGGGGATCCGTCCCGCAGCGATCGCGTCCTCGTAGCGCTCCGTCCGATCGGGCGCTGCGAGCGTCCACTGCGGACACACGCGCGCGAGCCGGAGCGCGAGCGCGTCGCGTGAAGGCGGTGTATCGCCGGCGAGCTCGGGCCACTGCCGGCCGATCGCCGTGAGCACGGGATCCACGCCGGAAGCATAGCGCCCGCGTTATCCGCGAAGCCCTCGATCCAAGAATATGATGCCCGCGATGCTCGCCCTCGTCGCCGCCGTCCGGATCGCATCGGCGGCGGTGCAGTGGGAGGCGCCGCCGGGCTGCCCCGACGATGCCGCGCTCGAGTCGCGCATCGCCGCGCTCGTGGGCGATCCGACGATCGTCACGCCCGCGACCGCGAAGGTGAAGCAGGTCGGTGATCGCTACGAGGTCGAGCTGGTCACGTGGATCGACGGCGGCTCGCAGCGACGCGAGCTCGCGGCGACGAGCTGCGAAGCGCTCGCGGATGCGGTCGCAGTGGTGATCGCGGTCGCGCTCGATCCGGTCGAGGCCGCGGAGACACCGCGCATCGTGGAGGCCACCGAAGTCGCCGCCGTCGGCATCACGACCACGCGCACACCGACGCCCGCGCTGCCCGAGCGCGTGCGTGCACCGAAGTCGCCGCTGTACTTCGGGCTCGCGCTCGCCGGTGGCTACGGCAGCGGCATCGCGCCGAGCGGCCACGGCATCGTGCATGTCGGGCTCGCGCTCGGTCGTCGCGCGTGGTCGATCGAGCTCGATGCACGCGTGTGGCCGCGCAGAGAATTCGTGCGCGGCGATCCTGCGGTGAGGACACGCGTGACGCTCGGCACCGTGGGCTTGCTCGGATGCGGCAAGGGTGTGTTCGGTCGCGTCGAGCTGCCGGTGTGTGCGGGCGTCGAGGTCGGTGGGCTGCGTGCGCGCGGGCCGGAGCTCGTCGGTGACGCCGCACCCCGCAACTTCCCTTGGATCGCGCCCCGCGCCCGCATCGGTCTGCGCGTGCTGCTCGGCCGCGGCGTGGGCATCTGGACCGCGGCCGAAGGGGCAGTGCCGCTGGCCCAGTCCGAGCTGCACGTGGGCGTGGGCGCAGACGACCGCATCGTATGGTCGACACAACCTGCATCGCTGCGTGTCATGCTGGGGCTGGATTTTCGTTGGGTGCGATGACGGGACGGACGCAACCCGGGGATTGGGTGGGCAGATGGGCGTGATCCACGGTTTCGCCGCGCTGTACCGCCACCAGTTCGGCTTCGTCTGGTCGCTGACGGCCCACTTCGGCGTGCCCCAAGCCGCGCGCGAGGACGTCGCGCAAGAGGTGTGGCTCATCGTGCATCGGCGGCTCGACACGCTGCGGCCCGATGCATCGGCACGCGCGTGGGTGGCTTCGATCACGCGTCGCGTCGCGTCGCGACACCATCGCGCGCAGCAGCGTGCGGATCGCAAGCTCGCCGCGCTCGAAGTGATCGAAGAGCGATCGAACGCGACGTTTCGTCCGGACTCGTTCGCGCTCGTCGACGCCGCGCTCGCCGGGATGGAGCCCGCGCAGCGCGAGGTCTTCCTGCTCACGCAGGTCGAAGAGCTGAGCGGACCCGAGGTCGCGGAGATCCTCGAGGTCTCGGTCAACACGGTGTACTCGCGTCTGCGGCTCGCGCGTGCGCGCTTGGCCGACGCGCTCGCCGAGCTCGAGCGTGACGAGCACGAGGTGATCGAGTCGCTGCGCGAGCCGTTGCCGAGCAAGCGCGTGTCGGCGCGCGTGTGGCTGGTG
>DASZPU010000466.1:0-2602 GCA_035550195.1 Nannocystaceae bacterium
TAAGGTTGGCAAAAAACTCAGGGGGGCGCGAGGAGCCAAGTCGTGGGGGACACCGCCCAGACGTGCGACGACTGCAGCGCCACGATCGTGTGGAGCAGGGCGCGCAGCCGCGCGGCCAGCTTGGGGTCGGGCACCGACGCGGCCGCGAGCGCGCCGTCGAGCGCGCCGGCCAAGCCGCCGATCGGCGCTTGCACCTGACCGATGCTCGCCAGCAGATCGCGCAGCGTCGGCTGCGGCGGATAGACCTCGAGCGCGACGTCGGCACCGACGCTGCCGAGCTCGCGTGCGCGCGCGATCGCATCGTCGAGCGTGCCGAGGGTGTCGACGAGCCCACGCGACTTCGCATCGACACCGGTCCACACGCGACCTTGGGCGATCTTCTGCACGGCCGCGGGCTCGAGCTTGCGCCCGGCCGCGACGCGATCGGTGAACGTCGCGTAGGTCGATTCCATCAGGCTCATGATCGCGGTGCGCTCGCCTTCGTCCCACGGGCGCACGCTCGACCAGATCTGCGCCCGCGCACCGCGATGCACGTCGAAGGTGGCGATACCCAGCGTATCGAGCCCGCCCTTCAGCACCATCTTGCCGCCGACGACACCGATCGATCCGGTGAGCGTGTCCTTGCTCGCGAAGATCTCCTTCGCGCCCACCGAGATGTAGTAGCCGCCCGAAGCCGCGACCGCGCCCATCGACACGACGAGTGGCTTCTTCGCGGCGAGCTCCGTGGCGGCCTGCCAGATCTGCTCGGAGGCGAGCGCACTGCCGCCGCCCGAGTCGACGCGCAGCACGACGCTGCTCACCTTGTCGTCGGCTGCGATCGCACGCAACGCGGCGACCAACGTGCGCGACGCGATCTCTTCGCGCGCACCGATGACGCCGCCGCCCGAACCGTCGACGACGTTGCCGGTGGCGTACACGAGCGCGACGTGGGCCGCGCTCGGGCGCTCGGGCGGGAGCATGCCGATGAAGCGCTGTAGCGCCATCATGTCGCCCATCTTGCTCGGCGGACGCGCGCGCTTCCACGGCTCGGCGCCGCGCGCTGCATCGCGATAGACCTCCCACGTGTTAACTTCGTCGGCGAGCTTCGCAGTGACCGCTTGGTCGGCCACGAAGATGCCGCGATCGACCGCGGCGATCGCCTGCTCGTGGCTGAGCTTTCGCCCCGACTCGATCGCGTCGAGCTGCGACGCATAGGCCTGCTCGACGATCGCTTCCAGCGTCTCCATCATCTCCGCCGACGGCGCTTCGCGGGTGAGCGGCTCGGCTGCGCCCTTGAACGCACCGACGTGCAGGAAGTCCGCGGTGACACCGACCTTGTCGAGCAGCTTCTTGAGGTGCACCGGCGTCGCGGCCGGACCGGTGATCACGATCTCGCCGAGCGGCGCGATCGCGAGGTAGTCGCACGCAGTGAGCACGTGATAGCCGGTGTCGGTGATGCGCTCGGTGTGGCAGCCGAGCTGCTTGCCGCTGGCCTTCAATGCGATGAGCGACGTGCGCAGCTCGTCGGCGTGCACGCGATCGATGTCGAGGTCCGTGGTGCGCAACAGCACCTGCGAGACGTTCGCGTCCTTGCCGAGCGCCGCGATGCGATCGGTGATCTCGTGCAGCGGTTGCACCGTGCTGCCACCGAAGAGCGAGATCGTCTCGAGCTCGCCGATGCTGCCCGAGAGCTCGAGCACCGCGACGTGCTTGGCACCGTCGGTGTAGTCGCTCGACTGTCGCGGCTCTTCGTAGGGCCCGGGCTCGTCGAGCTTGCTCGCGAACATGCCCGCGAGCGGCGAGAGCCCCGGCATGCCACCGCCGCCGCCGCCACCATCCGAAGGTGCGGGCTCGGGTGCTTGTCGACACGCGAGCAGAGTCATTGCGAGCACACCGGTTCGTGCGATCGAGCGACGCATTGCGGCGCACGGTAACACGGCTGGAGCCATGTTCTTGTCGTCTATGGGCGCGCGACGTTCCGTGGCGCGTTACAGACCGGCGTTGCATGTTCGCGCGTTCGCAGCGGACTCGCGGCGGATCGCACGCGGTCGATCGCGCCTGCACGAGGGAAACCGCTACCCTATCGCCACGCATGTCGGACCCATCGCGTCGCCAATCCTGGACAGTCGTCGCGCTCGCGCTCGCGCTCGGCGGCACGTTCGCCCTTGCCTGCTCCGACAAGAAAAAGGAGGAGGTGCCGGTCGAAGAGACGCCCGCTGCGGATGCAGAGCCCGCCGTGCTCGATCTGTGGTCCGGCGTTCCGGATCTGCAGCCGCATCCCGGTGACGTCGCCGACGTGATCGTGCCGCGTCCGGGCCCCGCGAAGCCCGAGACCGTCTCCGAATCGATCGAGCTGCCCTTCCCGCCCGAAGTGCCGGCGACTGCGAGCAAGCCCGAGGTGATCACGGGCCCGCTCACCGTCGAGCGCTTCGGCCCCACCGGCGAGCAATCGCTCGTCGATGCGGTGCGCGTCACCTTCAACCATCCGATGGTGCCGCTCGCATCGGTCGAGCAGCTCGCGACGAAGACCGTGCCGTTCGAGATCGATCCGAAGCCGCCCGGCAAGGTGCGGTGGCTCGGCACGCGCACCGTGGCCTTCTATCCCGAAGGGCGCATGCCGTTC
>DASZPU010000467.1:0-15346 GCA_035550195.1 Nannocystaceae bacterium
TGGGGTTGCCGAGCTGCGACGGCGCGAGCCGGTCGAATCGGCTCACGGAATTTCGCGGGCACGCCCGTGTCTATCCGTGAGCCGTCGGGTGCGCCGACCGACGTCGATCTGCGAGGAACCCCACGCCGGATTTCAGAGACTCTGATACCGTCTGGGGTGGAACGAAGGCGCGCGGATGGACCGGGGACCCATCCACTTCTTGGGGGGATGACGCACATGACACGCAAGCTTTGGGCAAACGCAGCACTCGGTTCGATCGCGATGGGCCTCGGGCTCGCTTCGTGTGGCGACAAGGCCGGCGAGGACGACGAGACCACGCAGACGATGACGAGCATCTCGATCACCGTCACGACGGCAATGACCGGCGAGACCGACTCGATGGAAGGCAACAGCGCCGACGAGACCGGCGAGAAGCTCGACATCGGCAGCGCCACCACCAACACCGGCTGCGGCAACACCGACCTCGGCTGCACCGATCAGATCGATCTGCTCTTCGTGATCGACAACTCCGGCACGATGTCGGAGGAGCAGATCAACCTCGCGAAGAACTTCCCGCTGCTGATCCGCAAGCTGGAAGATCTCGAGGACTCCGGCGGCAACCCGGTCATGCCGGACGTGCAGATCCTCGTCACCACCACCGACTTCGGCAATCCGCTGTGCACGCCCTTCCAACCGATGGGCTACACGCCTGCGAAGGGCGCGCCCACCGTGACCGGTTGCAACGCGCGCATCGCCGACTTCACCGGTCTCGGCAGCAATCCGATCATGGTGCCCGAGGCGTGCACGAACCTGTGCCCCGCCGACATCGTGCCCGATGATCCCTTCATCGCGTTCAGCCCCGCGGGCGACAACATCAACGACAGCGTCGTGCCGACGGACATCGACGGCGACACGATGGAGGAGTCGCCCGCAGCGCAGGCGCTCGCGTGCGTCGGTCCGCAGGGCTTCAACGGCTGCGGCTACGAAGCGCCGCTCGAGACGATGCTGCAGGCGCTCAATCCCAACGCCGAGTGGAACGACGTCGGCAACAAGCCGTTCCTCCGTCCCGGCGCGCTCTTGGCGATCGCGATCGTGACCGACGAGGTGGAGTGCTCCGTGAAGGACTACACCATCATGGAGGACCCGTCGTACCAGGAGACCAACCCCGACAACGGCAACAAGCAGGCGTCGTCGGCGATCTGTTGGAACGCGGGCGTCAGCTGCAACGGGCCCGATGCCGGCGGCGTGTACAGCGACTGCATGTCGCTCGACGACGGCAAGCTGCAGCCGTTGTCGCGCTACACCGACTACCTCGTCACCGAGCTGCGCGAGAGCCAGGGCAAGGAAGTCATCATGCTCGGCATCCTCGGCGTGCCGCTCGTCACCGCGTACAACGAAGATCCGCCGCATCAGCCGATCGCCGGCGGCGAGTTGGATCTCGTCTACCGCGACTGGGCGGACGGCATGTACCCCGCGGGTGACATCCTGCCCGCCGAGTTCGCCGATGGCACCGACGCCGCGGACAAGCAGTTCGACTTCGGCATCGGGCCCGGCTGCACCGGCCAGGATGCGATGGGCAACTTCACCGGCCAAGCGACGCCCAACACGCGCGTGATGGACGTCTGCCACTCGCTCGACTACACCGATGGCGCCGGCGCCGAGCAGATCCGCTGCTGCATCACGTCGATCTGCGACGACGACTTCAGCGACGCGATCAACTGCCTCGCGGGCATCATCGAGGACACGATCCAGCCGCCGGGCTGAGCGCCTCGAATTGTTCGATCACCGCGCTCGGCGTGTCCGAAGGGCACGCCGAAGGATGCGGGCTCGTGCAGCCATCCATGCCTCGCGCCGCGCGACCACTACGCGGCGGGAGCCGCGACGAAGAGGCGATTCAACTCACGAACCATCACGCCGAAAGGCGATGGTTTCCGTGAGCCGCAAAGTGTTCCTCGTCGCGTCGGCTGTGAGAGACTCGGACCGTTCGGAGAAGCCTTCCCATGACACACTGCAGGTTCGCGATCGCTGCGTTGGCGGCTGGCTCGTTCATCTCGAGCTGTGGCGAAGAAGCCACCCCCATGACCACCGTCGGCGAGACGGGCATGACGATGACGTCGGTCACTGCCACCGACTCGACGGGCCAGGCCGACAGCACGTCGAGCGAGGGCGGTGAGGAAGAGGAGACGGGCGCCAAGCTCGACTTCGCGAACGAGACCGAGGGCCAGACCGGCTGCGGCATCGATGCGAACTGCACCGCGATCGACGTGGTGTTCGTGATCGACAACTCCGGCACGATGGGTGAAGAGCAGCTGAACCTCGCGGCCAACTTCCCGCTGCTGATCCAGCAGCTGCAGACGCTGACCGATGCCGGCGGCAACCCGGTCACGCCGAGCGTCAACATCATGGTGACCACGACCGACTTCGGTCACCCGCTGTGCACGCCCTTCCAGAAGCCCGACTACACCCCGCGTCGCGGCGCGCCGGTCTACGAGGGCTGCAACGCGCGCATCAACCGGTTCACCGGTCTCGATCCCAACGACCCGCTCGTGATCGAAGAAGCGTGCACGACCAACTGCCCGGTCGACGTCGCGCCCGGCGATCAGTTCCTGCACTTCGACGCGCAGGACAGCAACGTGCCCGGCATGGATCCGCAGATGGACGCCGCGAAGGCGCTGTCGTGCATCGGTCCCCAGGGCATCGACGGCTGCGGCTACGAAGCGCCGCTCGAGACGATGCTGCAGGCGATCAACCCCGAAGCCTGCTGGAACGACCCGACCTCCGAGGAGTGCGCGGCCGATCTCGAGTGGGGTCAGTTCAACAAGCCGTTCCTTCGTCCGGGCGCACTGCTCGCGATCGTCCTCGTCACCGACGAGGTGGATTGCTCGGTCGCCGCGCCGAACGGCTTCTCGTACTTCACCAACGACATGAACACGCAGTACTGGGAGACCAACCCGCACTCCGGCACGCCGCAGCCTTCGAGCGCGATCTGCTGGAACGCGGGCGTCACCTGCACCGGCCCCGACGCGAGCGGCAACTACAGCTCGTGCGTCTCGGCCGTCAACGACGTGCTGCACCCGACCAAGCGCTACATCGACTACCTCAAGTACGTGGCCGAGCACGACGAGAAGGAAGTCATCATGCTCGGCATCCTGGGCGTGCCGGAGGTCATCCAGCACAACCCGATGCCGCCGTACGAGCCCACCCAAGGTGGCGTGTTCGCGCTCGAGTACCGCACGTGGCAAGAGAGCGACGTGCCGCCCGAGGAGGCGATGAGCGGCGTCGAGGTCGAGGACAAGGTCTGGGAGTTCGGCGACATCGCGCCCGGCTGCCAGAACGATCGCGGCCTCGCGATCTTCCCGACGCGCGTGCAAGAGGTCTGCGAGAGCCTCAACGTGCCGGACAACCCGGCGACGGAAGAGGACGACCACGAGGTCCACTGCTGCATCGAGTCGATCTGCAGCACCGACTTCAGCCCCGCGATCCGTTGCTTGACGGGCGCGATCTCGTCGAACCTCCCGCCCGCGGGCTGATTCGTTCGCGACACGCTTTCGCGCAAGGAAGCGCCGGCCGCTATCATCGCGGTCGGCGCTTTCGTGTTTCGCCTCGCCACCACGTTCCTGCTCGGACTCGTGCTCGCGTGCAGCACGATTCGTACGAGCGTGCCTGCACAGGCGCGCGCGAGCACGGTGCGCATCGACGAGGGCGAGACCGAGGACTGTCAGCGGCCGACGCAGCGATTCCCTCGCGCTGCGCTCGCCCTCGACGGCGAGCTCGACGACCCTGCGCTCGCGACCGAGCTCGCCGAAGTGCCCGGCGAGATCCGTCGCACTGCGCGTGCGGTCGGGCTCGAGCCCCAGCTCGCGCGTTTGTTGAAGGCGCAGCGTGAAGGTGGCGACGCGCGATCGGTCGAGACCGTCGCGCTGCGCTTGCAGGTGGTGATGCGGATCTCCGCGGTCGAGATCGACGTCGACTCGCTGCTCTTCGAAGCCGACTGCACCGGCAACCAGCTCGACGAAGCGCTACGCGAGCTGCACGAGCGCGCGGCGAGGCGCGTCCTTGGCTTCACGATCGCTTCGATCGCGGTCGGTGCCGCCGCCGGCATCGCGACCGGGGTGATCGACGCGAAGGGCGGCACGCCGGCGGAGGCCGTCGGTGGGCTCGGCATCTCCGGCGGCATCGCGACCGCGGGGCTCGGCGTCGGTGCGCTCGTGCCCGAGCGCGGTCGCGTCGTCTATCCCCACGAACGCAACCTCTTCGTCCCGATCGTCACCGGCGAGGACCCGCACGCGCTCTTTCCCGCCTACGTCTTTCGCATGCTCCGCGCGCCGGTCGGAGAAGGCGGTCGCGCGCCGCGGGAAGAGCTGCTCGAAGACTGGGACCGCATCATCGACGAGGCGATCCCGGAGCGCGAGCGTGCGGTCGCGCGTGCAGTGCTCTTCGGCAAAGGCGGCGTCTACGACACCAAGCTCATCGAGGTGCGCGAGCGCATGTACGACGCGCTCGAATCACAGCTCAACGCGTTCGATCGCGACCTCGAGCAGCTCTACGCCTACTTCGGCAAGGTGCTGCAGGAGTAACGCTACAGCTTGCGCAGCGCCGCGTTGCCGTGGCGCGTGATCTTCAGGCGGCGCTTGATGCCGCTGCCTTCGACGTGCACGAGGCCCTTCGCACGGAGGCTGCGCAGGATGATGCGGAGCTGCTCGCTGGTGAGATTCGCGAGGCTCACGAGATCTTGCTCGCGCAGGCCACCGCGCTCGGCGAGGCAACGCAGCACGCGCGTGTCGCCGTCGGGCACGTCGGCGCGCCGACGGATCACGAGCGCGCCGGGATCGCCGAGATCCATCAGCGGGTTGCCGTCTTCGTCGTACTGCACTTCGCGCGGCGCGCTGGCGCGCCCGTTCTTGCCCGGCGCCGGCTTGGGCGGGCGCTTGCGCGCGATGTCGATCAGCTCTTGCACCGTCAGGATGTCGAGCACGGGAGCCATGTGCGGATTGGATCGCGCGGCGTTGATGAGCTCGCCGAGCGTCGCGTGATCCGGCAACGACGCGATCACCTCCCGCATGACCTCGCGCAACGAGTGCGCCCATGCGTCATCGGCTCTCTCGGTCGATTCTGGCTGCAAGCTCTCCGGCTGCGGCTCGGGATGCCCCATGCGCTCCACCTCGGGACGAACGGATCGAAGACGTCACGCGTCGTGGACGTGTTGCCACCCCGGTCCGCGTCGTCGTCGGTCCCACCTAACGTGGAGTCGCGACGGGCGAACGGGCTCGAACGCTTGGATGGTGCAGTGCGTACGTGCGCGTGTCAAGGCCGGGCCGCGCTCGGAGCACCTTGACACCGGTGGCGACACGGAGGGAAGAAGACTGCCGTGCGACGCGGCTGGCGGCTCGAGATCGAGGTCCGGCCCCATGTTCGTGATGCCCTCGCTGCTGCGAGCGCCGCCCGCTTCTCGGCGTGGCTCGGGATCGTCCCGAGCGAGCTGCGCACGCGCAAGGTCTTCCATCTCGATCTGGGGATCGACGAGGTCGAAGCCGAGCGCGTGCTCGGGGCGCTGGTCGATCCGGTCGCCGAGCGTGGTGCGCTCGGCATGTTGCCCGATGATTGGCCGACGCCACCGGTCGCGCTGACCGTGGGCTTCGGCGCCGGCGTCACCGACACCGTCGGGGCGACCGTGAAGCGCGCTGCGGAAGATTGCCTCGGTCGTCGTCTCGACGGCGCGGCCTACAGCTCGACGATGTATCTCGTGTGGGGCCTGTCGACCGAGGAGGTCGAACGCGCGGCGCGAGAGCTGCTCTACAACCCGCTCATCCAACGCGCACGCATCGAGGCGATGCCGCGCGTGCTCGATCTGACGGTGCCGCGCGCGGGCGCGGACGTCGACGCCGAGGTGCGCACCGTCGCGCTCACGCATGCGAGCGACGAAGAGCTGAAGCGCATCTCCGAGTCCGGGTTGCTCGCGCTGTCGCTGCTCGAGATGCAAGCGATCGCGGCGCACTTCCGTGGCGTCGGCCGCGAGCCCACCGACGCCGAGCTCGAGTGTCTCGCGCAGACGTGGAGCGAGCACTGCAAGCACAAGATCTTCGCCGCGCCGATCGAGATGAAGGAAGGCGAGGGCACGCGCCTCGTCGAGCGCGGGCTGTTTCGCACGTTCGTGCGCGGCGCGACCGAGCAGATCGCGGCGGAACGCATCGCGTCCGGGCGCGACACCGCCGATGCGCCGTGGCTCGTGTCCGTGTTCCACGACAACGCCGGCGTCGTGCGCTTCTCGCCGGAAGATCACCTCGTCTACAAGGTCGAGACCCACAACTCGCCGTCGGCGCTCGACCCCTACGGCGGTGCGATGACCGGCATCGTCGGAGTGAATCGCGACAGCTTCGGCACGGGTCGCGGCGCCGATCTGCTGACGAACGTGTGGGGCTACTGCTTCGGCGATCCCCGCCACGATCGTCCGTTGCCCGCGGGGCTCATGCATCCGCGGCGCATCCGCGACGGCGTGCACCACGGTGTGATCGACGGCGGCAACCAAGCCGGCATCCCGATGAGCCGCGGCTTCGAGCTGTTCGACGCGCGCTACCTCGGCAAGCCGCTGGTGTTCTGCGGCACGGTCGCGCTCATGCCGGTCACCACCGCGAACCGGCCGACGCACGAGAAGTACGCGCAGCCCGGCGACGCGATCGTGATGGTGGGTGGGCGCATCGGCAAGGACGGCATCCACGGCGCGACGTTCTCGAGCCAGCGCCTCGACGAGACCGCGCCCGTGCAAGCGGTGCAGATCGGCGACCCGATCACGCAGAAGATGATGTTCGACATGCTCGCGGTCGCGCGCGACAAGGGCCTGTTCTCCGCGATGACCGACAACGGCGCGGGCGGGCTGTCGTCGTCGGTCGGCGAGATGGCCACCGCGACCGGCGGTGCGCGCCTCGATCTCGCACGCGCGCCGCTGAAGTATCCCGGCCTGCAGCCGTGGGAGGTGCTGATCAGCGAAGCGCAGGAACGCATGACGCTCGCGGTGCCGCCGGGTCGGCTGGCCGCGCTGCTCGCATTGGCTCGCGACTACGAGGTCGAGGCGACGGTGCTCGGCGAGTTCACCGACAGCGGGCGCTTCGAGGTGCGCTGGGGCGATCGACTCGTCGCCGATCTGCCGCTCGCGCTGCTGCACGACGGCGTGCCGCTGCCGGCGTTGCACGCCGAGCTCGCGTCGCCACCCATCGAGATCGCCCCGCCCGAGCGCGCGCTCGACGAGACGCTGCTGGCGTTGCTGGCGACGCCCGAGCAAGCGAGCGCGCAGGTGCTCGTGCGTCACTACGATCACGAGGTGAAGGGCTTGTCGGTGGTGAAGCCGCTGGTCGGTACCCGCCGCAACGTGCCGAGCACGGCCACCGTGCTGCGCGGCCGTCATCACCGGCGCGAAGGCGTCGTGCTCGGCGAAGGCATCCATCCCTTCTACTCGGAGCTCGATGCCCACGCGATGGCGCACGCGTGCGTCGACGAGGCCGTGCGGCGCGTGCTGTGTGCCGGCGCGCGCATCGATCGACTCGCGGCGCTCGACAACTTCTGTTGGCCCGATCCGGTGAAGAGCGATCGCACGCCCGACGGCGCGCACAAGCTCGCGCAGCTCGTGCGCTGCTGCGAAGGTCTGTTCGAGGCCTGCGTCGCGCACGGCATGCCGCTCGTGAGCGGCAAGGACTCGATGAAGAACGACGCGTGGATCGGCGGCGTGAAGATCTCGATCCCGCCGACCTTGCTGGTGAGCGTGATGGGCCAGCTCGACGACGTCGATCGTGCGCTCGATCTGGTGCCGCCCGCCGACAGCGATCTGTGGCTGCTCGGCTGGACGCACGACGAGCTCGGCGGCAGCGCGGTGCTGCGGATGCAGGGCGTGCACCATGCCGGTGAAGTGCCGCGCACCGACGCGCCGGTCTTCGCCGCGCGCTATGCCGCCTTCGTGGCCGCGCGCGATGCCGGGCTCGTGCTCGCTGCGCATGCGCCCGGCCGCGGTGGCCTCGCGATCGCGCTCAGCCACCTCGCGCTCGCGAGCGAGCTGACGATCGCCGTCGATCTCGCCCGCGTCGCGCCCACGCTCTCGCCGTTCGTCGCGCTCTTCTCCGAGTCGACCGGTCGCATCCTCTTCGCCGCGCGGGCCGCCGATCGCTCGGCGATCACCGCGGCGCTGGGCGATCACGGTGCGGTCCGCATCGGTGAGACCTTCGACGGCACGCCCGGGCTGCGGCTGCAGAGCGCCGACCAACTGCTGGCCGTGCTGTCGCTCGCGCAGCTCCGCGACGGTTTCACCAGCTCCGACGTCGCGGTGTGAGCGTTCGCCCGTGCAGCCCTCGCGGGGGCGGCCTACGCTCGTGTCGATGGTGCGCCGTGCAGCGCTGGGATGGATGATGACGCTCGCGCTCGCGTGCGCGAGCAAGGGCGAGAACGACGGCGGTGAGTGTCCGCGCTGCGAGCAGCCGCTCGCCGCGACCACACCGGTCGCCGACACTGCGAGCGGACCAGTCGCAGCGATCGCACGCACGTGGCGCGAGCCGGCGCAGGCGATCGTCGATCTCGTCGACGCGCGCCCGACTCCGTCGGCGCAGATCGATCCGAGTGGCACGGCGATCCTGCTGACGCATGGACGCGCGATGCCGCCGATCGAAGAGGTCGCGCGCCCGTTCGCACGGCTCGCCGGCATGCGCATCGACGAGCGCCGCGCGGCGCAACGACGCACGCGCGCCGCCGACGGGTTGTCCGTGGTGTCGATCGCGAGCGCGGAAGAGACGTGGATCGATCCGCCCGACGGCAACGCACTCGCGGCTGCAGGTTGGTCGCCCGACGGATCGAAGCTCGCGTGGCTCGAGCTCGAGACCGACAAGGTGGTGCTGTGGACCGCGGGTCGCGACGGCAGCCAGCGCACGCGCCGTGGCGAGGTGCTCGACGTGATGGCGCCGAGCCATCGCTGGCTGCCCGACGGAGGTCTGCTCGCGATCGTGCCGCATCGTCCCGGACCGATGCCGCCCGCGACCTCCGCGGTGCCGGCCGGTCCGGTGATCGAAGAGGCCAACGGCGAGCGCGCCCAGAACCGCACGTGGCAGGACCTGCTGCAGAACGCGCAGGACGAGCTGCGCTTCGAGTGGTTCGCGACCGGTCAGATCGTGCAGCTCGCCGACGACGGCACGCGCACGTCGATCGGCGCACCGGGCATCTTCGACAGCGTCGCGGTGTCGCCCGACGGCGCGTACATCCTGGTGGAGCGCGTGCGTCGACCGTTCTCGTACGCGGTGCCCGCGGAGCTGTTCGGACGCGTCGTCGAGGTGTGGGATCGCAAGGGCACGGTCGTCGCGACCGTCGCCGATCAGGATCCCGCGGAGACGATCCCGATCGAAGGCGTGCGCACCGGTCCGCGCGACGTCGCGTGGATTCCCAGCGAGCCCGCGACGCTGGTGTGGGTCGAGGCCACCGACGACGGTGATCCGCGCAAGCCTGCGACCGAGCGCGATCGCGTGATGCGTGCGACCGCACCGTTCGCGGCGCCGGTGGAGCTGGGCCGGTTGCGCTTCCGCGTGCGCGCGGTCGATCCGCTCGCGGATCGCAGCAGCGCGCTGGTCACCGAGTACGATCGCGATCGTCGGTGGGTCACGACGTGGCTGTTCGCACTCGAAGGCGGAGCGAAGCCGGTGCAGCTCTTCGATCGATCGTCGCGCGACGACTACGGTGATCCGGGGCGTCCGGTGCACACGACGCTCGCGAACGGCCACCGCGCGGTGTTGGTGGAGAACGATGCGATCTGGCTCGACGCCGACGGTGCGAGCCCGAAAGGCGAGCGGCCGTTCGTCGCGCGCTTCGATCTCGCCACGCGCACGAGCGCGAAGATCCACGAGTCGCCGGAGCACGAGCACGTCGAGCTGGTGGGCTTCGCGGGGGCGCCGAGCAAAGCCGCGATGGTGGTGCGACGCGAGAGCCCCACGCTGCCGCCGAACCTCGAGCTGCACGAAGGCGACCAGAGCCGCGCGCTCACGCGTTGGCCCGATCCGCACCCGCAGCTGCAGGGCGTCGGCAAGCGCTTGCTGACCTACGCACGCGCCGACGGTGTCGAGCTCTCCGGCACTCTGTATCTGCCGCCGGGCGAGCCGCCGAAGGGCGGGTGGCCGCTCTTCATCTGGGCCTATCCGCTCGAGTACAACGACAAGGACACCGCAGGGCAGGTGCGCGCGGCCCCGAATCGCTTCGTGCGGATCACCGGCACCTCGCCGCTGCCGCTGTTGGTCGCGGGCTACGCGGTGCTCGACGATGCCGCGATGCCGGTGGTCGGCGATCCCGAGACGATGAACGACACGCTGCTCGATCAGCTGCGCGACGCGGCTTCGGCTGCGATCGATGCGGCGGCTCGCGAAGCGCCGATCGATCGCGCTCGCGTCGCGGTGGGCGGGCACTCGTACGGCGCGTTCATGACCGCGAACCTGCTCGCGCACACCGATCTCTTCCGCGCCGGCATCGCGCGCTCGGGCGCGTACAACCGCACGCTCACGCCGTTCGGGTACCAGAGCGAGCGCCGCACGCTGTGGGAAGCGCGGGACACCTACTCGAAGGTGTCGCCGATGCTCTACGCCGACAAGATCGACGAGCCGATCCTGCTCGTGCACGGCGAGGTCGACGACAACTCGGGCACGTTCCCGATGCAGTCGCAGCGGCTCTTCAGTGCGATCCGCGGCACCGGTGGCACGGCGCGACTGGTGCTGCTGCCCAACGAGGCGCACGGCTACGTCGCGCGCGAGAACGTGCTGCAGCTGTTGGCCGAAGAGATCGACTGGCTCGATGCGCACGTGAAGCAAGCGCCGAAGTGAGGCGATTGACGACGCGGGGTGCTCGGGCCATGCTGTGCTGAGATGGCCCGCACGTTCACCGAGCGCATCTGATCGGCCCGCTGGCTCCGGCCCACGACGTGGGTGCTGATCGCCGCCGCCTTCCTCGACGAGCTGTGGACGGGCGTGCCGGTGATCGAAGCGCCCGCGGTGGAGCGTGCACACGCGCTCGCGCACGGCGGCACCGCGATCACGCTGTTCGTCGTGCCGATGGTGCTCGGCGCGATCCTCGAGGCGCGCCTGCTCTTGTGGGCCGAGCGCGGCGATCACCGACGTTGGCGCGCCGCGATGCAGGTCGTGACCGCTGCGGGCGCGCTCGCGGCTGCGCTCGCGACCACGCCGTGGATGCTCGCGCTCGCGCTGGGCGTCACCGGGCCCGCGGCCGGTGTGGTCTGCTCGCTCGCCCAGGCTGCGCTCGTCGACGCATCGCCCGACGCGCGCGAGCGGGCGATGACGCGGTGGACGCTGGCGGCTGCGCTCGGTGATCTCTGCGCGCCCGCGTGCATCGGCGTCGTCGCGTGGCTCGGCGGATCGTGGCGCGCCGCGCTCGCGGCCGTCGCCGCGCTCCTGCTCGTGCACGCGCTCGTGCTCGCGCGCACGGGTGCACGCACTGCGCAGCCCGAGGACGAAGCGCAGGGCGAGCGCGCGAGCTTGCGCGGCGCGCTGCGCAATCGATTGCTGGTCACGTGGCTCGCGTTCACGACGCTGTGCGCGTTGCTCGACGAGATCCTCGTCGCGCTGGCGATGCTGCACCTGCGTCAGGATCGCGGCGCGAGCGAGGCCGAGGCGGCGTGGGCGGCCGCGGCGTGGGCCGCCGGCTGCGGCGTCGGCCTCTTCGCCACCGATCGCGTGCTCGCGCGCACCTCGGCGCGCCGACTGCTCGGCCTCGGTGCGCTCGGCTGTGCGATCGCATGCACGACGTGGTGGCTCGCTCCGACGATCGTGCTCGCGGCGCTCGGCTTGTTCGTGCTCGGCCTGTGCACCGCACCGCTCTATCCGATCGCACGCGCGCGGTGCTACGCGGCGATGCCGGGCAACGCGGTGATGGTGGGCGTCGCGACCCAGCTGTTCGCACCGCTGGAGATCGGATTGCCCTGGCTGCTCGGTGTCCTCGCCGATGCGCAGGGGCTGCCGATTGCACTCGTCGCGCTCGCGCTCGGGCCGATCGGTCTCGGCGCGCTCGCGCTCGTCGGCCGTGCGTGGCGGTGACCTACGCGTGCTCGAGGTACGCGGAGAGCATCGCTTCGAGCTGAGCCATCCAGCGCGTCGCCTCGGCCTCGTCGCGCGCGGCGAGCATCGGCCCGTGCACGACCTCGCCGCTCACGAACACGATGAGCTGCGCACGCAGCTCGAGCTCGCCGAGCTGCGGCCGCAGTCGTCGCACCGCAAACGACAGCATCGCGACGACGTCGCTCTGCAGCTGCAACGCGCGCGTCAGCACCGCGGGCACACGCTCGACGACGTGCGCGAGCAGTGCATGCATCGAGGGGTGGCGCCGATGTTGCTCGGCCAACAGCTCGATCCAGTCGCGCATCACCGCGGCGATCGTCGCCGGCGGCTGCGTCTCCCAGCGCTGCGCGAGCTCGCGTACCGCCGCGACCGCGGTGTCGAGGTGCCGCTCGCCGAGCGCCAGCAGCAGCGATTCCTTGTCGGGGAAGTACTCGTACAGCGTGCCGATCGACACCCCGGCCGCCTCGGCGATCCGATTGGTGGTCGCGCCCAGCCCCTCGCGGTCGAAAACCCGAGCCGCGCCCTCGAGCACGACCGCGACGGTTTCCCGCGATCGCGCCTGCGTGGGCTTGCGGCGGGCTCTGGGCGGGGTTTCGCGGGTCGACACGGCGGGTCGAACCCGAGTACCCGATCCGCGCCGCGGATTCACGCTGTGGGTGTGAAACTCGACGTGCGCAAAACCGCAATCTGGTTCGGTTCCTTCGGCCTCGCGCTGCTCGTCACGACGCGCACGGTGATCCCCGGGCTCGTCGCGCTCGGGGTCGCGCCCCGCATCGCATGGTTCGCGGCCGGGGCCCCGGTCTTCTTCGCGATGCTCGGCATGGTGGTGTGGCAGCTCCGCCGGGAGCGTTCGCGCTGGACGTTCGCGGCGCTGCGCCTGCGACTGCGCGTGCGCCCCATGCAACGTCGCGACTGGGCGCTCGCCGGCATCGCGCTCGCGTTCACCGGCATCGTCACGCCGCTGGTGCTCGCGACCGGCATCGATCCCGCGCCGTCGTTCCTGCAGGTCGAGCCGGTGCGACCGTCCGAGCGCACGCTGTTGCTCTGCGCATGGTTGCCGTTCTTCGCCGCGAACATCCTCGGTGAAGAGTTGCTGTGGCGCGGCGTGTTGTTGCCGCGCCACGAGCAGACCTTCGGACGCAACGCGTGGGTCGTACACGCGTCGGGCTGGCTGCTCTTCCACGTGTGCTTCGGCCCCGGGATGCTGCTCGTGACCGCGCCGCTCATCTTCTCGCAGTCGTGGGCGTGTCAGCGCAGCGGCAACACGACCGTCGGCATCTTCCTGCACGGCCTCGTCAACGGCGGTGGCTTCATCGCGATCACGTTTCTCGGGCTGTCGTGATCGTCTTCAGAACGCGAAGCCGCCCGCGAGCGGACGCAGGCGCGCGTTCCGACGGCCGCGCGCGCCCTTCACCACGAGCGGGATGCCGACCGCGGTGCCGACGAGCATGACCATGAGCGACCCGACGCCGAGCGCCAGCGCGCGCCGGTTCCTCGGCACCAACGCGTCGAGCTTCGCCTGATCGACGGGAAGGTCTGCGGCGGTGCGGTCGTACTCGTTGCGCGTGACGGTGGCGATGCGAAACCCCGCCACAGTGCCCACGAGCCCGGCGGCGGCGAGACCCAGCGCGGTGCTGCCGGCGATCACGAAGCGACGAGCGAGTCGCGGCGACAAATCCCGCTGCACCACGGGCTCGGGATCGGGCTGCGGGTCCACGCGCGGCGACGGTGGCGACGGCACCGTGAACGAGTCCTCGCTCGCGATGTCGATGCGCGCGAGCATCGTCAGCGCGCGCGGACGATCCTCGCGCTCGGCCGCGCTCAGCTCGTGTCCTTCGCGATCGATCCACTGCAGATACGCTTCGATGAGCGCGCGTGCGGCTTCGAGGTGGTGACGCTCGCCGCCGCGATCGTACGCCCGGAGGTGCGCGCGCCCGAGATCGAGCTCGAGCACATGGCGCGCGTCGTCGAGCTCGGGTACGCCGCCCATCGCGTCGCGGGCCTGCTCCCAGTGCATGATCGCGCCGGCGAAGTCGTTGCGCTCGTAGGCCGCGAGACCGTCGCGGAAGTGTGCGCGTGACTCCGCCTTCGCCGGCCCGTCGTCGGGAGGCGCCGTGACCGGCTCGCTCGACGGGGTCACCGGTGGGGTCGTGCTCGCGGTGATCGGCGCGAGCGCGAGCGACAACGACAACCACGTGGCGAGCACCGCGGTCATCGGCGCACGCTCTCTTCGCGCAGCGCGGCGGCCCAGGCATCGAGATCGCTGATGGTCGAGTGCAGCAGCTGCGGGTTCGCACCGAGGCCTTCGATCTCGCGCGTGAGCAGCTCGCGGGCGCGTCGCAATCGCGTGCGGATCGTGCCTTCGGCGATGCCGAGCACGACCGCGAGCTCGCTGCCGCTCAGCTGCTCCCAGTAGAACAGCTCGAGCAACACTTGGTGATCCACCGGCAGCCGGCGTAACGCCTGCAGCACCAGCGTCTGCTCGCGGCGGCGATCGAGCGTGCCCGAGGGCGAAGGGGCCGAGTCGGCGACGCTGTCGTGGCCGGGATCGATCGCGTCGGCGCGGCGACGCTGGGCGAGGAACACCAGCAGTTGGTTGCGCGCGACCGCGAAGAGATACGTGCGAAAGCTGCAGTCGCCGCGGAAGCGATCGCGGCCCTCGAAGCACGCGAGCAGCGTGCGCTGCACGAGATCGTCCGCCGCGTCGTCGGCCTTGTTGCGGAAGAAGCGATAGAGCGCATCGAAGTGGCGCTCGAACAGCGCCTCGGCGTCATCGGCTGCGCCGTCGCGCCATGCCGTGAGCAGCTCGTCGTCGCTACGTTCCACGATCGCGATCGTACAACGGTCAGAACGCGAAGCCGAGCTGTGCACCGGCATAACCGCGGCCTGCGGTGGGCGTGGCGCGAATGTTGCGTCGACGTGCGACGAGCCCCGCGGTGAGCACGGGGATGCCGATCGCAGCACCGAGCGCGAGGAACGTCGCGGATGCGATGAGCCCACGGTTCGCTCGCCGGCCGCGGCGATCGGCGTCGGCGATCGATCCGTTCGGATCTCCGGGATAGTCGCCTTGCGCCGCTTCGTAGTCGGCCTCGGCGCGGCGTCCGGCCTGCAAGCTCGCGAACAGGCCGATCGCGCCCGCGACCGCCACGCCGACCGCCACGCCTCCACCGATGATCATGCCTCGCGATGCGCGGCGCGAGACGACCGGCGCGACGGGGTGCGCGTGCTTCGGCTCCGCGTCGACGCGCGGTGGCGGCGGGACCTTGGGCATCGACAGCGCCTCGATG
>DASZPU010000468.1:0-4073 GCA_035550195.1 Nannocystaceae bacterium
CGCCCACGCGCACGGCTGCGATCGCTGGGTGGACGCCGCATCGGATCGCCGCCGGGCACCGCGATGGCGTCTTGCAGCTCGAGGTATCCGCAGCCGGTACAGATCACACGCGCTCGTCGGCGCCGACCAGCCTAACGCGGATCCACTGCGCTGCGTTATCGTCCATGCGTGCAGCGATCGATCCTCGCGCTCGTGCTGGTGCTCGGCTGTCGACCCGCGTCGCCGGGGCCCGCGCCCGCGGCCACGCCTCCGCCGACGCCCGCACCGGCGACGGACGCGAAGCGATGCACGCTCGCGCCCGGCGACGGTGAGATCCAGCTCGAGGTCGGCGAGCTGCAACGACGTTATCTGGTGCACGTCGGTGCGCAGCTCGCAGCACCGCCCGCGGTCGTGTTCGCGTGGCACGGGTTCGGCAGCGGACCCGAGAGCGCGCTGCGATCGATGGCCGCCGCGCAGCTGTGGGGCGACGCGATCGTCGTCGCGCCGCAGGGCGAGCCGCGCACGTTCGAGCAATTCGGCGATCGCTCGCGCGCAGGCTGGCAGGTCGCGAAGGGCGAGCTCGGCGATCGCGACCTCGCATTCTTCGATGCGATCCTCGCGGAGCTCGATGCGCGTGGTTGCGTCGATCGCAAGCGCGTCTACTCGACCGGCTTCTCCAACGGCGGTTTCTTCACCAACGTGCTCGCGTGCCATCGCGGCGCCGTGCTGGCCGCGGCCGCGCCCGCCGGTGGCGGCGGCCCCTTCGAGCGCTGCAGCACGGACGCGCAGGTGCCTGTGCTCGTCACGCACGGTCGCCGCGATCAGGTCGTCGACTACGCGATGGCAACCGATTCGTTCGCGCGCTGGGTCGCGCACAACGGCTGCAGTCCCGACGCGCGCGCGCCCGCGGACGGCTGCGCGGAGGCGACCGGCTGTCCGAAGTCGGCACCGGTGCGGATGTGCTCGCTCGACATCGGCCACGAGTGGCCCGAGGGTCAGGCCGAGCGCACGCGCGACTTCCTGCGCGCGTTCACGCGACCGTGAGAGTGGTAGAGTGATCGTGATGGCTGGAGCGGGCATGCGTGGAGCGATCGCAGCGTTCGTCGCGATCACCCTGTGCGGTGCGCCGCTGCGCGCCGAGCCGGCGCCGACGAGCGCCGCCACGTCGCCCGACGCGAACGACAACGCGCGCGCCGAGCAGCTCTATCGAGACGGGCTCGCCGCGTTCGACACCGCGGAGTATCTCGAGGCGATCCGGCTGTGGAGCGAGGCCTATCGCATCTTGCCGAACACGCCGGAGAGCGCCGACATCAAGCGCTACCTGACCAACAATCTCGCGGTCGCGCGCGAGAAGCAGTTCGGCATCGACGGCGACGTGCAGCACCTCAAGCGCGCGCTGGATCTCGCGCAGAACTATCGTGACAGCATCGCTGCGCTCTACGGCGACGACCCGCGCGGCGAGCAGGAGCGCGCGCGTACCGACGAGTTCCTCGCGCGCGTGCAGGCGAAGGTCGACGAGGCCGAGCGCAAGCAAGCACCTGCTCCGCCGCCGCGTGTGGAGCCCAGCGCGAAGCCGACGCGCGTCGACGAGCCGACGAAGCCCACGCACGCGCAAGGTCGGGGCGCGATCATCGGCGGGTCCGTGTTGCTCGGTCTCGGCGGAGTGACCGGCGCATTGCTGATCACCGGCGTCGCGATCGGTCGCGCGGCGAACGACGTCGATCCCGACGAGAGCATGCAAGCGCGGGGCGAGCAGTTCGATCGCGGGCGCGCGGGCAACAAGCTGGCGATCGCGGGCGCCGTGCTCACGCCGCTGTTGCTCGCGGCCGGCATTGCGCTCGTCGTCGTCGGCGCGAAGCGACGCAAGGCGAGTCGCGTCGCGCTCACGCCGAGCGGCGCGAGCCTGCGCTTCTAACGAAAGATCCCGTCGCCGTCGGGCACCTTCGTCGACGGCGCTGTCGGTGCGGGCTCGCTCGGCGTGGTGCTCGGTGTCGCGACGGGTGGAGGCTCGACCACCACGCGCCGCTTCGACGGACGCGACTTCACGGCTTCGACCGGTGCGGCAACCGGCGCTGCGACAGGAACGGGCGCGGCCGCAGGCGCGGGCAGGGGCGCGGGCGCAGGCGCGGCGACCGGAAGGGGCGCGGACACGGGCGCGGGCGGATCGGCCGGCGCTTCTGCGGCGATCGGCTCCGGCGTCGCGACGCGCTCGCGCATCCACCACCACGCGCCGCTCGACACGATCGCACCGACGCCGACGCCCGCGATCACACCCGCGATGCGCGTGCCGGTCACGTTGCGCTGCGCCCCACTCGATCGGCTCGCGACGACGATCGGTCGCGCCATCGCGAGCTGGGTCTTGCGCACGACCTCGCGATAGCGCGAGCGCAGATCGTCGCCCGGCACCGGGATGACCTCTTCCGTGGGCATCGCGATCGCATCACCGCGCAGTGCAGCGCCGAGCGCATCGGCGAGCGCGCGCAGATCGGCGAAGCGAGCCTCGCGATCCTTGCTCAGACATCGGCGCACGATCGCGTCGAGCGCCGCAGGAATGCCGCGCCCCGGTGCGCGTCGGCTCGGCAGCGCCGGTGGCGTGAACAGCTTCAGGTACAACATCTCCGCCGGCGTCGTCGCATGGAACGGCCGCTCGCCGGTGAGCAGCTCCGACAGGATCATGCCCAACGCGAACATGTCGGAGCGCCCGTCGAGCGGCTCGCCGCGCGCCTGCTCCGGGCTCATGTACGCCGGCGTTCCGAACACGATGCCGGTCTTCGTCAGCGTGCGCTCCTCGTCGCTCAGCTCGACCGCCTTCGCGATGCCGAAGTCGATCAGCTTGCACGACTCGATGCCGTCGCGTGACGTCGACACGAACACGTTCGCGGGCTTGAGGTCGCGATGGATCACGCCGACGTCGTGGGCGGCCGCGAGCGCGCGCGCGAGCTGCTGACCGAGCGTCGCGACGCGCTGCCACTGCATCGGGCCTTCGTCGCGCAGCACCGCGAACAACGAGCGCCCGCGCAAGAGCTCCATCGCGATGAACGGTGTGCCGTTGCCGGTGTGCCCGAAGTCGATGATCTCGACGACGTGGGGATGCTCGATCTTCGCGACGAGCTTCGCCTCGCGCATCATCCGTTCCGCGCGCGTGGACTCGGGGCGCAAATCGGGCACGAGCACCTTCACCGCGACCGCACGCCCGATCACGACGTGGACGGCTTCCCACACCTCGCCCATGCCACCGGCGCCGAGAGGCCGCACGATGCGATAGCGATCCGCGAGCAGCTCACCGACGACGATGCCGGTCGGTCGCCGTCCGCGTGTCGCCGGATCGCTCGCGGATTGTGGGCCGCGGATGCCCGTCGCAGTCGCGTCGTCCAGCGACGCGATCGGTGTGCGTGCACCCGAGGGACCGACACCCGCGAGCGTGCGTCGGTCGTCCACGGTGCGCTACTTGACGCCGGCGAGCGGATCGTCCGACGAGCCGACCTTGATCGGACCACGCGTCGGCTTGTCGGGCTCGCGCGGACGGCTGGGCCCGCTCGAGCTCGACGGCCGCGACGACGGTCGACGATCGGGCTGCTCCGCGCGCTCCTTGATCACCTGCGCGGGCGTGCGACTCGCATCGCCACCCTTGGCGACGTTGGGATCCTGCGTGTCGGCCGGGATCTCGCCCGCGCCGATCACCTTCGCTTCGCCCACCGGAGCGGTCGGCTTCGGTGGCTCCGCGCTGCCACGCGTCGTGTACCACGCACCTGCACCACCGATCGCGAGCACCGCGACGATCGCTGCGACGATGATCGGCGTCTTGCTGCCACCGACGTCGTCGTCCGACGAGCTCGAGTAGTCCATCGACGATTGCGAGGCCGCGGGGAACGACGTCGGCGCTGCGGCTTCGAACGCAGCGGGCTGCGGTGCGAACGGAGCGGGCGCGGCTGCGAACGGTGACGGCGCAGCCGCGAAGGGAGCGGGCTGCGGTGCGAACGGAGCCGGCTGCGGCGCAGCGCTCCACTGTGGCGAGTTCGCAGCGCTCGACTGTCCGTCGTCCGCCGCGGCCTCGAGCGCTTCGTAGAGGTTGCGGATCTCCTCGTCGAGCTCTG
>DASZPU010000469.1:0-15192 GCA_035550195.1 Nannocystaceae bacterium
CACTCGTGGAACCGTAGCAGCTACTACGCCGCGCGGCACAGGAAGCGCAGCGCCTGGTGCAGCACCGACAGTCGCACCGTCACGCGCTGATCCGGCTCCACGAGCGGGCTGTCGCCTTCCCACAGCTCGCCGTCGAGGTGCAGATCGTGGACTTTGCACGAGAGCTCGATGCGCGTTGCAGGCACGACCTCTAGCTCGGGATGTCCGGGCTCGCCGTTGCGCAGGCGCTCGAGGTAGCGCACCAGCTTCGCGCGATGATCGGGGCCGACCAGCACCGCATGCAATCGCCCGTCGTCGACCGCCGCAGTCGGTGCGAGCCCGAGCCGCGGACCGATCGTCCACACGTTGAGGATCTCCGCGAGCAAGTACTCGCCGCTCTTGTCGACGCCGTCGAGCAGAAGCGAGACGCCCTGCCCTTCGCTGGTCGCCACGCGCTCGCGCAGGATCGCGAGGTCGCGCAACAGCTTCGCTTCGCGATCTTCTTCGCGACCGCCGTGCTCGAGTGCGTGCGCGTGGGCCATCAAGCGTCCGAACTCGCCGACGCCGACGCACTCGAGGAACGGCCGCGCCACACCATCGCTCTCCGCGAGGCCCACGTCGAAGCCCTGCGGCTTCGCGTCGTTCCATGCGCGCATCAGATCTCGCGGTGCGCCGACGAAGCCGAGCGAGCGCGCGACGTTGTTGGCGGTGCCCATCGGCAACAGCGCAATCGGCTGCGGGCGACCGATCATCTTGGTCGCGACCGCACCGACGGTGCCGTCGCCGCCTGCGATCACGACGAGCTCGCCGGGATCATCGAGCGCATCCGCCCAGTCGGGCTGGACGAGCGATTGCAGCGTCACCGCATGACCGAGTGACCGCGCGATCTCCTCCAGCTCTTTCGCGTTGCTGCGACGGTGACCGGCCTCGGGATTGTGGAAGAGTGTGACGCGCACGGATTGCTCGCCCCCAAGATGGACGCTGGTCGCGTGGTTGCTAGCCTGCCCGTGGGCTCATGCACATCCTCGTCACCAACGACGACGGGATCTACTCACCGGGTCTCGCCGCGCTCGCGGCCGCCGCCGAGCGGCACGGTAAAGTCCGCGTGGTCGCGCCCGACGTCGAGCAATCGTCGATGGGCCACGCGATCACCCACTCGCGCCCGCTCACGTTTCGTCCGACGCCGAGCGTGCCTTTCGATGCGCACCGCGTGAACGGCACGCCCGCGGACTGCGTCGCGTTGGGTTGCCACATGGATCGCGAGATCGAGCTGGTGCTCTCGGGCGTCAACCTCGGGCTCAACCTCGGCAACTCCGCATGGCACTCGGGCACGCTCGCGGCGGCGAAGCAAGCTGCGTTGCTCGGGCGACGCGGCATCGCGTTCAGCACGTCGACGAGCGATCAGCAGGAGCCCGACTTCGATGCGCTCGGGCCATGCATCGCGCACGTGCTCGCGTTCTTGCTCGAGCATCCGCAGCTCGAGCTCGTGAACGTGAACATCCCGATCTCGCCCAAGGGCATGCGATGGACGCGACAGTCGGTGCGTCACTACGACGGTCGCGTGGTGCCCACGCAGGATCCGCGCGGACGACCGGTGTATTGGAGCACCGTCGCGCCGGTCGAGCCTGCGGACGAGGGCACCGATCGCTGGGCGATCGAGAACGACCTCGTCTCGATCACGCCGCTGCGGCTCGACCTCACCGACCACGCGAAGCTGGCCGAAGTCGCGCAGCAGCATCCGCTCGCATGACCGTCAGGGGATCGCCGACGTTGCCCTGAACGGGCAGGATCCTGGCGAGGGTTGTGGCCGGATCGAGCCTGTCGCCGTACCTCGGCGCAGCAACCCCGCGGGATCGCGAGCGGCATGGGGCTTGCTCAGTGGGCGGCCATCATGCGCAGCATCGTTCTCTCGGTCGCCACCCTCGTGCTCGGACTCACGGCCTTCACCGGCTCGGCTTCGGCCAACACGACGGCGGCGCAGTGCGAGGCGATGCTGGGCGACGTCGCGGGTGCCCGCGAAGCGCTCGCTTCGCTCGAGCAGTCGCTGGTCGACGTCGATGCCGAGCGCGTCGAGCTGGTCGCCGCGATCGCGAGCGTCGAGAAGAAGATCGCGAAGGCGAAGGGCCACGCGATGCTCTCGCTGCGCGCCGAGCTCGATGGCCTCACGGTCGAGCTCAACCTCGTCGACGAGCTCCGCCCCGAGCTCGTGCGTCAGATCGAGGGTCTGCGCACTGACATCGACGCGACCGAGCGCGGCTACATCAGCTGCATCGAGACCGTCATCGCCGGCTGAGCGCCGGCGCGGAGAATAGAACCTCAACCGCGCCGCGCTGCGCCGCGCACGTCGGCGGCGAGCAGCCGGTGGAAGAGGTGCTCGCCGGCCTCGCGGCGCACCGACAATCGCCCGGCTCGATACGCGCGCGAGCCGAGCCCGCGCTGCACCGCTTCGCAGATCGCGTGGTCTTCGTCCTGGATGCGATCGCTGACGGCGATGCTGGCTTCGTTGCGCTCGACCTGCGCCGGGTCGGCGAACCAGAAGTCGAAGATGACCTTCATGCGATCGACGCCCAGCGGGATCACCAAGTTGGTGTCGAGGTAGCCCTCGTACCAGTTGAGCATGAGGTTCGGGTAGAGCCACCAGTAGTACGCGTGCCCGTGGCGCACGCTCGCGGTCATCGCTTCGCCGACGCTGGTGTCGATCGGGCTCTGCTGCAGGCACACGCGATCGAAGCAGTCGATGGTGTAGTCCTTGTACGACAGGATGCTGTTGAGCCCGCGGTGCAGGAACGGCACGTGGTAGCCACCGTCGAGATAGTTGTCGACGAAGACCTTCCAGTTGCACTGGATCGTCCACTCGCGCCGCGCGACCCAGGTGAGATCGCCGAGGTTCAGCTGCGCGACCGCATCCATGAAGTGCGCGCCGAGCCAGTCTTCGATCGCAGGCGGATGCGGATCGAGGTGCACGAACACCATGTGCTCCCACGTCGCGACCGACAGCGGCACGAGCCCGTTGTCCGCGGGGTCGAAGTTCTCGACGCCCCCCCACTCCGTCGGTGACTTGAGCGCGCCGTCGAGACCGTACGTCCAGCCGTGGTAGGGGCAGCGCAAGCGATCGGCTCGACCGGCGCACTCCGTGACCACCGCCGCGGCGTGGTGACGACACACGTTGAAGAACGCGCGCAGCGTCATGTCGGGGCCGCGCACGACGACGATCGGCTCGTTCGCGACGACGGCGGTGATGAACGCGCCGACTTCGCGGAGTTGATCGACGCGACCGACGAGCTGCCAGCTGTTCCCGAACACCGCGCGGCGCTCGAGCTCCGCTACGCGTTTGTCGGTGTACCACGGTGCCGGCAGCGTGCTCGCTTCGGCCAACGGGGTATCGACGTTGTACTCGGAGAGAATCGCGTCGAGGTCGGTCATGATCGATCCTGCAGAATCCGGCGCGCGGCGTTGCGACCCGCCATGCCCGGCAGTGCCGCGCCGGGATGCGTGGCGTCGCCGCACAGCCACAGGTCGCGCAGCGGCGACGCGTACTCGGCGAAGCCCGCGAGCGGGCGCATGAAGAGGATCTGATCGAGCAACAGCTCGCCGCCGCCCATGTGGCCCTCGGCGAGGCCGAAGTCGTGCGCGAGCTCGACGGGTGTGTGCAGGCGATGGCCGCGGATCCGATCGCGGATGCCGGGCACGTGGCTCGCGAGGCGATCGACCACGCGCTCGACGAGCAACGCACGGGCTGCGTCGTCCCATGCTTGCGCGCCCCGTTCGTCGCGCAACGCGAACGGGGCGTACTGCACGGCGATCGTCATCACGTGCTTGCCCGCGGGTGCGAGGCTGGGGTCGGCGAGCGACGGCACGGTCGCGAGCAACAGCGGGTGCTTCGAGATGCCGCCGTGCTTCGCGTCGTCGTAGGCGCGCTCGATGTCGTCGAGGTGCGCGCCGACCTGCAACACGCCGTGCGGCGGGTCGGGCAGATCGTCGAGCGCGAGCGACAGCATCGCTCGCACACCGCGGTGCTTGATGTGCCGGGTCGCGTGCACGACCTCGGGTGCGAGCTCGGTGGGATCGACGAGCTCGAGCAGCGTGCGCCGGGCATCGAATCCGGAGATCACGCGACGCGCCGGCAGCTCGTCGTCGCCGAACACCACGCCACACGCACGGCCGGCCTTGGTCTGCACACGCACCGGCTTGCCCGTGCGCAGCTCGACACCGCACGACTTCGCGGCGGCGACCAGCGCGTCCACGAGATCGCCCTTGGCGATCGTGCGCGCGCGGAAGGCACCCGGCGCGCGACCGACGAGGTGATGCAGCAGCACGAACCCGGTGCCGGCGGAGCGCGGGCCCTGGCGCAGATCGTCGACGGCGCACGCACCGATCGCGGCCTGCACGAGCGGCGACTCGAACCAATCGTCGAGCAGATCGCGGGCCGACAGCGGCAGGATCCGCAATAGCTCGATCATGTCGGCCTTGCCGAGTCGACGCAGCCGCAGACCGATCGCGGCGAGCGGCCACATCTCGCCGAGCCCCTCGGCCATCAGCCGCGGTGGCGGACGATCGTAGAGCGTGCCGAGGAAGCCGGCGAGCTTGGCCATGCGTGCGCAGAAGGCCGGCCACTTCTCCGCGTCGGCCTTGCTGTGCTTCGCGATCGCTGCACGCGAGCGTTCGACGTCGGCGAAGAGCTCGAGCGCGGGGCCGTCGGGCTGCGGCACCGTGAGCGTGGCCTGCGGATGCTCGCGCGCGAGCTCGAGGCCGTGCTTGCCGAGCGCGAGCTCGTCGACGATCGCGGGCGCGATGACGTCGAACGCGGGCGAGCGCACCGGCGCGCGGAAGCCCGGCACGATGTCCTGCGTCGCCGCGATGCCACCGAGCCGTGCACCGGGCTCGACCACGAGCACGCGCTTGCCCGCACGCGCGAGCAGAGCCGCGCACACGAGCGCGTTGGGATCGCTGCCGATGACGATCGCGTCGTGCATCAGCCGCCTCCGAGGATCTGCAGCGCCGCGAGCCGCCCCGATGCGCCCATGATGCCGCCGCCGGGATGCGTGCCCGCGCCGCACTGCCAGTAGCCGCGGATCGGCGTGCGATAGCCGGCCCACTGCGGCGCCGGGCGCAGGAAGAAGAGCTGATCGAGCGCGAGCTCGCCCGCGAAGATGTTGCCCTCCGACAGGCCGACGCGATCTTCGATGTCCTTCGGTGTGATCACCTGGCGATGCAAGATGGCGCGCTTCAGGTTGGGCGCGTACTCGGAGAGCGTGTCGATGACGGTGTCGCCGAACGCTTCGCGCTGCGCGTCGTTCCACCCGCCGTTCAAGCGATACGGGGCGTACTGCACGAAGATCGACATCACGTGCTGGCCCGGCGGCGCCATGCCGGGATCGATCATCGAGGGGATGATGCAGTCCATGTACGGCTTCTTCGAGAACTCGCCGTACTTCGCGTCGTCGTACGCGCGCTCGAGGTAATCGACGCTGGGGCTCACCGAGATCGCACCACGCAGATGCGGGCCCAGGCCCGGCATGCAGCTGAAATTCGGCAGCTCGGAGAGCGCGAGGTTGACCTTGCCGGACGAGCCGCGGAAGCGGAAGCGATCGATCGCGGTGACCAGCTCCGAGGGCAGGTGCTCCGCGTCGACGAGCCGACGGAACGTCTGCCGCGGATCGAGGCCCGACACCACGATCTTCGCATCGAGCTCGGTGCCGTCTTGCAGCACGACGCCGGTGGTGTGGCCGCCCTTCACCTTCACCTTCGCGACCGGAGCGTCGACGCGGATCTCCGCGCCCAGGCGACGCGCTGCGCCGGCGATCGATTCGCTGATCGCACCGGTGCCGCCCTTTGCGAAGCCCCACGCACGGAACGCACCGTCGATCTCGCCCATGTAGTGGTGCAGCAGCACGTACGCGGTGCCGGGCGAGCGCGGCCCGAGGAACGTTCCGATGATGCCGCTCGCGCTCTTGGTGGCCTTGAGCGGTCCGAACTCGAACCACTCGTCGAGGAAGTCGCTCGCGCTCATCGTCATGAGCTTGAAGAGCGCATGGAAGTGTTTTTCGCCGAGCCCGCGGAAGTGCTGACCGAAGCGCGCGAGCCCCATGAGCTCACGCGGCGAGAGCGAGGTGGGATCGGGCGGCAGCATGCCGAGGATCGGCCGCACCGCCATCGCCATGTGGTGCATGAGATGACCGAACTCGACGATCGCTTCGGCGTCCTTCGGCGAGTGGCGATGCAGCTCGCGGCGGCTCTTGTCGGGGTCGCCCCAGCTCGCGAGATAGTCGCCGTTGGGCAGCGGCGTCACCGTGCTCTCGAGCGGGAGGATCTGCAGGCCATGACTCGGCAGCTCGAGCTCGCGGATGATCTCGGGACGCAACAGCGAGACCACGTAGGAGTAGACCGAGAACTTGAAGCCCGGGAACACCTCTTCGGTGACCGCGGCACCACCGACGCGCTCGCGACGTTCGAGCACGACGACGCGCTTGCCGGCCATCGCGAGATACGCGGCCGCGACCAGCCCGTTGTGCCCACCGCCGACCACGATCGCGTCGTATCGACTGGCGCTCATGCGTTGCCCTTCTTGCGCGGCGGATCGAAGAACGGCAGCGCGCTCACGCGTGCGAGCGCTTGCTTGCGGCGGTGCTCGACGGTGACTTCCATCATCAACTCGGTGCCGGGCTCGCCGTGCTGGGCCTCCACGTGCGCGAGCGCGAGATACTTCTTGAGCAGCGGCGACCAACAACCGCTGGTCGCATAACCGACCTGCACGCTCTCGTGATAGAGCGGCACGCTCTCGCGCCATGCGACGCTCGGCAGGCGCGGCGGCAGATCGACCTCGCGATAGCAGGCTTCGAGCGACTCCCAATCGACGTCGATGCCGACGAAGCGCCACGCGGGGCCGGCTTCTTTCTCCGCATGGAGCGCGGCCTTGCCGATGAACGGGCCGCCACCGAGCGCGACCGCCCAGCCGAGCCCGAGCTCGAACGGCGTCGACTTCTGGCCTTCGATGAGCGCGTGCCGAGCCGACACGTAGTCGACCTCGGCCATGAGCAATCCGGCTTCGATGCGCGCGATGTCCATCGCCCAGATGCCGCACGGCGCGATGCCGTAGTCGCTGCCGACCTCGATCAGCGCGTCCCACACCTGCAGCGCGCCTTCGACGGGAATCCACAGCTCGAAGCCGAGGTCGCCGGTGTAGCCGGTGCGCGAGATCGTGATCGGCACGTCGCGGATCTTCGCGTCGGTGATCTTGAAGTAGCCGAGCGCAGCGACGTCGCCGTCGGCGACCTTCTGCAGGATCGCGCGCGACGTCGGCCCTTGCAGCGACAACGCAGCGGTGCTCTCGCTCACCTCGCTGATGCGCACGTCCATGCCGTACGCGTTCATGTCGAGCCAACGCAGCCCCGGGTCCGCGGACGTCATGCGGAAGCGTTGCTCACCGAGGCGGGCGATCGTGCCGTCGTCGATGATCTTGCCGTCGGCGTCGCACCACGGCGTGTACATCACCTGGCCGAGCTTGCACTTCGCGACGTCGCGCGTGACGATGCGATCGAGCAGGCGCGCGGCATCGCGCCCTTCGACCATGTACTTGTAGAGCGGCGTCACGTCGATGAGCGCCGCCGCGTTGCGGATCGCCGCGTATTCGCGATCGTGGGTGAGCTCGTACGAGCTCGCGGTGACGTACCCGGCCCAGCGCCGCCAATGCTGCCCTTCCATGAGCGGCGTGGTGCGCGGTGCGAACGGGCTGAAGCGAGGCATCGAATTGCGCGCGCCGAGGACGGGAGCGCGTCCACGCTACCCCAGCCACGGGTGGCTCTGGTAGCCTGCGATGGTGGAAGGCGATCCGACGCTGCCATTGCCCCGGGGCACCCGTGCGGGCGAGCAGATCGAGTCGCGCTACAAGCTGCTGCGGATCATCGGCACGGGCGGCATGGGTGAGGTCTACGAAGCCGAGCACCTCACCGTCGGACGGCGCGTCGCAGTGAAGGTGCTGTCCACCGAGTTCCACGACGACGAGGCGCAGATCGAGCGTTTCGAGCGCGAGGCCCGGATGGCGAGCCTCATCGTCAGCCCGCACATGGTCGACGTGCTCGACGCGGGCAAGCTCGCCGACGGCACGCGCTACTTCGTGATGGAGCTGCTGCGCGGCGTCACGCTGTCACAAGAGCTCAGTGCCACCGGCCGCATGTCGATCACGCGCGCGTGTCGACTCGCGCGACAGATCGCCAGCGGGCTGGGGGCTGCGCACGCGGCCGGCATCGTGCATCGCGATCTCAAGCCCGACAACATCTTCCTGCAGCAACAGCCCGATCAGAGCGAGCTGGTGAAGATCCTCGACTTCGGCGTCTCGAAGGTTCCGCGCGTCGACACGCAGGTCGATCTCACGCGCACCGGCGTCGCGATCGGCACGCCGACGTACATGTCTCCGGAGCAGAGCGAGGGCGCGCGCGACGTGGATCTGCGCAGCGATCTGTGGTCGCTCGGCGTGATCATGTACCGCATGCTGTCGGGCGAGCTGCCGTTCGTGGCACCCAACTACGCACGGCTGGTCGTGAAGATCATGAGCGAGGCGCCCGCGCGGCTGCGATCGCATCGCAGCGAGGTCCCGGTCGGGCTCGAGCGGCTGGTGATGCGTTGCCTCGAGAAGGTCGCCGCGGATCGTCCGCGCTCCACGGCGGAGATCGTCACCGCCCTCGATGCCGCGCTCGCGGAGAGCGAGCACACCCCGCCCGTGCGCCCCGGCGTGCGCGCGAACCCGCCCGTGCCGGTGATCGCGATCGCGAGCCTGCCCTTCGACGAGGTCGTGCTCACGGGCGATGACGGCGAGCATCGGCTCTCGGTCGATGCATTCTTCGAGCTGCCGTTGTCGGAGCGAATTCGTCGCGTCATCGAGCGCTCGGTCCGTTTCCTGCGCCGTGGTGCCGAGGTCGATCGGCAAGAGGCGCTCGCCCAGATGCGAGTGATGCGAGTGCGGTCCTGAGGCTTGCCGATCGCGCACGGTTGGTGTGAGATGTTGGCGTGCTGGAAACGCCCTCGCTGTACGAGCGCCTCGGCGGTGAAGCTGCGGTCGAGGCCGCGGTGGTCCGCTTCTACGACAAGATCATGGCCGACGACTCGCTGGCCGGGTTCTTCGAGCACCTCGACATGGGCGCGCAGATCAACAAGCAGATCGCGTTCATGACGATGGCGTTCGGCGGGCCCAACAAGTACAGCGGCCGTGACCTCCGCACGGCCCACGCGAAGCTCGTGCAGCGCGGGCTCGGCCACGCGCACTTCGACGCGGTGGCGCAGCACTTGTCGGACACGCTCGACGAGCTCGGCGTCGCCAGCGAGGTGCGCGACGACGTGCTCGCGTTGGTCGGCGGCACGCGAAAGGACGTGCTCGGCGGATGACGGCGCTGTATCCCTTCGACGAGGTCCACATCCTCGCTCCCCCGCCACACACGATGAGCCCCGCGGAGTTCTTCGCGCTGCCGCTCGCGAAGCGCGTGCGCCACGTGCTCACGAAGACCGCGGTGTTCCTGCGCGGCGGCGAAGTGGTCGACGCCGCGGACGCGCTCGCACAGCTGCGAGCCGACCGCGTCGCAAGCTGAGCTGCGGATGCAGCTGCGCGAGGCGATGCAGCTGCGCTGGGCGATCGCCTCGCTCGCGATCGCGTGCACGAGTCGCGACGCGCAGACCGAGGCGACGTCGAGCGAGACGACGTCGAGCGAGACGACGACGGGCACGCCCGGCTTGCCCGACGGCTGCTCCGCCGATCAGTCGCCGTTCCTCCAACCGGAGTGCCTCGCGAGCCTGCGCGCGGCGTGCAACTCCGCTGCGAGCGCGGATGCGTGCGCGGATGCGTTCGAGTTCGACGGATACGGTGTGCAGTGTGCGTGGGCCAAGGTCGTCACGTTCTCCGATGCGAGCTCGTGCGCCATCGCGTCGGTGAGCGGCCGCTGCGAGGCGACGATCGTGCAGGAGGGCTGCGGCGACTTCTGTGCCGATGCAACGAGTTTCGGCAACGTGAAGGCGATCCCGAGCGCGCTTGAGATCATCGAGCTCTGCGGCGGGCCGCTCGGACCGTGGTCCGCTCTGGACAGCGAGAGCGACCACCTCTCGACGTGCGGCGAGAACCTGTCACCGCCGCAGCACGCGTTCTGCGAGTGCGCGACCGCGGCCTGCGCAGCGGACTAGCTCGGCTCGCACTCGCGCGAGTGTTGCTGGCAGATCGCGACGAGCTCGGCTTCTCCGCGACCGCGCAGGCTCGCGTCGCCGGTCATTGCGAAGCCGCCGGTCTCGCCGCATTGGCACGAGATCATCGGCTCGCTGCTCAGCTCGATGGTGCATGCGTTCGGGCCCTCCGCGCACTCGATGACCCGTGGGCTCGGCTCCTCGACCGCGGGTCGCGACGCGCGACAGCCGACGAGGACGAGCGTCGCGATTGCGATTCGGCGCATGTCGTCACGACAACGTCGACGCACGGGGGTTCCGTTTGACGAGCATGCCGCCGTGGGCCACGATCCCCGCATGGGAATCCTGTCGTGGATCGTGCTCGGCCTCATCGCCGGCGTGCTCGCGAAGCTCCTCCTGCCCGGCAAGGATCCCGGCGGTTTCATCGTCACCGTGCTGCTCGGCATCGGCGGTGCGTTCGTAGGCGGCTGGATCGGCACGCAGCTCGGCATCGCGAGCTTCGACGGCTTCACCAGGCAAGGCGTCGGCGTCGCGACGGCCGGCGCGGTCGTGCTGCTGGTGCTGCAACGACTCTTGCGTCGGATCTAGCGCGGCGAGCGGAAGCCCTTCTTGCCGAGCCCCATGTCGCTCCACCACGTGCGCATCGCGGTGTCGTCACCGGCGAGGATGCGCTCGCGCGTCACCGTCTCGGGCGGCGCCGCTGCGACGGCGAGGCGATCGAACAACGCTGGGCGCTCGCTCGCGCTGGCGTAGCGCAACACGTGCCATAGCGTCGCGGCGTCGGCATCGGTGGCCTCGTGCAGGATCGTCGCGAGCGCGCCCGCGCGATCCTTGCTGCGCTTGCTCGCGCGATCGAGCGTGCGTACCGCGTCGCGCATCGCTTCGCTCGCTTCGAGCCGCACCGTGGTGCCGACCCTGCCGCCCTTGCGGGTCTCGCAGCTCGCACCCGCGGGCACGATGCATTCGCGACCGCCGTGCTCGAGCGAGACGAAGCCGACGCTCACCTCGAGCCGCGACGTGCCGTGCTCGTCGACCTCGAGCGTGTACTGGCAGCCGAGATCGACCGCGGTCGCGGCCGGCGTCTCCACCACGAACACGCGCGGCGGTGCCGTGACGCTCGCGTGGATGCGACCGCGTACGAGCTCGTAGCGGTGCTCGTCGGGCCCGCTCGCGAGCTCGCGCATGCGCGTGTGCGGATCGAGCTCGACGTAGCCGATCGAGGCGATCGCGAGCCGGCGGCTGCCTTCGTCCTGCGTCTCGATCCAGCCGCCGGCATCGGGCTTCGGCGCATGCTTGCGCGGGGGCGGCAGCGGTGTTTCATCGGGCGCCGGCTCGCGCAGCGGCTGCTCCGGTACACGCGGCACCACCTCTTCTGCACGCGGTACGTCGTCGGTCGCGATCGGCAGCGCTTCGATCTCCGCCGGCTTCGACCACCACCAACCGCCGATCGCGAGCACGAGCGCAGCCGCGAGCGCGAACACGGCCACCGCGATCGAGCGACGGCGACGCGCCACGATCGGCATGTGCACCGCACTCGGCGGATCGACTCCTGCGAGCGCGCGCTCGAGCGCGACGATCTCCGGATCGGGGGGACCACTCTTGTCCCACAGGTACTCATCCGACATGGGCACCTCGTGCTTGCAGCGCATCGCGGAGCAGCTTTATGCCGCGGTGCAGATGGACGCGCACCGAGCCGGGCGTCATGCCGGTCTGCGCCGCGATCTCGGGGCCGGTCAACCCTTGCACGAGACGCAGCATCAACGTCTCGCGATAGGTCTCGGGCAGCTCGCGGATCGTCGCGAGGATCATGCCGGCTTCTCCATCGCTCGGATCACCACCGGGCAGCTCGTCGGGCAGCATCTTCGGCTCGGGTGCGCGACGCAGGCGATCGGTCGCGACGTTGCGCGCGATCGATGCGAGCCACGGACCGAACGCATCGGGATCGCGCAGCGACGCGAGCCCATGCAGCGCGCGCAAGAAGACTTCCTGCGCGAGATCGTCGAGCTCCTGCCGTGGTGCGCGTGCGAGCAAGATGCCGCGGATGCAACGACGATGGCGATCGTACAGCCGCGCGAACGCGGTGCGATCCCCTGCCCGCGCGGCGCGGGCCCAGGTGCCCTCCTCGTCGTCATCGTCCTCGTCGTGCACGCTGGCGAGCGCACCCATCCGCCGCCGCCAGACGGGCGGCCGCGCCCAGCGTTAGCACGGACGCTGTAACAAACGACGAGCGGGCGCTAACGGCCCGTTCGCGCGGTCGTCGGGCCTCGCATGCGCCGACTCGTACCGCTGCTCTTCTGCGCCTGCACACCCACCGATGCGCCGGCCACGGCGCCCGAGGAGGTCGTGCCCGCACCCGTCGTCGTCACCGAGCGCGCGACTGCGGCGCCCGCGATCGTGCCGCGACTCGCCGTGCACGAGTGGGGCACGTTCACCGCGGTCGCGGGTGACGACGGCGTCGCACTCGAATGGCGACCGCTCGTGGGACCGAGCGATCTGCCGACGTTCGTCTACGACATCACGAAAGCCGGCATCCGCGATCTCGGTGCGAACGGCAAGGGCGACATGACCGGCACGATGCGCATGGAGACGCCGGTGATCTACTTCTACGCGACGGAGCCGATCGACGTGAGCGTCGCGGTGGGCTTCCCGAGCGGCAGCATCACCGAGTGGTACCCGAAGGCGAAGTCGATCGGCAGCCACGGCATCGACTGGGGCACGGTGCGGATCCTGCCGGATGAAGACGTCGTGCTGCCGCAGGATCGCAGCGACAGTCACTACTATCCCGCGCGCAAGGCCGACGCCGACGTCGTGCGCGTCTGCGATGCCGCGGGCGCCGAGCACGAGGGCTTCCTCTTCTACCGCGGGGTCGGAGGCGGTGCGTTGCAGCTCGCCGTGACGCTCGACGGCGATCGCATGTCGTTGCGCGATCGCGGCGCGACGCCGCTGCGCGAGGCGATCGTGTTCGAGAATCGCGAGGGTGCGATCGGAATCGCGACGATCGATCCGAAGAGCGGCGAGCGCTTCGCGAGGCCGGCGCTCGACGACACGCTCGAAGCCGCGATCGATCTGGTCGAAGCGCGGCTGCTCGACAGTGGCCTGCGCCCCGCCGAAGTCGATGCGATGATCGAGACCTGGCGCGGCGATTGGTTCGAGCCCGGTCTGCGCGTGATCTACCTGCTGCCGCGTGCCGAGACCGACGCGATGTTGCCGCTCGCGATGATGCCACCGCCGCAGGAGCTCGTGCGCACGATGGTCGGGCGCATCGAGGTGATCACGCCCGAGCTCGAGCAGTCGATCGCCGAGACGCTGTGGCGCATCGATCGTCCCGGCCACGAATACTCGACGGTCGTCGAGCTCGCCGATCAGTCGCGCTTCGTCGAGCCGGTGCTCGAGCGACTGCTCGCGAAAGCCACGACGCCGCGCGAGCGCAAGCGGCTCACCGCGGTGCTCGAGCTCACGCGCACACGCTAGCGATGGTCGGCGAGCCAGCGCTCGATCATCACGACCACCTGGGCGCGGCTGGGATGGTCGCGCAGCACGAGCAGCGCTTCGTTCGCGAGCCTGCGCGCTTCGTCGTGATCGCCTCCGCTCTCCCACAGCGCCTTGCCGCGCACGAAAGTGGCCTGCGCGCGATCGGGCGGATGCAGTGCATCGAGCTCCACCTCGTCGACGGCTGCGAGCGCGGCCGCACCCTCGCCGGTCGCGAGCTTCGCCTCCGCGAGCGCGAGCCGCAGCTGCGCTGCGACCATCGGGTTGCGCGGTGGATCGCTCGACTCCGCCAACGCGTGCTCGAGCTCGGGGATGACCAGCTGCGGCTGCGCCATCGCTTCCGACGCCATCGCCAACAACAAGATCGCCTGATCGATCCGCGGATGACCTGCGCGCAGCCCCTTGCGTCGCAGCTCCAGCGTGCGCCGGGCGGCCGCCAACGCTTCGGTGCCCGCACCGGTGTTCAACAGCTGCTCGGTGAGGTTGAAGGTCGCATCGCTGATCTTCTCGTGCTCCTTGCCGAGCGTGATCTCGTAGACCTCGATCGCGCGGCGCAGGAGCGGAATGCCTTCGTCCTGCTTGCCCGCTTGATCGAGCAGCGCCGCGCGATTGACCAACGCGTCGCCGATCGCCGGGTGTCCCGCCGGCAGCATGCGCTCGCGCATCTCGAGCGCACGCGCGTTGTAGTCGAGCGCCTGCTGCAGATCGCCGCGCTCCGACATGCTGATCGAGAGGTTGTCGAGCGCGTTCGGCACCTTCTCCTCGAGGCCCGCGGCCTCGTAGATGTTCACGGCGCGCTCGAAGTAGTCGGGGCTGCGTGCGCTACGATCGATGTCGAGCAACGCGACGCCGAGATCGTTGCTCGCATCGCCGACCATCGGATGATCGGGCCCGAGCAGCTCTTCGCTGAGCCGAAGCGAGCGCTCGAGGTGCTCGATCGCGGCATCGGGGTTCTCGTTGCGCGCGTACGCTGCACCCAGTGCCTTCAGCGCGCGCGCCACCGCGAGCGAGTGCTCGCCGTGGTTGCGCGTGCGCAGCTCGAGCCCACGTTGCAGGTGCGCGATCGCGGTCGGGAAATCCGAGGCCGTGAACGCGACCAGCCCGAGGCTGTGCTCGAGCGCGGCCGCGAGATCGCCCTCGCGCTCACCCTCGAGCGCGAGCAACACCTCGGCTTGTCGGCCCCAGCGCAAGCCGTCGTCGCGGCGCCCCAGGTTCGCACCCGTGATCGCGGTGAGCTGCACGGCTGCATCCGCAGCGCTGTCGTCGTCGCGAGCCGCGAGCGCAGCGAAGAACGCGTGCTCGAGCTCGCGCTCCGCATCGGGAAACCGCGACATCTCGCCGAGCACGCGCCCACGTCGAGCACGCGCCGCGGCTGCGAGCATCGGATCGCCGAGCGCTTCGGCCTGCGGAACGATCTCCGCGCACAGCTGCTCGGCCGCTTCGTAGTGACCGGCGGCGTAGAGGTTGCCGGCGTGCGCCAGGCTGCGCGACAGCGCGGCGAGCTGCTCGCGCGCCGCCGGGGGCACGGCATGCGCGGCCATGCGCTCGAGCACCGCCGGGTCG
>DASZPU010000470.1:0-4189 GCA_035550195.1 Nannocystaceae bacterium
GGCGCCGTGCGTGAAGGGCCTCACCGTGCCGCCCGAGCACTCCGCCGCGCTCACGCGCAACCAGCTCGACAAGCTCGGCGAGTTCGTGAAGAAGCGCGAGAGCGGCGGCGCGAAGGGGCTCGCGTGGGCGAAGGTGCAGGCCGACGGCACGTGGCAGGCCCCGTTCGCGAAGAACCTCTCGCACGAAGTGCAGGCGAAGATCACCGCGGCGATGGAGGCGACCCCGGGCAGCACGATGCTGTTCATCGCCGATGGCTGGCACACAGTGCACCAAGTGCTGTGCGCGCTGCGACTCGAGCTGCGCGACCAGCTCGAGCTCGTCAAAGCAGACGACAAACAGTGGGAGTTCCTGTGGGTCACGGACTTCCCGATGTTCGAGAAGCGTGACGACGGCACGCTCGTCGCGGCGCACCACCCGTTCACCGCACCGCGCACCGATCAGGTCGAGCTGCTCGACAGCGATCCCGGCAGCGTGCTCGCGCAGGCCTACGACCTCGTGCTCAACGGCAACGAGATCGGCGGCGGCTCGATCCGAATCCATCGCTCCGACGTGCAGGCCAAGGTGTTCTCCGTGCTCGGGCTGACGCGCGAGCAGGCCGAGCAGAAGTTCGGCTTCCTGCTCGAGGCGTTCAAGTACGGCCCGCCGCCCCACGGTGGCATCGCGCTCGGGCTCGATCGGCTCGCGATGCTCGTGACCGGCGCGAGCAGCCTGCGCGACGTCATCGCGTTCCCGAAGACGCAGAAGGGCCAGGATCTGATGACCGGGTGCCCGACGCCGGCCGATGATCCACAATTGGCCGAGCTCTACATCCGTCACCGTCCGCTCCCGCAAGATCAGACGTGAAGCTGCCGCGCCCCGAGCCGAAGCGATTGCTGCTCGTCGCACTGTCGGCGATCGGCATGGTGCTCTCGTGTCCCGACTGGGATCAGTTCTGGCTGGGCTACCTGATGTGGATCCCGTACTTCGCGGCGATCGAAGGCCTGCCGGCGAAGAAAGCCTTCGGCTACGCGTGGCTGGTCGGGATCATCACGGTCTTCTGGGGCTTCTTCTGGATGAGCCAGCTGCTCACCAAGTTCGCCGGCTTCCCCTTGATCGCGGCGATGCCGGTGACGCTGCTCTTCGCGATGTGGCACGGCCTCTTGTGGGGCCTGTCGGCCGTGCTCATCACCCACGCGCGTGCGCGCACCAACCTGCCGCTGTGGGTCGTCGCGCCGGTGTGTTGGATCGCGGTCGAAGCCACGCTGCCGAACATCTTCCCGATCTACATGGCGCATGCGTGGTGCTGGCAGCCGCTGCTCATGCAGACCGCCGAGCTCGGCGGCGTGACGATGGTGAGCGGCATCATGGTCGCCACCAATGCGGTGCTCTACACGCTGTTACGCGCGCGCCTCGATGGGCGCACGCCGGCGCGTCGCGATGCGATCGCGCTCGCGGTGCTCGTGCTCGGCAACCCGGCCTACGGCGCGCTGCGCATCGCCCAGGTCGAAGCTCAGATCGAAGACGCGCCCAAGCTTCGCTTCGGCGTCGTGCAGGGCAACATGAGCATCATGCAGATGGCGAACCCGGAGCAGCGCCGCAGGGTGCTCGCGGCCGAGCAGGCGAAGACCGCCGAGCTGCAGGCGCAGGGGGCCCAGGTCGCGCTGTGGGGCGAGACGGCGTATCCCAACCCGCGCGCGTTCACGCGGCAGAGCCAGACCGATCTGCCGGAGAAGAATCCCTGGCACGTGCAGCGTGGCTTCGACATCCCGGTGATCTTCGGCACCGTCACGCGCGACGAGACCGGGCGTGAGCCCTACCCGTTCAACACCGCGATCCTGCTCGACGGCGACGGCAAGATCGCGGGCACCTACGACAAGGTCTATCGCTTGATGTTCGGCGAGTACGCGCCGCTCGTCGATCCCAAGTGGTACCTCGAGAAGGTGCCGTCGGCGTCGCACATCGCCCAAGGCAAGGGTGCCGGCGTGCTGCAGCTCGGACCGTGGCGACTCGGTCCGTTCATCTGCTACGAGGACATCCTGCCCCGCTTCGTGCGCGACGCGGCGAATCAAGACGTCAACGCGTTCGTGAACCTCACCAACGACGCGTGGTTCGGCAAGACCGCCGAGCCCGCGCAGCACCTAGGGCTCGCGGTGTTCCGCGCGGTCGAGCATCGCAAGCCGATGGTGCGCTCGGTGAACACGGGCGTGTCCGTCTACATCGATCCCACCGGACGCGCGCACGACAAGACGCGCGTCACCGATCCCGACGTCGAGGGGCCGCAACCGCCGGATGGTTTCGCGGTCGACGTGCCGATGATGGATCCCACGTCACGCACCTTGTACGGGCTCACCGGCGAGGGCTTCGATGCGCTGTGCGTGCTCGGAGTCGTCGCGATGCTGTGGCGCCGTAAGAAGAGCTGAGCTGGTCACAAGCCGCGGCCGCGCTCGTCGATCGATCGGGCGGGCATGGCGACACGATCAGGCGTCTTCATCGCCGTCGCGCAGGTGCGCGCGCAGGCGTTCCTTGAGCCGCTCGAAGCGCTTGCGCAGCTTCGCCGCGACGCGCTGCAGCTCGGCTTCGTCCGCATCTTCCTCGGACATCACCGTCGCGATGTCGCGCCACGTCATCTTGCGATCGAGGCTCAGCACCAACATCGTGCGATCGTCGTTGTCGAGCGTCGCGCGGATCGCATCGAGCTTGCGCTGCGAAGCGCTCTTGAGGTGCAGCATCGTGGTGCTGCGCACCGCTTCCGCGACCGCAGCGACCTCGGGCGCATCGTCGATCGCCACCTGGCGTCCGCGTCGACGCGCATCGCCGCGCTGGGCATCGCACGCGAGGTTGCGCGCGATCGCATACGCCCACGTGCGAAAGCTGCTCTGCCAGCGGAACTCCGGCAGCTTCCGCCACATGCGCTCGCACAGCGCCGAGAACACGTCGTTCGCATCGTCGTGATCGCGGGCGAGCGCGCAGAGGTATCCGAGCAGCTCGGGACCGTAGCCTTGGATCGCCGCAGTCGCGGCCTCGGCGAGCGCACCGCGCTCGGCGTGGCCACGGATCGTCAGCTCCAGCTCCGTGGTCGGCGGCGCGGATGCATCGCGCGGCTGCGAGCCCGAGTCGGCGCCTCCGGGGCCGGTCATGGCGGTGATCATAAGCCCACCTCCCGTTGCTGTACGATCGGATCGACGCGGATATGTCAGTCCCGTCCATCGACTCGTTCGGCGGCCAGGCCGACGCTGCGCTCGACAGCGGGCAGGAGCCGTCGCTCGCGGAGCTGATGCGGGCGCTGGCCCGCACGGCGGAACCGCAGCTACCGAGCCTCGAGGACGGCGAGATGATCGGCGAGCACTTGCGCATCGATCGACGCCTCGGCAAAGGCGGCATGGGCGTCGTGTATCTCGCCCACGATCTGCGACTCGATCGTCCGGTCGCGGTGAAGCTGTTGGCGCGCGGACGCGAGGACGGCATCGCACGGCTCGAACGCGAAGCGCGTGCGATGGCGAAGCTCTCGCATCCCAACGTCGCGGTCGTGCACGAGGTCGGCCGTCACCGCGGGCTGCCGTACATCGCGATGGAGTACGTCGACGGTGGCACCGCACGCAGCTGGCTGCGCGCGCGCACGCGGCCGTGGCAGGAGATCGTCGCGCTGTACCTGCAAGCAGCGCGCGGGCTCGCGGCTGCGCACGCGGCCGGCTTCGTGCATCGCGACTTCAAGCCCGACAACGTGCTCGTCGGTGCGGACGGACGCGCGCGCGTGGCCGACTTCGGGCTCGTGCGTCTGCAAGGTGGCGAGGCCCGCGAGCAGCGATCGACGTGGGCGCACGGCGACGAGCTCACCAGCAGCGCGCACGACACCGCGACCGATGCGGTGATGGGCACGCCCGCATACATGGCGCCGGAGCAGAAGCTCGGCGCGGACGTCGGCCCGGCCAGCGATCAGTTCGCGCTGTGTCTCGCGCTCGACGAAGCCTTGGCGGGAGGCCACGTCGATCCGCGCGGACGCGGGCCACGAGCGCGCAAGGTGCCGCGGTGGTTGCGACGAGCGATCGCACGCGGCATGGCGCGCGAGCCCGAGCAGCGCTGGCCGAGCGTGGACGTGCTCGCCGATCGGCTCGAGCGCGGGCTCGCAGGCAGGACGCGGCGCCTGGTGATCGTGGGCGTCGCCACCACGGCGCTGCTCGCCGCGGCGATCGGGGTCGCGCTCGGAGCTCG
>DASZPU010000471.1:0-3180 GCA_035550195.1 Nannocystaceae bacterium
TAGCGAGTGACTTGGTCGAGCCGCATCGGCTCGACCAAGTCGGGAGCGTAAGGGCGCAGCCCTTGTTTATAGAAATCCCGAGCGCTTGCACCACCACCCGCCCCCGATCGCCCACCCCCTTGCTTCCCGGTCGTCGGGGTGTCTATTCTCCGCCGCCCGTCATGGCCGTTCCGAAGAAACGCATGAGCCCCCGCAAGCGTGATCAGCGTCGTGCGCACCACGACAAGGTCGCGGCGCCGAATCTGAGCCCCTGTCCGAACTGCGAGGAGCTCACGCTGAGCCATCGCGTGTGTCCGGCGTGCGGCCAGGACCGCGGCCGTCAGGTCGTCGAGGTCGCGCAAGAGTAGGTTCGCCCTTGGCCTCCGCACGGATCGCGCTCGACGCGTTGGGCGGCGATCACTGTCCGCACAACGAGGTGGCCGGTGCGATCGAGGCCGCGCGTGGTGGCGTGCACGTCGTGCTCGTCGGCGATCGCGATGCGATCGAAGCCGAGCTCGCGAAGGCCCCCGATCACAAAGATCTTCCGCTGACGATCCATCACGCGCCGCAGCGCATCACGATGGACGATCACCCCGGCAAGGCCGTGCGCGCCAAGCCGGATGCGTCGATGCCGACCTGCTTCGAGCTCGTGCGCACCGGCGGTGCCGATGCGGCGATGAGCGCGGGCAACTCGGGCGCGATGCTGGCGTGTGGCCTCTTCAAGTATCGCCGACTGAAAGGCATCGATCGCCCGGCGATCGTCGCGAGCCTGCCCAACGCGAACGGCTTCACCACGCTGCTCGACGTCGGTGCGAACGTCGAGTGTCGTCCGATCAACCTCGTGCAGTTCGCGATCATGGGCGCCGGCTATGCCCGCTTCAAGCACGGCCGCCAGCGCCCGAAGGTCGGCTTGCTGAGCAACGGCAGCGAGGACGGCAAGGGCACCGATCTCACCCGCGCCGCGCACGAGCTGCTCTCGGCCGGCGAGAGCCCCGACTTCGTCTACGCCGGCTACGCCGAGGGTGAAGGCATCTTCGACGGCCACTTCGACGTCGTGGTCACCGACGGCTTCTCCGGCAACATCGCGCTCAAGGTCGCCGAAGCCACCGGTCGCATGATCGGCTCGTGGCTCAAGCAATCGGTGGTCGCCGATCTGCGCAGCAAGCTCGGCGCGCTGCTGCTCAAGCCCGCGTTCGCACGCTTGCGCAGCATCATGAACCCCGACACCTACGGCGCCGCACCGCTGCTCGGCGTCGACGGCATGGCGTGGATCTGTCACGGCGGCGCGAGCCCGTTCGCGATCACGACCTCGCTGCGGCTCGCGGCGCGCTCGGTCGACGAAGCGCTCGGCCCCGCGATCTCGGAGGCGCTCGCGCGCAACGCCGAGCTCGTCGCCGCCGCGAAGGCGCACGGCAAAGAGGACGCGACCAAGCCGGACGCGCAGCGAGCCGAAGGAGAAGGATGTTGGGATACGCGCTTCTGTTCCCCGGTCAGGGCAGCCAACAAGTCGGCATGGGCAAGGAGCTCTACGCCGCGAGCGCGGCCGCGAAGCGCGTCTTCGACGAGGCCGACGACGCGCTCGGCGTCTCGTTGTCGAAGCTGTGCTTCGAAGGTCCCGACACCGAGCTCGTGCTCACCGCGAACACGCAGCCCGCGATCCTCACCACGAGCATCGCGACGCTCGCGGCGTGGCAGGAGCGCGGCGAGGTCGCGTTCGACTACGCGCTCGGCCACAGCCTCGGCGAGTTCTCGGCGCTCGTCGCCACCGGTGCGCTCGCGTTCGCCGATGCGGTGCGGCTCGTGCGACTGCGCGGGCAAGCGATGCAGGAAGCGGTGCCCGCGGGTGCGGGCGCGATGGCAGCGATCTTCGGCGTGCCCGCCGACGAGCTCGACGCGCTGTGCGTCGAGGCGGCGCAGGGCGAGGTCGTGTCGGCCGCCAACGAGAACGGCGGCGGTCAGATCGTCGTCGCGGGAAACGCGGCTGCGGTCGATCGCTTGATCGCGTTGGCGAAGTCACGCAAGGCTCGTGCGATCCCGCTCAAGGTATCCGCACCCTTCCATTGCGCGTTGATGCAGCCCGCTGCGCAGCGTCTCGCCGCCGCGCTCGCCGAGGTCACGATCTCGCCGATGCGCAGACCGGTGATCACCAACGTGGACGCGGAGCCCAATCAGGACTCGACGCGCGTCGCCGATCTGTTGGTGAAGCAAGTGACGCACCGCGTGCGGTGGGAAGCGTCGATCACACGTGCGGTCGCGCTGGGTGTGCAAGCCGCTGCCGAGGTCGGCCACGGCAAGGTGCTCGCGGGGCTCGTGAAGCGCATCGCCCCCGACATGCGGGTGGACGCGTGCGGTTCCCCGGCGGACATCGATGTGCTAAGGGAGTCGGGCCATGGCTGAGCCCTCGCCGCGTTCGTTGCCCGCCGCGCTCGATCTGAGCGGCCGCGCCGCGCTGGTCACCGGTGCCGCACGCGGCATCGGCAAGGCGATCGCGGAGGTGTTGGCGGCCCGCGGTGCAGCGCTCGCCATCAACGATCGCGACGAAGCCGGTGCGCGCGAGCTGTGCGAGCAGCTCGGCAAGCAAGGCACGAAGGCGATCGTGGTCGGCTTCGACGTCTCGGACGAGAAGGCGGTCGACGACGGCATCAAGCGCACGGTCGATGGGCTCGGCGCGCTCGACATCCTCGTCAACAACGCCGGCATCTCGATCGACTCGCTCATCATGCGCGCGCGCGTCGAAGACTTCGATCTCGTCAGCCAGGTCAACTTGCGCGGCGTGTTCCTGTGCTGCAAGGCCGCGACGCGTCACCTGCTGAAGTCGCGCGACAAGGGCCGCATCGTGAACCTCTCGTCGGTGGTCGGCGAGCAGGGCAACACCGGGCAGTCGATGTACGCGGCCACCAAGGCCGGCGTCATCGGCATCACCAAGTCGCTCGCCCGCGAGCTCGCGAGCCGCGGCGTCACCGTCAACGCGGTCGCCCCCGGCTTCATCGAGACGGCGCTGACCGAGGAGATCCTCGACACCAGCGAGCTGGTCAAGGCGATCCCGGCGCGCCGCGTCGGCACCCCCGAGGAGGTCGCCGCCTGCATCCGCTTCCTCGCCTCCGAGGAGGCCTCCTACGTGACCGGCACGACCCTGACCGTGGACGGCGGCCTCAGCGCCTGACCCCCCGACCCGGACCTGAACCCGAACGAACCCAGAGA
>DASZPU010000472.1:0-15489 GCA_035550195.1 Nannocystaceae bacterium
ATACGCCCGCGGATCCCGTCGCGATGCACGAGCCGGAGCTCGGCAACCATGTCGGCGCGGTCCTCGATCCCATCGTCGCGGTGCGCAATGCGGTCGTGATCCCCCCCCACGAGTCCGCGCGCATGCACGTGTTCACCGGCATCGCGCCGACGCGCGAGGGTGCGCTCTTGTTGGTCGAACGTTGCGTCGACGTGCACTCCGCCGACCGCTTGCTGGAGCTGGCGTTCACCCACAGCCAAGTCGAGCAGCGTCGCCTCGGCATCACGGATCGCGAGACGCAGCTCTACGATCGACTCGCCGGCAGCGTGGTGTACCTCGACGTCCGCCTGCGCGCGCCGCGAGGCGTCATCGCGCGCAACATCCACGGACAGGCCGCGCTGTGGGCCTACGGCATCTCCGGCGATCTGCCCATGGTGCTCGTGCGCATCGGCGACGTCGCGCGCATCGAGCTCGTGCGCCAGACCGTGCGTGCCCACGCGCATTGGCGCGCGAAGGGTCTGGTCGTCGATCTGCTGATCTGGAACGAGGATCCCAGCGGCTATCGTCAAGAGCTGCAAGAACAGATCATGGCGGCGATCGACTCGCTCGGCGAAGCGAACCTGCTCGATCGTCCGGGCGGCATCTTCGTGCACCGGGCCGAGCAAGTGTCCGAGCTCGATGCGGTGCTCATCCAGACGATCGCGCGGGTGGTCATGGACGACGACGCCGGTAGCTTCACCGAGCAGGTCGAGCGGCGCGTCGCACGGGCCGAGCTACCGCCGGCGTTGTTGCCCGGCAGCGATCGGCGACGCCCCGCTCCGGCTGCACGCGCGACGGCACCGTCGGCGAACGCACCGAAGTTCGCGCGCGCGGACCTCCACGCGTGGAACGGCATCGGTGGCTTCACGGCCGACGGTCGCGAGTACGTGATCACGACGCAGCGCGGCGCGCCCACGCCCGCGCCGTGGTCGAACGTCATGGCCAACGCGTGGTTCGGCACCGTCGTGAGCGACAGCGGCAGTGCGTACACGTGGTGCGAGAATGCCCACAGCTATCGGCTCACGCCGTGGCACGGCGACCCGGTCACCGATCCGAGCGGCGAGGTGTTGTGGCTGCGCGACGAGAGCAACGGCCAGGTGTGGTCGCCGACGTCGGCTCCGGCCGGCGACGACGCACCGTACGTGACGCGCCACGGCTTCGGCTACAGCGTGTTCGAGCACACCACCAGCGAAGGGATCCGCACCGAGCTCACCACGTTCGTCGCCGTCGACGCGCCGATCAAGTTCCTGCTGCTGCGGATCCGCAACGGCTCGGGTCGTGCGTGCAAGCTCTCCGCGACCGCGTACCTCGAGCTCGTGCTCGGCTCGCAACGCCCCGCCACGATGCCGCACGTGGTCACCGAGACCGACCCGCGCACCGGTGCACTGCTCGCTCGCAACAGCTACGACGCCGAGTTCGCGCCGCGGGTCGCCTTCCTCGATGCCAGTGAAGGCACGCGATCGGTCAGCGGCGATCGCAGCGAGGTGCTGGGCCGGAACAACGGCACGGCGAATCCGTCGTGCATGCAACGCGCACGGCTCTCGGGTCGTGTGGGCGCCGGCTACGACCCGTGCCTGGCCATGCAGATCACGCTCGAGCTCGCCGAAGGCGAGGAGCGCGAGGTGGTGTTCACGTTCGGCTCGGGTCGCGATCACGGCGACGCGCTGCACCTGGTCTCGCGCTTCCGCGGCACCGGGGCCGCGCGTGCGGCCCTCGAGCAAGTGTGGGCGCAGTGGGGCCGCATCCTCGGCACGGTGCACGTGCAGACGCCCGATCCGAAGCTCGACTTCCTCGCGAACGGATGGCTGGTCTATCAGGTGCTGTCGGCGCGACTGTGGGCGCGCAGCGGCTTCTATCAATCCGGCGGTGCGTTCGGCTTCCGCGATCAGCTGCAGGACACGATGGCGCTCGTCCACGCCGCGCCCGCGCTGCTGCGCGAACAGATCCTGCGCTGCGCCGCGCGACAGTTCCGCGGCGGCGACGTGCAGCACTGGTGGCACCCGCCGCTCGGGCGTGGCGTTCGCACGCGGATCTCCGACGACTATCTGTGGCTGCCCTACGCGACCTGCCGCTACGTCGAAGCCGTCGGCGACACCGGCGTGCTCGACGAAGACGTGCACTTCATCGACGGTCGCGCCGTGAAGCCCGACGAAGACGGCTACTACGATCTACCCGTGCAATCCGAAGAGCGCGCGACGCTGTACGAGCACTGCGTCCGCGCGATCGAGCATGGCTTGCGTCTGGGCGCGCACGGCCTGCCGTTGATGGGCACGGGCGACTGGAACGACGGCATGAACCTCGTCGGCGACGAAGGCCGCGGCGAGAGCGTCTGGCTCGCGTTCTTCCTGCACGACGTGCTCGTGCACTTCGAAGCGCTCGCGTCGCGACGCGGCGACGAAGCGCGTGTGCAGCTGTGCCGTGAGCATGCCGCGAAGTTGGCCGAGGCGATCACCACGCAGGGCTGGGACGGTGCGTGGTATCGGCGCGCGTACTTCGACGACGGCACGCCGCTCGGCTCGGCGCAGAGCTCCGAGTGCACGATCGATGCGCTCCCGCAGAGCTGGGCGGCGCTGGCCCGGGTGGGCGACCCCTCGCGCACGCGGCAAGCACTGGCGGCGCTCGATCGCCGACTGGTGCGCCGTGATCTCGGCGTCGTGCAGCTGCTCGATCCGCCGTTCGACACCTCGGAGTTGGAGCCGGGCTACATCAAGGGCTACGTGCCCGGCGTGCGCGAGAACGGTGGCCAGTACACGCACGCCGCCGTGTGGGCCGCGATGGCGTTCGCTGCGGTCGGCGACGCTGCGCGTGCGTGGGAGATCTTCGAGCTCATCGATCCGATCCGTCATGCCGACGACGAGGAACGCGTCGCGACCTACAAGGTCGAGCCCTACGTCGTCGCCGCGGACGTGTACACGAACCCGCTGCATGCCGGCCGCGGCGGCTGGACCTGGTACACCGGCTCGGCGGGTTGGATGTATCGCCTCGTGCTCGAGTCGTTGCTCGGCGTGCAGCTGAGCGTCGATCGTCTACGCATCGCCCCGATGCCGCACCCGGGTTGGGACGGCTACGAGATCCACTATCGTTTCCGCGAGACCACGTATCACATTCGCGTCAACCTCCACGGTGGCGCGAACGTGACGCGCGTGATCTGCGATGGCGTCGAGCAGAGCGACAAGACGATCCCGCTGGTCGACGATCGTCGCGACCACCGAGTTTCCGTCGACGTCGGCTGATCGCCGCCGGCCGGCGCCGTCCGCGATCTGGCGCGTGACGATCGATCGCGCATGTCGGTGGTGAATCGAGCGGCGGCAGTAACGACGGGCCACCGACCGACGATCAGGTTCCGCCACGCAGCGACCATGCGATACCTCGTCACGATCCTCGCCCTCGTGGCCGTCATCGGCGCGCTGGCCTACCTCAAGTTCGCGCAGATCTCGTCGCTCATCGACAAGGGCGAGGAGCTCAAGGCGGCCGGGCCTCCACCCGAAGCGGTGAGCAGCGTGCTCGCCAGCGAAGAGCAGTGGGAATCCACCGTGCCCACGGTGGGCACCGTCGCGTCGAGCAAGGGCGTCGCGATCAGCACCGAGGTCGCCGGAGTGGTGAGCGCGATCGCGTTCACGTCGGGCACCACCGTCGAGCAGGGCGCGGTGCTCGTGCAGCTCGATGCGCGCGTCGAGAAGGCGCAGCTCGCATCGGCGCAGGTGCGCCGCAACCTCGCGCTCACCACCGCCAAGCGCGCGCGTGCGCTGGCCGCCTCCGGTGCCGAGTCGCGCGCGCAGATCGACGCCGACGAATCGGCGTGGCAATCGGCGAGCGCCGAGGTCGAGGTGCTGCGCGCACAGATCGCGCGCAAGACCATCTGCGCACCGTTCGCGGGTCGACTCGGCATCCGCGAGGTCGACCTCGGCCAGTACCTCAACCCCGGCACGACCGTGACGACGCTCGAGTCGGTGGAAGGCGTGTACGTCGACTTCGATCTCCCGCAGCAGCAGACCGTCGCGCGCGGTCAACAGGTACGCGTCACCATCACCGGCCGCCCCGAGTTCGTGGGCACCGGTGAGATCGTCGCGATCGATCCGAAGGTCGATCCGAGCACGCGCATGACGAAGCTGCGCGCGACGGTGACCGATGCGGACGCCGAGCTCCACCCCGGCATGTTCGTGAACGTCGAGGTGATTCGCGCCGAAGAACATCGCGTGATCGCGGTCCCGGCCACCGCGATCGTCTACGCGACCTACGGCGACTCCGTGTTCGTGCTCGAGCCACCCGCCGAGGAGACCAGCGCGACCGGCCCCGACGGCCAGCCCGTCGTGATCGCACGCCAGCAGTTCGTGCGACTCGGAGCACGACGCGGTGACTTCGTCGCGGTCACAGACGGCATCACGGCCGGTCAGGAGATCGTGACCGAGGGCGCGTTCAAGCTGCGCAACAACGCGCCAGTCTACGTCGACAACGAACGTCCGCTGACCGCCTCGCTCACGCCGCATCCGGTCAACCGCTGAGGCAGCACGTGATGGGCTTCACGGACATCTTCATCCGCCGGCCGGTGCTGGCGATCGTGGTCAACCTCGTGATCATGATCGCCGGTCTGCAGGCGATCCGTTCGCTCAACGTGCGGCAGTACCCGCAGCTCGAGAGCGCGACCGTCACGGTGCGCACCGCGTACGTCGGGGCCGACGCCGAGCTGGTGCGCGGGTTCATCACCACACCGCTCGAGCGTTCGATCGCCGCCGCGGACGGCATCGACTTCATCGAGTCGCAGAGCGTGCAAGGGCTCTCGACGATCAACGTGCGGCTCGAGCTCAACTTCGACGCCAGCGATGCGCTCGCGGACATCAGCGCGCGCGTGAACCAAGTGCGCGCCGATCTCCCGCCCGAGGCCGAGGTGCCGGCCATCGCGATCGAGCCCTCCGACGGTCGCATCGCGGCGATGTACCTGACCTTCGGCTCGGAGATCCTCGAGGAGAACCAGGTCACCGACTATCTGCTGCGCGTCGTGCAGCCGCGGCTGTCGGCGATCGACGGCGTGCAGCGGGCGGAGATCCTCGGCAATCGCACGTTCGCGCTGCGAGCGTGGCTGGACCCGCAGCGCATGGCCGCGCTCGACGTGAGCCCCTCGCAGGTCCGGGCCGCGCTCGCGGCCAACAACTATCTCGCCGCGGTCGGTCAGACCAAGGGCGCGCTGGTCCAGCTCGACCTCACCGCCGCGACCGATCTCGCCACGGTCGCCGACTTCCGCCGCCTCGTCATCCGCGGCTCGGGCGACGCAGTGGTGCGTCTCGAAGACATCGCCGACGTGGTGATGGGCGCCGACAACTACGAGCAAGACGTGCGCTTCTCCGGCCAGCACGCCGTGTTCATGGGCGTGTGGGTGCTGCCCAACGCGAACTCGCTCGACGTGATCGCAGCGGTGCGCGACGAGATGGATGCGATCAAGGCCGAGCTGCCGTCCGGCATGATGGCCGAGGTCGCGTTCGACTCCACCAAGTACATCGACAACGCGATCGACGAGGTCGTCGAGACCCTCACCGAGACGGTGTTGATCGTCATCCTGGTGATCTTCTTGTTCCTCGGCTCGCTGCGCACCGTGCTCGTGCCGTTGGTCGCGATTCCGGTGTCGCTGGTCGGCGCGGTGTTCCTCATGTCGGTGATGGGGTTCACGCTCAACCTGCTCACGCTGCTCGCGGTGGTGCTCGCGGTCGGTCTGGTGGTCGACGACGCGATCGTGGTCGTCGAGAACGTCGAGCGCCACATCCGCGAGGGCAAGACCCCGCGGGCCGCTGCGTTGCTCGGCGCCCGTGAGCTCGTCGCGCCCATCATCGCGATGACGATCACGCTCGCGGCCGTGTACGCGCCGATCGGGTTCCAGGGCGGCCTCTCCGGCGCGCTCTTCCGCGAGTTCGCCTTCACGCTCGCGGGCGCGGTGTTCATCTCGGGCGTCGTCGCGCTCACGCTGTCGCCGATGATGTCCGCGAACCTGCTCTCGGCCGAGCACTCGCAAGGCTGGCTGTCGCGGACGATCGATCGCGCCTTCGATGCGCTGCGTCGCGGCTACTCGCGCGCGCTCGGGGCGACACTGCGCACGCGGCCCGCGGTCTACACCGTGTGGATCGTGCTCTCGCTGGCGACCGTGCCGATGTACCTGTTCTCGCCGAGCGAGCTCGCACCCAACGAGGACCAGGGCGTGATCTTCGGTGCGCTCGACGTGCCCGCCAACGCGACGCTGGAACAGGTGACGCACTACAGCGAACAGGTCGGCGAGGTGTTCGCGGCTACGCCCGAGTTCGATCACAGCTTCCAGATCTCGTTCGCGAACGGTGGCTTCGGCGGCATGTTGGTCGAGCCGTGGGACGAACGTGAGCGCACCATCTTCCCTATCCAAGCCGAGGTGAACGCGAAGCTCGCGGGCATCACCGGACTGCGTGCGCCGGTCTTCCTCCCCTCCGCGCTGCCGAGCGCCGGCTTCTTCCCGGTCGAGTTCGTGATCGCATCGACCGCGAGCCACGAGGAGCTGGTGCGTTTCGCGGAGCAGATCGTCCAAGAGGCGGCTGCCAGCGGGCAGTTCGCGTTCCCGCCGATCAGCGACGTGCGCATCGATCAGGCCAAGGCGCGCATCGCCATCGATCGCGAGAAGGTCGCGACGATGGGGCTCAGCATGCAGCAGGTGGGCAGCGACGTCGCGGCGATGCTGGGCGGAAACTTCGTCAACCGCTTCGATCTCGACGGGCGCGCGTACAAGGTCATCCCGCAGATCCAACGCATCTCGCGGCTCACGCCCGAGCAGGTCGCGCAGATCCACGTCACCGGACCGGGTGGCAAGCTCATGCCGTTGTCGGCGGTCGCATCGCTGCACGAAGGCGTCGAGCCGCGCACGCTCAACCGCTTCCAGCAGCTCAACGCGATCAAGCTCTCCGGCATCGCACCGCGCTCGCTCGACGGCGGCCTCAAGGTGCTCGAAGACGCGGCGGCGCGCATCTTGCCGCCCGGCTATCGCATCGACTACACCGGCGAGTCGCGACAGCTCCGCCAGGAGAGCGGCAAGTTCCTGCCTGCGCTCGCGCTCGCCTTGCTGCTCATCTTCTTGGTGCTCGCGGCGCAGTTCAACTCGTTCCGCGATCCGTTCGTGATCCTCGCGGGCTCGGTGCCGCTCGCGATGTTCGGCGCGCTCGTGTTCACGTTCCTGAAGTTCGCGGGGCCGCCGGGCATGGGCTTCGCGCTCACCGAAGGTTGGACCACCACGCTCAACATCTACTCGCAGGTGGGGCTCGTGACGCTGGTCGGGCTGGTCGCGAAGAACGGCATCCTCATCGTCGAGTTCGCCAACCAGCAACAAGCCCTCGGCCTGTCGAAGCTCGAGGCCGTGCACATCGCCGCGGCGACACGACTGCGCCCCGTGCTGATGACGACCGTCGCCACCGTGGTCGGACACTTCCCACTGACGCTGGTGACCGGCGCAGGTGCGGTGGCGCGCAACTCGATCGGCCTCGTGCTCGTCGGCGGCATGACCATCGGCACGCTCTTCACGCTGTTCGTCGTGCCGTCGCTCTACGTGCTGATCGCGAAGGATCACCGCCGCGAGCAAGCGGTGGAACCCGACACGAACGCGTGAACGTTTCGATCACGGCGCGACCGGGCGCGCTTGCCGTCACGCAACCCGTGCGCCGCAGGAGTTGCGATGCGTGATGGCGATGCCGGTCGACAATGGCGATTGCAACGTGTGCCACACCCAGGGCGGCACGATGGACGCCCCGGGACGCATCGTCGCGCCCTGGTGACGTCACTCGGCGCGAATGCTCGCGCCTTCCGCGATGCGACCGACGAACGCACCGACTGCGACGAACGGTCCCAACACGAGCAAGGACGCGAGCGTGTAGCGACCGATCGCGGCGATGCGCAGGCTGCCATCGAGCGCGAGCGCCAGCGACGACGCGAGCAGGAACAGACCGAGCACGAGCAGCACGTACGAGCGTGTCATGTCGAGGTTCGCCTCTGCAGTGCAGAATCCCTCGGCCGCGCCCGATCCACCCGCGCAATGACTGCGACGCGGCTCGCCACGCCGTGCAATCGCTGCGTCAGGGTGGCAGCGGCTCGCCGAGCGCACGCGCGGGCTCGTCGAGCAGCGCACGCAACTCCGCGAGCGCCGACGCCGACGCACCGCCTTGCTGGGCCTCGGCGAGGAGCGACAGCGCTTGGCGCAATCGCGTGCGCGCGGCCTCGTGATCGCCCGACTTCCACGCGACGACGGCCAGCCGCGCCGTGGGCTCGGCGAGACGAATGCGACCGCCGGGGCTCGTGTCGCCGCGCTCGGCCAGCTCGCGCGCGCGCATGAGACTCCGCTGCGCGCGATCGAGATCGTCGCGCGCCATCGCGAAGTCGGCATGCAACAGCAACGCGAAGCCGTAGCGATGCAGCGACTCGGCATCGGTGTGCTCGGCGACGAGCTCTTCCATCTCCGCGAGCCCACGCTCGAGCTCGTGGGCCGCCGTGTCGGGCTGACCGCTGCGCTGCAAGAAGTCACCGAGCTCGACGCGCAGGAAGCCACGGCTCATGCGCAGATCCCAGGCTTCCGGCACCCGCAGCTCCACCGCGCGATCGACGGCGGCGATGTTCTCACGCGTCGTCGCGATCGCATCGTCGACGCGCCCACGACGGAACTCTCCGTCCGCGAGGGTCCGACGCGCGCGCGACAGGTTGCGCACCCACGGCAGGTTCGCCGGTTCGAGCTCGAGCAGCAGTCGATACGTGCCGATCGCGGTGCGCAGCTGTTCCTCGGCATCGTCGGATCGACCGAGCGCCTCCAATGCCGCGGCCAGCTCGAGGCGCGCACCCGCGACTGCAGCCACCGCACCGCTGTTGCCCGGACGCAAGCGTCGCAGCTCTTCCGCGTCGCGCAGCGCACGGCGAAAATGCGTCGCGGCGTCGTCGAGGCGGCGATCGTTCATCGCGAGCACACCCATGCGACTGCCCACGATGCGCCGCAGGTTGACGGCGCGCGCGAGCTCGTCGCCCTCCCACGTGCCAGCGTCGATCCGCGCAAGCACGCGCGGCATCGTCGTGCGCGCCGAATCCGAGTCTCCGCGTGCGAGCTGCAACAGCACCTGCGTGGACTCGACCGCCGCGAGCGTGAGCGTCCAGGCGGGTGCATCGGGATCCCGCGCGATCCAGCGCTCGGCCAGCGCAACGCACTCCCGCGCCGCGCTTTCGGCCTCGTCGAGCCGACCGAGGTTGCGCAGTGCAATTGCGAGACTGTCGATCGCATCGCAGCGCATGTGCGCCGCGCGCTCGGAGTGCTCGTGCGCCGCGAAGACGTCGCGCGCTTGCTCGAGCTTCGCCACCGCGGTCGCATCGTCGCCGGTGCTCGCCGCGATCGCACCGTGCAGCGTCAACGCTCGACCCACGCGCAGCGCAGAGCGCTCGTCGGTCGCGGGCGCGCGTTCCTCGTAGTACCCGTCGACTTGCTGCACGACGGATCGCAGCACGTCGGTGCGGCCCAGCCCACGCAGCTGTGTGGAGAGGTCCTCGAGCGCAAAGTCGATGAGCCCTTCGGCCGCCTCGCGCTCCGCCTCGGCACGATCTCGTGCCGCCGCGACGTTGCGATACGACCACCCGCCCATCGCGAGGAGAGCGAAGCCCGCGAGCACGGCGACACCCGCAGCTGCGCGATGGAGTCGTACGAAGCGAACGATGCGATCGAGTAGACCGTATGCGCGCGCATCCACGAGCCGCCCCGCCTCGAACCGACGCAGGTCTTCGGCGAGCGCGTGTGCGTCGGCGTAGCGATCCCCGGGTCGCGGCTGCGTCGCGCGCTTCGTGATCGCCACGAGATCCGCGGGCGCTCCCGCTGCGCGCAGCGATCCCTCGGCGTGCGTACGCGGATCGCCGGTGAGGATCTGCGCCAAGATCACGCCGAGGCTGTAGACGTCCGAAGCCGCCGTCGCGCGCAGGCCCTGCACGATCTCCGGCGCGATGTAGCCGGGCGTGCCCATCACCGCGCCGGTGTTCGTGAGTCCGTCCTGCACGCTGTCGCCCTCGCCGTGCTCGTCGAGCTCCGTCGCGTCGACGGATCGCGCGAGCCCCCAGTCGAGCACGACCGTCTCGCCGAAGCGGCCGACGAGCACGTTGCGCGGCTTGAGATCGCGGTGCACGAAGCCGCGTGCGTGCGCGTACGCGATCGCGTCCACCAGCGCGATGAAGGGCCGCAACAGCGCGAGCCGCTGCGCGAGGGTGACCGACTCCCGGATGCACGCTTCGAGCTCGCGGCCCTCGACCCTGCGCATCGCGTAGTACGGCGCGCCGTCGGGCAGCGTGCCGCCGTCGTAGATCGGCACGATCGACGGGTGTTGCAGACGGGCGGTGACCAGCATCTCGCGCTCGAAGCGACCGCGCGACAACGCGTCGGCGCTGCGCACGGTCTTGAGCGCGACGGGACGTTGCAAGCGCTCGTCCCACGCCGCGAGGATCCGACCCATGCCACCGCGCGCGATCTCTTCGTGCACGGTGTAGCGGGTCGATGCGTTCGGCTCCGCATCGGCGACGCCGAGCAGCGCGACGACGCGCAGACACTCGCTGCACGCGTCGAGATGGACCGCCGCGGCGCGGGCGTCCGCTTCCGAGAGCCACCCCTCGACGTACGCGACGAGCGTCGGCTCGGAGAGGCACGAAGAGTCGGTCGGCGTGGGTTGCATGATCGACGTGCGCCGACGGTAGCGTGGTTTGCGGGGCGGCTCAGTCGTCGTAGCGGTGCAGCTCCTTGTCCGGACGGCGCTTGAGCTTGTGCAGCTGGGCGATCGCGTCGACGAGCAAAGCGCGCGCGAGCTCGTCACGGCCCTCGGGTGTGGACTCGGCCTGCTCGACGATCGTGTCGAACGATGCGAACGCACCCTCGGCATACGGGACGCTCTGGTTGATCCCGCTGCGCTTGAACCGACCGGCCTCGTTGACCCCGCCGAGCGTCTCCTGCAGCACATACGAGGCCTTGCCCACGCAGAATCGTTCCGGCGATTCCTGATCGTCGAAGACCGGCGCGAGCATCTCGAACACGCGATCGACATCCTCGGGCTTGTCGAGCTTCTTCGGCAGCTTGCGTGCGACCTCCGCGGCCTTCGGTGCCTTACACGTCTCGAGCAGATCCGCGTACGTGCGCATCGCGACGCTCGACGCGTACAGCCACACTTGGATGTTGCTGCCGCGTGCAGTGTCGGAGCGATCGAGACCGAGCAGCTCGCATCGACCGGGTGCCGTGACGCGCTGCCCGAGCTTCTCGACGAGCAGCACGAGCGCGGGGTGGACCGGCTTCACCTTCACCGCCGCCGGTTCCTTCGCCTTGCCCGTGCGCACGAAGTGATCGAACGCCGCGAGCTCGCGCGTCGCTTGCTCGGGCACCGGCCACGGAGAGCCGAGCGCCGTCGCGTACGTGAGCACGTGCGCCCAGCCGCGCACGACCTTCGCGCCTTCGCGATGCGGCGCTTCCCGCTCGAGCTTCGCTGCGGCATCGAGCGTCTCGCCGAGCATGTGCGCGACGTCGGTGATGCATGCCTTCGCCTGGTACGTGTCGAGCTGGCCACTGGGCTTGTCACCGATCTCCGATTGCCCGGCCGCGCTCCATCCCGCGAGCACCTGCGCCGGCTTCGCGGCATCGGCCGGCGTCGCGAACGGTGCGACTTCGCGGAGCTGCGCGGCCATGCGTACGGCACCGCAGTGCTCGACGAGTCGCGCCGCGTTGTCGAGGCTGCGATGGGCACCATATAGATAGATCGCGATCGGATCGGTGCTGGTCTTCGCGGTGCCGCCGATGTCGACCGCCCATAGCGAGGTGACGTGCTCGCGATCCGTGCTCAGCGCGGCGTGGGTGTCGGTGAGAAAGTTCGCGACGGCCGGATGCGCGGCCGCGTCGGAGAGCACGGAGTAGTCGATCGGCGGATCGGCGTCCCCCTTCGCCGGCGCGCTCGACGGTGTGCCGCCGGGCTCGGCCGTCGCGTTGGGGGCCGAGCCCGTGGAGAACAGGGCGCACGCCGACGGCACGAGGCCAAGCAGCACCGACGAGAGAGCGAGGATTCGGACGTTCACACGAGCTCATCACGCGGCGACGAACCGAGTCGCGCGGCCGCGGACGATCGCGAATGCGACCGGACTCACATGGTATCGTCGCGAAACCGGTGGAAGCGGCGCAACAGCGGCTGCGCGAGCGCGTCCGGGCGGCCGCCGACGCGCACGAGCTCGCGGTCGATCGCGAGGCGCTCGAGCAGCTCGCATGGTCGCGGGTCGACGCAGACGCCACGGCGATCGATGCGCTGGATCTCGACGCGATGATCCTCGCGCTCGCGTGCGCCGAAGGCCAGGCCAAGGCGATCCGCGAGTTCGAGGCGCGCTACTTCGGTTCGGCCACCGCGGCGCTGCGCCGCATGGGGCTCTCCGACGAGCACCAGCTCGAAGCGCTCGCGCAGACGCGCGCGATCCTCTTCGTCGGCAACGACGGTGCACCGCGGATCCTCGAGCTCGTCGGCAAGGGTGATCTGCGCGCGCTCGTGAAGGTCGTCGCGGTGAGGCGCGCGCTGAACTTGCAGCGCGCGGAACGGGGGCTGCACATCGAGTCGAGCGAAGCGCTCGCCGACGCGATCGCGGAGCACACGAGCCCGGAGCTCGGTGCGCTGAAGGATCAGCACCGCACGCTGGTGAAGGCCGCGCTCAGCGATGCGCTCGCCAGCCTCGATCCCGAGTCGCGCACGCTGCTACGGCTGTCGCTCTTGCACGAGCTCTCGATCGACGAGCTCGCCGCGATGCACCACATCCATCGCTCGACGGTCGCGCGACGCATCGCGAAGATCCGCGACAACCTGCGCACGGTGATGCACGAGCGCTTGGTGGTCGCGCTCGGTCGCTCGTCGCCCGACGTCGAAAGCATGCTGCGCATCGCGAACAGCGGCCTCGAGATCAGCTTCGACCGTCTGCTCGCGTCCCGCGATGCTCGCGGCGAGTGATCCGCCGAGCTCAGCCCGCGCGGAGCAACGTGTCGCCGTGCACGGTGGCTTCGCTCTGGCGCGCGTCGACCAAGCACGGAGGTCGCGACGATCGCCGTGCAGCAATCCAGCCCCTTCGCGACACCCGTGCGCATCTGCTGCGCGCGCTCGTCGAGATCGACGAGCGCGAGACGGCGCTGGCGATCGCACGCGCGCGTTCCTGCGTACGCACGAAGGCTGAGCTCGCGGGCTCGCCGTGTGTGCGACCTGTGCAACCGAGGGTCCCCCTACCCCCGCCGACGATTTCTCGATGCCCGCGGAGGGTACGCCGACCCTCCGAACCTATTTTTTCTTCGTCCCGGAGGGTACGCCGACCTTCCGAACCGATTTTTTTGCAGGTCGAGGACGTCCGCGTACCCCCCGACGCAGATTTTTTCGCAGCTCGAGCGGGTCGCGGACCGTCTGCGACGATTTTCCGATCGAAGAAGAGGGTCTGCCGACCCTCGCGGCGCTTGTGCGAACCAGCAACACCGTGCTCCCGACCCGAAGCGGCGATCTTGAAATCGACGATTCGGGTCGCGCACGCCGCGAGGCGCCTCCGGGCATCGCCTGACAGCCGTCCCGCCTCGTTGATCCGCTTCGCCCTTCCTTCCATCCTGCCGCGCGCATGCCTCAGACACGACGTCGACGTCGCTCTTTGCCGCGCGCGGAGGTCCGCGTGCTCATCGCATAACTTCTGGAGCGCGCCGGCGCGCAGGGAATGAGCAAGCGCGAGATCGTCACCGCGATCGGGCGCACGAGAACCTCCGCGCCCACCGTGCAGCGTGCGCTCGTCGAGCTACGCGAGGCCTACGGCGGTCGCATCGTCTTCTTCGGCAAGGCCAAACGCTGGCGACTCGACGGCCCCGCTCGCGATGCCACTCGAGGCGCCCGATCAGCACGACCAGTTCGCGCTCCACTTCACGAAAGCGGTCATCGACTCCATGGCCGACGTGGCGTTGCGCGAGCGCATCGGCAGGCTCTTCCCTTCCGGCCGCGCCGTCGCGGATGATCCGATGCTACGGTGTTCGAGATGCGACGATCGATGACGGTTGCACTGCTGCTGCTCGGAGGTTGTAGCGCGGATCCGGAAACGTTGCCCGAGGGAACGACGCGCATCATCGACCAGAGTGACGCCGAGTTCCTGTGGGTGTGCCAGGAGTCCAACCATCACCTGTGCAAGGTTCATCGGATCGCAGGCGTGTCGCCCACGCTCCCGACATGCCGCGTCGACGAGAAGCCGATCTACAGCTACTCATGGGGCCGCTTCGTCGAAGTGTTCGCCGAGTGCACGGAAGCCGACGGCACCGGGTGGTTGTGGGGTGACTGGGGGCGGTTCGTGACCTGCGAGCAGGACGAAGACTGTCCGCAGCTCGAGCGGTACGGCGAGGCGTACGAGTGCCGCGCTGGTTTCTGTCAGAACGTAGACCTGATCGCTCACCCGCCAGGCCTGCCGAACAGCAACGACCTGACCATGCTCTGCCGCGGCGACACACCGCGCTACGAGCCGAACGACCACACGGCAGACGACTATCCGACGCCGATGGATCTGAAGCTCGAGGCCGCATGCCCGAAGCTCTACGACGAGCCACACGCCGCGTGCGACTCGATCCCCGACGGCTGCTTCGACCCGCGTTGAGCTGAAACAGGCGCCCGACCGAACCCGATCGAATCCGCGTAGTCTTCCGCGATGCCCCACGCAGAGTCGCACCGCAGCGGTCGGACGGGATGGCTGCGAGCCGCGGTGCTCGGATCGAACGACGCGATCGTCTCGACTGCGAGCTTGATGGTCGGCGTCGCCGCCTCGTCGGCATCGGCGCACACGATCCTCATCGCGGGCGTCGCCGGCCTGGTCGCCGGAGCGATGTCGATGGCGGCCGGCGAATACGTGTCGGTCAGCTCGCAGCGCGACGCGGAGCGGGCCGACATCGCACGCGAGCAGCGAGAGCTCGCGGGCAATCCCGAGGCCGAGCGACAGGAGCTCATCGGCATCTACGTCGCACGCGGTCTCGATCGCGATCTCGCGACGCAGGTCGCCGAGCAGCTCGGCGCACGCGATCGTCTCGGTGCCCACCTGCGCGACGAGCTGGGCATCGAGCAGGTCGCGCTCGCGCGACCGCTGCAAGCGGCGTGGATCTCCGCGCTGAGCTTCGCCGTGTTCGCGGTCATTCCGATCGTCGCGCTGCTGGTCGCACCCGCCGCGGCGCGCATCGTCGCGATCGCAGCCATCTCGATCGCCAGCCTTGCCGCGCTCGGGGCCTTCGGTGCCTACCTCGGCGGCGCACCGCTCGTGCGCGCGTCGCTGCGCGTCACGATCGGCGGCGCGCTGGCGATGGGACTGACCGCAGCGATCGGCCGAATGCTCGGCGTACCGACGGGCTGACGTCGCCGGAGTACCGTGGATGGTCTCGAGCTCGCTCGACCACTGTGATGCCGACGATGATCGAGCTCGCGAGATGCGGCGACGGAGTGTTCG
>DASZPU010000473.1:0-2865 GCA_035550195.1 Nannocystaceae bacterium
GCTCGCGGCGGAGCTCGAGCACGCACCGCGTGAAACGCCCGGCATGCAACGCGAAGCGTTCAGCGGGGAGCGTGAAGCGCCCAGCGCCCAGCGTGAAGCGTTCAGCGCTCAGCGTGAAGCGTTCAGCGGGGAGCGTGACGAGGGGAGCGGTCCGCGAGCCGAGGACGGTGGGCGCAGCTATGGGCTGCGCACGCGCGCGCTCGCGGCCGACTATGCCGGCACGCGCGAGCAATTGCGTGGTGCTGCCGATGCGCTCGGGGCACTGCGTGCGCGCGAAGGTGCGGCGAGCGAGCGCGAGGAGGTGGTGGCCGCGGCGGCGCCCGAGCTGCCCGAGCTGCTCGATTGTCTCCCGGGACCGGTCGCGCTCGTGCGCTGGCAGGACGATCTGCTCGCCGTCGATCTCCGCGCCGTGCGGAGCTTCTTGCTCGAACGTCGCCTCGCGGCCGAGCTGGGCGGCGGCGGTGTGCTCGCGCAGACGCTGCTCGTGCCCGCGGTCGTGCAGGTATCGTCCGCCGACCTCGAGCTCTGCATCGCCGCGCACGCCGATCTGCTCGCGCTCGGCATCGTCATCGACGGCTTCGGCGAGGACGCGGTGATCGTGCGCGCGGTGCCGGCCGAGCTGCGTCGCTGTGTCGACGACGTCGATGCAGCCGCATTGCTCGCGAAGGTGCTCCCGTATCTCCGCACGCGCGCGCGTGATCGCGGCGCGATCGCGCATGCCACGGCCGCGATCGTCGAGCTCGGTGCCCGAGACGTCGCACCGCGCTGGGCCCGTCGCTTCCTGCGCGAGCTCGCCGAGCAGGGCGTCGAGCTCACCGAAGTGCCCGGTGTGCAGCGCTGGAGCGCGAGCGATCTCGTCGGTGGTCGTCCGCGATGAGCGAGCTGCCGCGCGTCGTCGCCGTCGTCGGACCGACGGCTGCGGGCAAGGGCGAGCTCGGTCGCGAGCTCGCACAGCGGCTCGATCGCGAGGTCGTCGTCTGCGATTCCGTGAAGGTCTACCGCGGGCTCGACATCGGCAGCGGCAAGCCCGACGCGACGCAGCGTGCACGCGTGCGTCATCACCTCGTCGACGTCGTCGATCCCGATCAACCGTTTTCCGCGATCGACTACGCCGCGCTCGCGTGGCCGCTGCTGCAGCAGACGCCTGCGATCGTCGTCGGCGGCACGGGCTTCTACCTGCGCGCGACGTTGTGGACGCAGACTGCGCCGCGTGAGGGCGCCCACGATGCTGCGCACGGCGATGCACAGCGCGACGCGTTCGAAGCGAAGTGGCGTGCACGCGAGCGCGACGAGCCCGGTGCGATGGCACGCGGGCTCGCGGCGATCGATCCCGACACGGCCGCCGAGATCCATCCCGCGAACCTGGTTCGTCTCGCACGCAACCTGTGGCTGTGTGCCGTGAACGACGGCCCGATCTCGCGCGCCCGCGCCCTCGACCCGCCACGGCCCCGCGCTGCGCTCATGCTCGTCGTGCTCGACCCCGGCCCGGCGCTCGCGGCCCGCATCGAGCGACGCGTGGACGCGATGCTCGCGCAAGGCTGGCTGGGCGAGGTGGAGATGCTGCAAAGAGCCGGTTATCATGCCGGTCACAAGGCGATGCAGACACTCGGCTATCGCCAGCTGCTGGACGTCGTGGAGGGGCGCCGCGATCTCGCGTCCGCACGCGTCGAGATCATCGCGGCGACGCGCCAGTACGCCCGTCGTCAGCGCACCTTTTTCCGCCACCAGCTGCCCGGCGCGGTGATCCACACGATTGCGCGTCCGGCCGACTGCCCGTTCTCCGCGATCGATGCGTTCCTCGCGGGCGATAGAGAAATGACATGACCAGCAAGGTGTTGGAGTTCGAGCGGCCGATCGTCGAGCTCGAGGGCAAGATCCGCGAGCTCAAGCTGCTCTCCGGTGGCAGCGGCGAGATGGCGGCGGAGATCGAGCGCCTCGAAGAGAAGGCGCGTCAGCTCCAACGCGAGCGCTTCGCCGCGCTCACGCCGTGGGAGCAGGTGCAGCTCGCGAAGCACCCCGACCGTCCGTTCACGCTCGACTACCTCGGCGAGATCACCACCGAGTTCCTCGAGCTGCGCGGCGATCGTGCGTATGCCGACGACCCCGCGATCATCGGCGGCCCGTGTCGCTTCGATGGGCTGCCGATCATCGCGCTCGGCCACCAGAAGGGTCGCAACACCAAGGAGAACCTGCTGCGCAACTTCGGCATGGCGCGGCCCGAGGGCTATCGCAAGGCCCAGCGACTGTTCCGCATGGCCGAGCAGTTCGGCCATCCGCTGGTGTGCTTCATCGACACCGCGGGCGCGTACCCGGGCATCGGCGCCGAAGAGCGTGGGCAATCGGAAGCGATCGCGACGTGCCTCGAGATCCTCGCGGGCCTGCGCGTGCCCACCGTGTCGATCGTGATCGGCGAAGGCGGCAGCGGTGGCGCGCTCGCGATCGGTCTCACCGATCGCATCATCATGCTCGAGCACGCGGTGTACTCGGTGATCTCGCCGCGCGGCTGCGCATCGATCCTGTGGAAGGATCCCGAGGCCGAGCAGCAGGCCGCGACGCAGCTCAAGCTCACCTCGCACGACCTGCTGAAGCTCGGCATCTGCGACGAGGTCGTGCCCGAGTCGCCGGGCGGAGCGCACCGCGGGCTCAGCCAGACCGCGGCGAACCTCGCGACCACGCTGCGCGGACATCTGAACGAGCTGCGCGCGACGCCGATCGATACGTTGCTCGAGCGTCGCTACGAGAAGTACCGCCGCATCGGTCACCTCGAGTCGAGCTGAGGATGTTCGATCACGTCCTCACCGTGTGTGCGGTCTGCCTCGGCTTCGCGCTGGTGCAGACGCTGCGCAAGGGTGAGGGGCGCGGACG
>DASZPU010000474.1:0-6318 GCA_035550195.1 Nannocystaceae bacterium
AGAGCCTGCTGCCCTACCTCGTCGATGGCGCGCCGGTCGAGCTGCTCGACCGCAAGCGCCCGCTGCCGCTCAACGAGAGCGATCAGTTCGGCGTGGTGCTGTGGCCCTACAAGCTGCTCGTCCGCCGCGAGGACAACGTCACGGAGATCTTCGATCTGTCGCGCGACTTCGCCGAGACCCGCGATCTCGGCACCGCCGACGGCGTGCTCGTGCAGAGCCTGCGCGGGGCCTACGGCACGCTGTCGCCCGTGCAGATCGATCGCTCGCGTCGCGGCCGTCGTGCGCGCGAGAAGCTCGCGCAAGCCGGCGCCGAAGACGAAGAGTAGTCAGCGGTGCCGTCGCTTCACCGGGCGCGCGTGCATCATGCTCGCGAGCAGGACGGCGAGCGCGGCCGTGGCGAAGCCCGCCGCGAGCACGCTGATCGACATCGACAGCCAGCCGGTGACGAGCGGAAGGAGCGGCGGTGGGCCGCCGAGCAGCGCACTGGGCACCCCGCACACGATCGCGAGCCCGGCCACCGCTGCGGTCGCGGCTCCCATGTGGCTGCGCAAGAGTGCGAACGGTTGCTCGTGCACACGCGCGCGCACGAGCGCGACGAGCAGCCACAACAAACCCGGAAGCGCGGCCAGCATCACGCTCGTGCCGAGCGGTGGATAGACGACCGGGTTCGACAGCGAGGGACGGCCGTGCACGATGATCGCGACGAGCATCGCCACCGTGGCCCACGGCAGCGACTCGCGCAGCCACGTGCGACGGCCCCACGAGCTCACGATCACGATGGCGAGCGCGACGAATGCGGCGACCGCGATGCGCCAGCTCTGCGCGTGCGGCAGCGTGGCATCGCGATCGGGATGCACGCGCGCGAACGACAGCGGGCGGCCCATGCTGTCCTCGCCGGGCGGCACACCGAGCGCATCGGCGAGCGCACGATGGACGTCGACGAGATGGATCGGGGCTTCTTCGCGCTCGACGGTCTGGAGGTCGCCGAAGATGCACGCCTGCACGACGCGGACGTGCGGCTCCGCATCGCCGTGGCCGCCGGCAGGACGATGGCCATGATCGGCGAGCACGAACCATCGCGTGCGTCCGGGCGCGGGGTCGGCCTCGAACCAGTTCGCGAGCATCTCGTCGGCAGCCTTCGCCGCGTCGGCGTACGCGACGGAGCTCGCACCGTCGGCATGCCCGGCCTCGTCGATGCGCAGCACGTGCACGAACACGAGCGGCGCATCGGATCCGATCGCCGCAGTCGCGACCGGCGCGAACTCGTCGGTGCGCCAGCTCGAGCCCTGGGGCTCGATGTCCTCGCGGTCGAGCGGCGGCTCGACGTGTGCGAAGCCGAAGCTGTGCACGATGTCGCGGTGCGACTCCGCGACCGCCATGCTGTTGGGCACGCGCAGCGGCAGCGCGTCCGCGGGCGGCGTGTCGAGCCGCTCGACGCGGTACTGGACGCCGGATTGCTGCTGCGTGCGCCCGGTCCACAGCGCGTGCTGCACGGGGAGCGAGACGGTGGGGAAGCCGACGTCGACCGCGGTATCGATGCCGGTCGCACAATGACGCGAGAGCGTCGGCATGCGCTCGGCGTAGTCGCGGCCGAGGCCATCGAGCAGGATCACGCGCACGAGCTGCGCACGCGAGGTCGCGGCATCGGGCGCGACCTCATCGGGCTGCGTGAGCTCCGGTGCGTCGCCGGGCCGACCGTCGGGGAAGAAGCGAGCGATGGTCGCCTTGCGCAGCACGCCGGCCGCGAACGCGAGCGCGACGAGCACGACCAGCGCGATGATCGTTCGCTTGATCACGGCCGTGGCCTCGCGCGCGCGTTCATGTGTGCGCGGCGGCGGCCGATCACCACGAGCGCGATGCCGGTCGCCATCGCAACGGCTGCGGCGACGCCGGCACCGATCGCCAGACGATTGCCGAGGCGACCGCGATCGAGCAGCTCGCGGCGACGATCGATGTCCGCGCGTGCGCCCAGCGGCGCGAGATCGCTGTCCGTGGTCGCACCGAGCCCGAGCCCGACCACCATCGCGACGTAGCCGGCGATGCCCAGCGAGATCGTCGCCATGCCGGCGACGACGAGCGGCGGGCGTCGTCGCGGCGGCAGTGCGTCGGGCGTGACGCGTGGCGGCGGAGGCGTAGGTGCGTCGACGGCAGCGGGTGCAGGCTCCGCGGCCGTCGGCTCCGCGACCGTCGGCTCCGCGGCCGGCGGCTCCATCGTCGTCAGCGGACCGACGTACGTGCGCGGTGCGGCGTGGGCCGGCGCAGCGAGCAGCGCGAGCGTGCAGGTGATCGCGAGCGCGCGCGTCATGGCGTCACCACCAGATCCTCGAGCTTCGCGTCGTGCTGCACGAGCACGTCGGGCAGCGGCGTCGCACGGAAGCGCGCCACACCGAGCTGCAGCGCGGCGCCGTGCGAGAGCTCGACGCCCTCGGGATAGCGACCACCGATCGCGCGCCACAGCTCGAGTCGTTCGTCGGTGCCGACCAGGATGTCGAGGTTGCCGTCGACGTCGGCATCGACCATCGCGATCGCAGCGGGCTCGCGTTCGAACGCGAGTGTGTCGAACGGCGCGAGCCCCAGGTCCTTCGTGCCGTCGACGATCGTGACGCTGTGTCCCTCCGCGTCGCGCGTGAGGAAGTCGAGCCGGCCGTCGTCGTTGCGATCGACGGCGACGACTGCGACCGGACCGCGGCCGACCTCCACGGTGGCGAACGCTTCGTACCCACCCGGCGTGCCGCGCACGATCGTGAGCGCATAGCTGCGATGATCGACGACCGCGATGTCCTCGAGCTCGTCGCCGTTCCAATCGAACGCAGGGCCGAGGTGCAGATCCGTGCCGACACCCTCGATCGCGTGCGCTACCGAGTCTGCGATGGGGTCGCGCCACGCGAGCGCGCCATAGTCGAACTTGGTCAGCAGGCGCGCGGGCACACCCGCGCCCAGCGACGCCACGCCCAGCTCTTCCACGTTCGCGTGCGCGAGCAACATCTCGCCCGCGGTGAACGTGCGATCGCCGGCGGAGACCACGATCGCGAGGTCGAGCTCGCCAGCCAACACGACGTCGAGGTCGCCGTCGCCGTCGACATCACCGAGCGCGAGCACGGTGGCCGCGAGCGGGCTCGGCAACGCCACGCGCTCGAAGCCGCCACCTTGGGCGAACAGCACCGCCGCGCTGCCATCGGGCGCGAGCACGACGACGTCGTCGCGATTGTCGTCGTCGAGATCACCGACGCGCAGCGCCACGACTGCACCGGCGTCGTCGACTTCGCGACGATCCGAGTAGCAGACCTCGCGCTCGATGTGCTCACCGTCGCCGCAGCGTCCGCACAGCTCGTGCCGGCAGCCTTGCTCCGGCCCGCAGTCGCTCGCAACGTTGCAGATCGCACCGACCGTGGCCTCGCCGTCGAAGCACGCGATCGCGAGCACGGCGATCGCGAGTGGGGCGGCGCAGCGGAGCGACATCCGTGCGCAGGCTACCCATGCTCGATTCGCACCGCCAGCAGGATGGGCGGATTGCAACGCGCACCTGCAGTGGTAGCCTGAGCACGTGGCGAGGTGGCAGAGCGGGGCGTCGGTGATCGCCGTGATCTGCAGCGCGTGCGCGGCACCGCTCGATGTGGACACGACCGCGTCGTCGTCGGGCGGGGACACGTCGAGCACGGGTCCCGGCGATGCGTCGAGCGCCAGCACGACCGGCGTCGTGCCGGTGTGCGAGGACGAGGGCTGGGACGACATCGAGGGCGACGAAGGCGCTGAGGACACCACGCTCGGCATGGGCGACGACATGCCCCTGCCCTTCACGATCGCAGCGGTGCAGCACGGCGAGGCCACCGGGCAGCGCATCGCGCTGACGGGTGTCGTCGCGGTATCGCCGAGCACCGCGAGCGAGGTGTTGGCGGGCCGCGAGCTGTTCGTGCAGGACCCTGCGGGCGGCCCGTGGTCGGGGTTGCGCGTCGTCGCGAATGGCTTCGATCTCGGCGAGCTACTCGATCCCGGCGATGCGGCGGATCTCGTCGGCGTCGTCGTGACGTTCGAGGGCTTCGTCGCGCTCGAGGTCGTACGGGAGTCGGACGTCGTGCGCACCGGTACCGTCGGGTTGCCGATGGCCACGCCGGTCACGCTCGCCGACCTCGCGCCCGCCGCTCCCACTGCGCGGCAATACGAAGGTGTGGTCGTGCAGATCGCCGACGTCACGGTCACCGATGCGCATCCCTGCATCGGTGAGCTCGTGCTCGATCACGTCGTGCGCGTCGACGATCGCTTCGTGCCCGGCGACCTCGACGCGTTCGAAGCCGGTGCCGCCGTCTCGTCGGTGTACGGCGTGTTCGTGCGCGCGTCGGGGAGCTACGAGCTGGCGCCGCCTGCGACCGACGCGCTGCAGTGATCAGCGCAGCGGCGTGGCCAGCCACGCGTCGATCTCGGCGACCAGCGTGTCGGCCTTCGCATCGGTCGCGTCCACGCGCGCCTGTTCGGCGAGCAGGCGCGCGCGATCGGCATCGGCGTCCTGCCACGCGCGCGCGGCCGCGAAGCGCACGCGTGCGTAGTCGCGAGCGCTCGCGCCCGTGCGTTCGAACAACCGCAGCGCCGCAGCGAAGGCGAAGCGTGCCCGCTCGTGCGCGCCGAGCTCGAGCAGCGACTCGCCTTCGGCCACCCACCACGGCCCGAGCAGCGCATCGTCCTCGCCTCGGCGGGCGCGCACGTGCGCGAGCCCGTCGTGCAGCAGCGTGACCGCCTCGGCATGAGCCCCGCGACGACGCAACAAGAGCGCGAGGTTGTAGCGCGCATCGTCGACCTGCGCGTGCTCGCTGCCGAGCACCGCTTCACGCAACGCGAGTGAGCGCCGTAGGTCGCGCTCGGCCCCGTCGAGATCGCCGCCACGCATCCGCGCGAGCCCCAACGATCCCAGCAGCGCTGCGGTGCGTGGATGCTGCTCGCCCCACACCACGTCTGCGGCCGCGAGCGCCTCCTCCAGCGCGTGTCGGGCATCGTCGTGCCGACCCGCGGAACCGAGCGCCGCGCCGATGTTGCCGAGCTCGACGATCGTCGCGGGATGGTGGTCGCCGAGCTCGCGTCGCAGCGCCATCGCGACTTCCTCGTGCAGCGCGACCGCGGACTCGTGCTCCCCGCCGTCGCCGCGGGCGATCGCCGAAGCACGGTGCGCGAGCAAGCGGGCGCGCAACAGCGGAGGATCGCCGAGCGCAGCGATCATCGCGGTCGCTTCGGTCGCGAGGTCCTCGGCTTCGCGCAAGCGATCGCGATCCCGCGACACCGCGTACACGAGGTCGGCCGAGGCCGCGGCCGCAATGCGAGCGTCGTTGCTGCGCCGCGCCATCGCGAGCGCACGACGCAACCGCGACTCCGCGCGGGCATGCTCGCCTTCGCCGAGCTCGATGCGTCCGGCGACGAGCAGCGCGCGCGCGAGCAACGGCTCGTGCACCTCGGTCTCGGCGCCCGCGATCGCCGCGTCGGCCGCGGAGCGTGCGAGCGCAGCGGCGTCGCGATACACCGACGGATCGCCGCGCACCGTGAGCGCGCCGAGCTGGCGTTCGGCTTCGTCGAGCTGCGCGGCGATGCGTGCATCGTCGGGTGGCCGCTCGGAAAACGCCGCCAACGCGGGCGCGTCGACGCACACCGACGGATCGGGGAGCAGCTCCGCACGCGCAACGGCACCGACGAGCAGCGCCGGATCGCCGCGCTGCACGTCGTCGATCGCCGCAGCGAAGCGGGCCTGCGTCCACTGCAGGCACCCGCGGCCGTGCGACGACGCGGGCGCAGCACAGCTCGCACGCGCTGCGTTCGTCCACGACGCTGCGAGCGCATCGAGCTGCGCGACCACGTGCGCACCGCTCTGCTCGCCCCAGCTCGGATCGGTGCGCCGCGCCGCGTCGAGCACGGCGTCGCGCTGCGGCTCGCCCCACAGCCGCGCGATCGGTTGCCCCGCATCCGCGCAAGGATCGCGCGCAGCACCGATCGCCGTCGCAGCGAGCACCGCGGTGAGCCCGGCCATGCCGACCGCGATCGCACGCCGCTGTCGTCGCGTCGGATCGACGACCCGCAGCAACGCGCGCATGTCGGGCCAGCGCGCCGCGGGGTCGTGCGCGAGGCCCTTCACGAGCGCGCGCCACAACCATCGCGGTGCGTTTCGCGGCCACGCTGCCCGCGGTGGTCCGCGCAACGCCTCGCGCAGCGCGGCCTCGTCGACGCCGTCGAACGGACGCACGCTCGCGATCGCCTCGAACAGCGCGACGCAGAACGCGAACTGGTCGGACTTGGCATCCACCGTGCCGCCCGTCCACTGCTCGGGCGCCATGTACGCGGGCG
>DASZPU010000475.1:0-1711 GCA_035550195.1 Nannocystaceae bacterium
TGGTGAACCATCGCTTCCCGCAGCTCGCCGCCGATCGCAGCTTCCAGCCGGTCGTGCGCACGTGGGTGCTCGAAGCGGCGGACGAGTGCCCGGGATCATTGGCCGCGATCGGTTGGCAGCGCAGCGAAGAAGACGCGAGCGCGGTCGCGGATGCGATCGAGCAGCTCCGGAATAGTGACGAGCTGCGCAAGCGTGAGAGCAAGAGCAAGCGCGAGGAATCGCAGCCCGATCCCTTCGCCGCTTCCCCTCCGTGAACGAATGGACAAGATCGTCATCAACGGAAGAAACCGTCTGCACGGCGAGGTGCGGATCCACGGCGCGAAGAATGCCGCGCTGTTGATCCAATGCGCCGCGCTGCTCACCGACAAGCCCAGCGCGGTGCGTCATCTGCCGCGGCTGTCCGACATCGACACGATGTCGAAGCTGCTGCGCTCGCTCGGCTGCGAAGTCTCGGGCGATCGCACGCTGAAGATCGATCCCGGCGACGTCGCGAAGGGTCCGCTCGAAGCGCCCTACGAGCACGTGAAGACGATGCGCGCGTCGGTCACCGTGATGGGCCCGCTGCTCGCACGCTACGGCAAGGCGCGCGTGTCGTTGCCCGGTGGTTGTGCGATCGGTGCGCGTCCGATCGACCAGCACCTGAAGGGCCTCGAAGCGCTCGGTGCGAAGATCAACCTGCGCCACGGCTACGTCGATCTCAAGGCGAAGCGGCTGCGCGGCGCGGCGGTGATGTTCGACACCGTCACCGTCGGCGGCACGCAGAACGTGATGATGGCGGCTGCGCTCGCGAAGGGCATGTCGCGGCTCGAGAACGTCGCGCGCGAGCCCGAGGTCGAGGAGCTCGCGCGCGTGCTCGTGAAGATGGGCGCGAAGATCACCGGGGCGGGCACGAGCGTGATCGAGATCGAGGGCGTCGACGAGCTCGACGGCTTCGATCACGCGGTGGTGCCCGATCGCATCGAGGCGGGCACGTTCGCGGTGGCGGCCGCGATCACGAAGGGCGACGTGCTCTTGCTCGATGCGCCGGTCGATCACATGCATGCGACCATCGCGAAGCTCGAGGAGGCCAACGTGCAGTGTCGCGTCGAGGCCGACGGGCTGCGCGTGATCGGGCCCGATCGCATCGAGCCGATCGACGTGTCGACGCGGCCGTACCCCGGCTTCGCGACCGACATGCAGGCGCAGATGATGGTGCTGGCGCTGTGCGCCGACGGGCAGAGCCTCATCACCGAGACGATCTTCGAGAATCGCTTCATGCACGTGCCCGAGCTCTGCCGCATGGGCGGCGACATCACGGTGCAGGGCAAGGCCGCGGTGGTGCGCGGGCCGTGCAAGCTCACCGGCGCCGAGGTCATGGCCACCGATCTGCGCGCGTCGGCCTCGCTCGTCATCGCGGGGCTGGTCGCCGACGGCAAGACCGAGGTGCGCCGCGTGTATCACCTCGATCGCGGCTACGAGCAGATCGAGAAGCGGCTGCGCAAGCTCGGGGCCGACATCCGCCGCGTCCACGGCGCGAAGTCCTGATGGTGAGGCGAGCATCGTGTGGCCGCTCGCACTGGTGCTCGCGCTGATCGACGCGGAACCTGCGGGCACGGTCGCGCGGCGCGGTGGCATCGAGCTGCGCTGGAACGCGAGCGCGGAGCGTTGTCCGGTCGCGGACGAGGTGCTCGACGATGCGATCGCAGCGCTGGCCGATCCGCCGAGCGAGACG
>DASZPU010000476.1:0-2889 GCA_035550195.1 Nannocystaceae bacterium
CATCTGCGCCAGCCGCTGCGCTCGGTCGCCTTCTTCGCGCAGATCGCCGCGGCCGGCGAGGCCCCGTTCGGCGACGGCCGCTGACCCGTGTCGGACGTGCCGGACGGCCGTCCCGTGGGGACCGAGTCGCGCGCGCTCCTATGGTAGGTTCGCGCCGCGGATGATCGCATTTCGACGGCTGGCCCTGCCGCTTCTGCTGCTCGCGGCCTGCGAGAACGGCAACGTCGGCAAGCGGCCGCCGGAGAACGAGATGTTCTTCCCGTCGGGCCTGCTGCTCGACCCGCGCGCCCTCGACGGCGAAGCGGCGAAGTACCTCTTCGTCGTCAACAGCAACAACGATCTCTCCTACAACGCGGGCACGGTCGCCGCGATCGATCTCGAGCGCTACTTCGCGAGCTGGCAGCTCGACGAGCACTACAACGTCGATCCGTACTGCGACAAGCCGAACGGCCGCTGCGTGCACGACATCGGGTCGGCGGTGAGCGACGCGTTCCCGTGTCGCCGGCTCGCGCTGCTGCCCCAAGTCGTCGAGTGCGACGAGGCGCCGTTCATCGACCACTTCGTGCGCACCGGCGACTTCGCCACCGTGCTCACCTCGTCGTGCAACGACGAGAACCACGTCGCGGGCGAGCCGTGCGCGCAGCCGCGGCTGTGGCTGCCGGTTCGCGGCGATCCCAGCGTCACGTACATCGATCTCGCCGACGGGCCGGCCGGCAGCGATCCCGGGTTCGAGTGCGGGCAGGGCACCGACAAGGACGGGCGCTGCGATCCCGAGCACCGCCTCACGCACCTGCTCAACGATCGCGATCTCGTCGAGATGGATCGCGAGCCGTTCAACATGCTGATCTCGCCGACGCAGCCGCTGGCCTACGTCACGCACTCCGACGGTAGCGCGCTGTCGCTGGTCGATCTGCGCCAGCCGCAGCAGTGCTGCTATCCCAGTGCCGAGCCCACCTGCAACATCGAGTCGATCCGCGAGTGCGTGTGCGATGCGATCCCCGCGTGCTGTGGCGACGCGGCGCCGTGGGATGCCGCCTGCGTCGCCGAGGCCGAGCAGTGCGGCGTCTGCAAGCCCGCGATGATCGATCAGACCGTCGCGTTCCCTTCGCTCGGTGGCTTGCCCGGCGGGCTCGGGCTCGCCGAGCGCCCGTGCACGCCCGGCGACGATGCGCCCTCGATCACGCTCGACTGCACCCGCCCGTTGGTCTACGCCGCGTTCCGCTACTCGCGACTGCTCGTCAGCTTCACCGTGCAGGGCGTCACGCCCGAAGAGCTCGACGATCCCGAGTTCGAGCAGCAGTGCGCGGGCCCGGGCGAGATCGATCAGCCGCTCAAGGTCGCCTGTGATCCGCGCGTGCGATCGCAGCGCCAGGTGTTTCCCGGCGGCCTCGATCCCGGCGGCGCCAGCTACACGCCCGTGCTCGGCGACATCGCGTTCGCCGACGAGACCGGCGACCAGCTGCTCGTCGTGCAGACCAATCCCGGTGCGTTGCTGTTGCTCGACACCAGCGTCGGCCCCGACGGCGAGGTGGTCGACAACCCTTCGCGCCCGCCGCTCGAGATCTGCGATCAGCCCACGCGCATGAAGCTCTACGAGGAGGCCGGCCAGCGCTTCGCGCTCATCTCGTGCTACCGCGCCGCGCTGATCTACGTCGTCGATCTCGACGCCTTCCGCGTCGTCGAGAAGATCGTCGCCGGCACCGGTCCCTTCGAGGTCGAGATCGATCGCGTGCGCCGGCTGCTCTACGTCACCAACAACCTCGAGGCGTCGATCAGCATCATCGATCTCGCCCAGGATCGTCCGAACCGCTTCAACGAGATCGCCCGCATCGGTCTCCAGGAACCGTTCTCGCGATGAAGCTCGCGTCCCGACTCTCGCTCGCCCTGTTCGCGCTCGCGTGCGCGTCGGCGTGTCGCAACCAGAACACGGTGGTGGTGCCCAACCGCGTGCTCGATCGCCCGCTCGACATGACGCTCGCCTGCGTCGAGAAGAGCGACGACCGCATCGTCGTGCGTGCGCTCAACGATTGCGTGGATCAGCCGCTCGGCCACTGCCTCGACGAGGACACGCCGCAGCTCATCGGCTTCATCGCGAACTCGGAGAAGAACGAGGTCGGGATGTTCCGCCGTTGCGACACCAACGGCATGGTCGATCTCGATCCCGAGGCGCCCGGCTACAACCTCGTGCCGGTCGGCACCACGCCGTCGCGCATCGTGCAGACCCCCGATTGCCGCGTCGTCACGGCGAACTACGGCAGCTGCGACCTCAGTGCGATCGAGATGCCCGATCTCGCCGCGTACGCGGTCGGGCTTCCGCCCGACGAAGCGCCGAGCTCGCTGGTCAGCACCATCGTGCCGCGGCGCAGCGACGGCACGCCGCTCGGCGCTCGTCCGGGTGACATGATCGCGGTGCCGCGCGAGCTCTCGCTCGCGGACGACGGCGACGTCAGCTTCGGTGACACCGGCACCGACGAAAGCGGCGGCGCCGAGAGCAGCGGCGGCGACACCAACACCGTCGAGACCGACGGTGCGGACGGCTTCATCGGCGGCGCATGTGATCCCGAGGCGTCGGCGAGCGTGTACGTCACGTTCCCGCAGTGCCAGCTGGTCGCGGAGATCAGCCTCGACACGCAGCGCGTGCTGCAGAGCCGGCAGTTCGTGCTCGACGACAACGGCGAGATCACCATCGTCGATTCGGGGCCCGATCCGGTCTGTCCGATCGAGTGCCCCGCACAGTTCGACGGCGACATCCCCGACATCGCCGCGCCGCCCGATGGCGGCGTGTTCCCGATCGCGCTCGCGCTCGTCGAGGGCGAGGAGGGGGCCGACTCGCACCACTTCGAGCTGCCCTCGCTCTTCGTCGGCGGCAGCGACAGCGACGAGATCTTC
>DASZPU010000477.1:0-16596 GCA_035550195.1 Nannocystaceae bacterium
AGCGACCTGCCGTGCACGAGCTCGGTGGTGAGCACGCGCCGGGTCGAGCGATCGTCGATGACTTCCGGGATGCGCACCCACTCGTCGTCGGCGTGGATCTCCGCGAACTGTCGCTGGCGCCGCGCCTCGAGCGTGTAGTCGAGCTCTTCGCGGAAGCGTTGCTTCACGATCTCGAACACGTCGTGCACACCGACCTGCTTCGAGACCAGCGCGCCGACCATCCCCTGGATCACGCCGGCGTTGCTGAGGTCCGCCTCGATCGCGCGATCGATGCCCGGGTGTTGCACCTTCACCGCGACCTCGCGGCCGCTCGCGAGCGTCGCGCGATGCACCTGGCCGATCGATGCGCTCGCGATCGGCGTGTCGTCCCAGCTCGCGAAGAGCTCGGCGATCGGCGCCTCCAGCTCGGCTTCCACCAATGCACGGATCGCCGCGGGCGACGAGTGCGGTGTGGCCGCGAGCAGCTTGCCCATCGCACGCTCGTACGACTCGCGATGATCGTCGGGCACGAAGCCGTCGACGTAGCTCGCCATCTGCCCGACCTTCGCGGCGAGGCCACGCAGCGAGCCCAGCACCTCGGCGGCATGCTCGGCCGCGCCTTTGCCGTCGCGCGACAAGAGCAAGCTCGCACCCGTGCGCGCGCCGACACCGACCATCCTCGCGAATCGCGACAGCCGACCGGTCGGCACCTGTCGCGCGTCGTCGTCGTCGCTCATGCGCGGCGTCGTCGCAGCGGCGCCATCACGACGATGGAGAGCCACGGCCACAGCGAAGAGACGGGCGCACCGGCTGCGCAGTTACACCCGCTGTCATCGGTGTTCTGCGCGCCGCTGGTGGTCTCGTCGTCCGCATCGTGATCGTGATCGGCACCGCCGCTGTCGCTCGTGTCGTTCGACGACGACCCGCTGCCGCTCGTGTCGGGCGGCGCGGGCTCGCCGACCTGCACCGTGATCTCTTGCATCGCCGCGTTGCCTTCGGGGTCGCTCGCGGTGACGCGCACCGTCCACGCGCCGTCGGGCACGTCGGTGAGCGCGATCGGGAACACGCCCGGCCCCGCGAGATCGACGTCGCTCGAGAAGCCACCGACGAACTCGACCGTGGTCGCGAACTGTTGCGGCGCGACGTCGTCGTGCAGCTCGATGACGAGGTGGAAGTCGCCGAGCAGCTGCGCGCCATCGACGGGCGAGAGGATCTCGAGCGTGGGCGCGATCGTGTCGGGCTGGCGTGGCCCGAACAGCATCAGCATCTCGGCGTGGCTGTTCTGATCGCCGGGCGTGTCGCAGAACAGCGCGTGCTGATCGGGGCAACGCTGCGGCGAGTACACGATGGGGCTGCACTGATCCTCGAACTTCGGATCGGGTGCGTTGCCGACGGTGGGAAAGAGCAGGTCGCCGGTGCTGTCGACGTGCTCGAGCCCCCACGTGTGCGCGAGCTCCTGCAACACCACCTTCGCGGTGTCGGGCGGGCTGAGATCGGCGGGGTCGAGCGTGAAGCTGAGATCGCCACCGTCGCCGTCGAAGCAATCGATCTTCGGCGCGATGCCCAGGAAGCCACCGCCCGCGAGCGGCGACCACTGGCCGATCATCTCCATGTCGTAGTCGACGTCATCGGCGGGGCGCTCGGTGGTGACGACGACATCGTAGTCCTTCAGGTCCTGCACGACCGTCTGCACCACCGCAGCGCGCGCGGTCGCGTCTCCGCTGTACGGAACGACCGCGCCCTGAAAGATCGTCGAGCAGTTGCCGTGCGGATCGTCCTCGCCTTCGCCGCACCACTCGATGTCGCCGCCATCGAAGTTCAGATACAGCACGCGACGCATCGGCACCGGCCGACCTTCCACGCCGCTCGCACGCGGAGCATAGCCCGCGGGCTCGACCGGCCGCTCGGCCGCAGCCGCGCTGGGAACGATCGCGAGCGCGACGAAGATGGCGATCCGCTGCGACATCTTTGTGGCTTCGTGCTTGCGCTCGCAAGCACGGCAGGCAAGACTCTGACATCTACACCGCATGTTGTCCATGTCGATGACACGCGTGCTCCGGGCCAGCACGCTCGCGCGCATCACGTTCTTGCTCGCACTCGGCTGCGAAAGCGGTGGCAGCGTCGCCGCCGACGGCTCGACCAGCTCGAGTGGCGCGAGCAGCGAGGGCGACGTCGAGAGCAGCAGCGAGAGCGGGGCAGCGGTGGACAGCGAGAGCACCACCGAGCCGTTCTGCCCCGTCGGCGTGTGGGGCTGCCCGTGCGACGACGGCACCTGCATCGAAGGTGGCGTGTGCGAGGACGGCATGTGTCGCGAGTGTGCGGTGGGCACCGAATCGTGTCCCTGCTCGCCGTCGGGTCTCTGCGCATTCGGGCTCGCGTGTGAAGACGAGATCTGCGTCGTGCCCACGTCGTCGCCGTGCGAGCACGCGAGCGACGGCATCTGCGACGAGCCCGAAGGCACCGGCCAATGTGCCGACGGCACCGATCCCTACGACTGTTGCGGATTCAGCAACGGCGTCTGCGAAGAGGACACCGGCGAGTGTCCGCCCGGCACCGACTACTTCGATTGCGGCGAGTGTCCGTTCCAGGAGAACGGCGTGTGCAACGAGCCGCAGGGCGCGGGCGGTTGTCCGGCCGACACCGATCCCTTCGATTGCTGCGCGACGCAACACGACGGTGCGTGCGAAGAAGAAGGTCTCGGCGGGCAGTGCAGCGCCGGCAGCGATGCGTTCGATTGTGGCTACTGCCTCACCGTGAACGACATGGTGTGCGACGAGCCCGACGATTGTCCCGAGGGCACCGACTACTACGATTGCGGCGAGTGCCCCACGGCGCACGACGGCATGTGCGACGAGCCGTCGATGTGCCCGGTGGGCAGCGACTTCTTCGATTGCGGCGTGTGTCCGACGACGATGGACGGCACGTGTGACGAGCCCGACGTCTGCCCGATGGACACCGACCCATATGATTGCGGCGTGTGCACGACGGTGATGGACGGCACGTGCGACGAGCCGGCCACCTGCGCCGTGGGTAGCGACGACTATGATTGCGGTGTGTGCCCCACCGTCGACGACGGCACCTGCGACGAGCCCGAAGATTGTCCGGTCGGCAGCGATGCGAACGATTGCATGTAGGATCGCAGCGGCGACGCTGCTCGCGAACGGCTGCGGCGAGCCGGTGGGTGTCGTCGGTGACGGCAGCTCGAGCAGTGCCGCCGACACCACGACCACCGAGGTCGCGACGGAGTCGTCGAGCAGCAGCGGCACGGCCGACGAGAGCAGCTCCAGCGGTGTCGCCATGCCGACGTCCGAGTGCGGCAACGGATCGCTCGAGTTCGGCGAGGACTGCGACGACGGCAAGAACGGCGACCCCGACGACGGCTGCACCGACGACTGCACGCTGCCGACGTGCGGCGATGGTTGGGTGCAGCCGAGCCTCGGCGAAGCTTGCGATGCCGGCAAGGGCGGCGACGTGTTCTGCGGCAGCGAGTGCGGCTCGCGACACCGGTTGCAGTGGCTGGACCAGCTCGGCACGCGTGAAGGCAACGACGACAACGCGCGCGGCGTCGCGATCGATCCCGCGGGCAACGTGATCGCGGTCGGCGATGTCGATGCGATCGGCGACATGGTGCTCGGCCGCGACATCTGGGTGCGCAAGTACGATCCCGCCGGCGAAGTGCTGTGGACGCGCACGCACGACAGCGGGGTCGCGGCCAGCAACGATTTCGGCGACGCGGTCACCACCGATGCCGACGGCAACGTGTACGTCGCCGGGGGCATGCCGGTGATGGGCAACGGCGACGACGCGTTCGTCATCGCCTACGATCCCGACGGTGCGCAGCAGTGGATCACGTCGCATCAAGGCAGCGCGGGCAACGACGACTTCTTCCAAGCGATCGTGGCCACGTCCGACGGTCGCCTGTTGGTCGGCGGCTATGCGTTCGAAGATCCCGAGCCGAGCGCAGTGGGTTGGTACGGCTTGCTCGATCAGAGCGACGGCGCGGTGGTCTTCAGCGACATGGTCGTGGCCACCGACTCCGACTTCTACGCGCAGATCTACGACGTCGCGGTCGGCCCCGACGGCGAGCTCGCGCTCGCGGGCATTGTCGACGACGACGCGTTCGTGCGCGTGCTCGAGCCCGACGGCAGCGAGCGTTGGTCGTTGGTGTTCGACGCGATCGAGAAGGACGAGGACGCCGCGCGCGGCGTCGCCTTCACCCCCGAAGGCGACGTGTTGGTCACCGGCGCCGGACTCTACGCGTACCTGCGTCGCTTCGACGCCGACGGCGCCGAGCTGTGGAGCCAGGTCTACGGATTCGCCGAGGCCTCGTCGCGCGGCGTGGGCATCACCACCGATGGTGTCGTGGTGCTGATCGGTGACGACTCGTCGCTCGGCAGCTCGGGGCGCACGCCCGCGCTGTTCGGCATCGATCCTGCCGACGGCACGGAAGTCTGGCGCAACGCGCCGCTCGGCGGTGCGGTGATCGGCAACGGTGCACGGCTCGCGACGGGCCCCGGCGGTGCATTCGCGGCGGTCGGCAGCGCCACACCGCACATCTTCGAAGGCACCGATCTGTGGGTGGTGAGCTATTTGCCCAAGTGACGGCAAGTGACGGCAAGTGACGGCCGAAGGGCCGTCACTTGAAAGAGTAATTCGCCGAAGGCGATCAGCGACTGCGCCAAAGGGCGCTGTCGCAATCCAAGACACCCGCACGCTGCTAAGATCGAAGGCTGCCGTGGCGCAGCTGGACGATCGCGATCCGACGGTGAGTGGCGGCGGCACGCCGGTGCCGTCGCGCGGCGCCGTCGTGGCCGGTCAGCGCCTCGGTCGCTACGTCGTCACCGAGAAGATCGGGCAAGGCGGCATGGGCACGGTGTGGTGCGCGTGGGATCCCGAGCTCGATCGCGAGGTCGCGCTGAAGGTCCTGCGCACCGACTACGACGATCCGGTCTATCACGCGCGTGTCGTTCGCGAGGCGCAGTCGCTCGCACGGCTCGCGCATCCCAACGTCGTGCCGGTCTACGACGTCGGCATCGACTTCGGCTTGTTGTGGGTCGCGATGCAGCGCGTGCGCGGCACGACGCTCACCGAGTGGCTCGCGAAGCCGCATCCCTGGCGCGAGATCGTCGCGGTGTTCGTGCAAGCGGCGTACGGATTGTCGGCGGCGCACCAAGCCGGGCTCGTGCATCGCGACTTCAAGCCCGGCAATGCGATGATCACCGATGGCGACGGGCGCGTGATGGTGCTCGACTTCGGGCTCGCGTGGGCGCCGGGTGTCGAGGGCGCGCGCACGACCGCAGCGCACGCGGCAGAGTCGGCGAGCGAAGACGTCACCGCACCCGTGCGCAAGCAGAGCGCGTCGGGTGGTGGCCGCGATCCACTCGCGTACACGCTCACCGCGAGCGACGCGGTCGTCGGCACGCCGCCGTACATGGCGCCCGAGCAGCACACCACACGTGACGTCGACGCGCGCACGGATCAGTACGCGCTGTGCGTGTCGATGTACGAAGGCTTGTTCGGACGGCGACCGTTCCGTGGCGACATCCCGGTGATGCTCGCGGCGAAGGCCGAAGGTGCGCCCGCGCGCCCGAGCAATCTTCCGCAGCTCCCCGAGCGCTTGTGGAAGGTGATCGCGCGCGGCATGGAGCCCGATCCTGCGCGACGCTGGCCCGATCTACCGACGATGATCGGTGCGATCGAGCGCGCGATGATCCAGCCGCGTCGCGCCCCGTGGATCGTGGCGGCCGGTGCGTTCGTGATCGGCGGCGTCGCAGCGGCGATGCCCGCGAGCGCGCCGCCCGATCCGTGCACGAACGCGGGTGCGTCGCTGCAAGCGGTGTGGAACGAGTCGCGCAAGGCCGAGCTCGCGACCGCGTTCTCCGGCAGCGAGCGCAGCGGCGCACGCGAAGCCGCGGCGCGGGTGAGCGCGCAGCTCGATACTGCGGTCGCGGGCTGGCTCGCGCAGGCGCGCTCCGCTTGCACCGCGACCTACGAAGATCCGATGTCGGGCCCGGTACCGACGCTCGCGTGCGTCGATCGAGCCGCGCTCGCGATCGATGCCGCGCTCGAGGTGCTGCAGAGCCCCGACGACGCACGCATTGCCCGAGCTGCGCGCATGGTCGAGAGCGTGGTCGAGCGCCATCGCTGCGGCGAAGTCACCCACGACGCACCGCCGATGGATGCCGAGCTGGCGCGCACGTTCGAGCGCGGACGCGCGTTGATGGCCGCTGGTGCGCTGCCGGAGGTGCGCGAGGTCGGGCTCACGATGATGCGCGAGGCCAACGAGCGCGCCGATCCGGCCGCGCTCGCACGCGCGCTGCTCTTGGTCGGCGGCGCGAGCCTCGACATGGGCGACTGGGAAGAGGCGCAAGCGCGCTACACCGATGCGTTGTGGACCGCGACCGCCTCGGGCGACGACGAGGCGATCACCACCGCGTCGACGAAGCTGATCGAGCTGTGCGTGTATCGCTACGATCCCGAGTGCGCGAAGCCGTGGATCCGCAACGCCGAGGCCGGGCTCGCGCGACTCGGCGATCGCGGCGCGCTGCAGCGCACCGAGCTCGATCTGGCGCTCGGCGACGTCGCGCTGCGCGAAGGCGACGAGGCCGGCGCGCTCGCGCTCTACCAACGCGCGCTCGACGGACGCATCGCGCACGGCGGCGAAGAGCAGATGTTCGTCGCGGTGGTGATGTCGGCGATCGCCACCGCGCACGCGCGCGCGGGTCGGCACGAGCAGGCGCTCGCGCTCGCGCAGCGGCGCAGCGAGCTCGAAGCGAAGATCTTCGGCGAGAACGACAGCGGGCGCGCGTCGGGGCTCGAGCTGATCGCCGGCAGCTTGAACGCGCTCGGGCGCAACGACGAGTCGCGCGCGGTGCTCGAGCGTGGGCTCGCGCTGCTCGATGCCGCATACGGCGAGCGCAGTCGTCACGCGATCCGCATGCGCGGCAACCTCGTGATGGTGTTGACCGACGCGGGCGAGCTCGACGACGCGCTCGCGCTCGCGCAAAAGGTGGTCGCGGCGAAGCGCGAGCTGTTCGGCCCGAGCGACGTGCAGGTCGCGATGGCGCTGCACAACGAAGGCCGCATCTTTGCGATGAAGGGCGATCCCGCGGCGGCGTGCCGTGACTTCCACGAAGCGCTCGAGCTGTGGGAGCGCGCGCTCGGCCCGGAGCACATCGACCTCGCGCATCCGCTCGCGGGGCTCGCGAGGTGCGAGCGCGAGCTCGGCCATGCGCGCGTGGCTTACGATTTCGGGACGCGGGCGGAGCAGCTGCGCACGCAATTCGGTCGGCCCGAGGATCCCGAGCTCACCGCCGACATCGCGGCCGCGAAACGCGAGCTCTGACTACTCGACGCGGTGCCAGGTCTGCGTGCGGTAGAACGGACCCGCGTAGCCGCGCACCTTGAGGTCGCCGTCGTCCTCGAGCCAGATCTTGCAGTTGTAGGTCTTGCCCTTCTTCGGGTCGAAGATCTTGCCGCCGGACCACTCGCCGTCGTCCTCTTCGAGGCCCCACATGATCGTCATGCCGAGGATCGGCGTGTTGTAGTCCTCGCCGTCGCACGCTTCACAGAGCGCGTCGGGGTTGTTGTAGAGCTTGGTGATCTTGCCGCGCAGCTTGCCGTCGCGCTCGTAGATCTTCACCTGCGACTTCGCTTCACCGCTGTCGTCGTCGATCGTCTTCCACACGCCGACCGGCGAATCGTAGGCTTCGACCTCGGGCGCGCTCACGAAGAGCAGCGCGGGGAGGGCGGCGAGCAGGCCGAGGCGGTGGGCGGTGCGGGTGCGGACGGGCTGGCGCATCGGGTGGGCTCCGTGGGACCAAGTGGCGCGCGCGCGGCGATGGTTCACGCGGATCGGTTTGCGTGCGTATTTCGTACGAATTGCCCACCCTTGGGCGATTCGCACGCGTGGTGCGGATGTCCCGCGGATCGCGTCCGAATGGCCTGCATCGCCGCGTCTACGTAGCTGTGCAGGACGTCGCAAACCGATGGGCGCGACGCAGCACTCACGGGGGTGGCCGCACTGCTCTCGTTCTGTCTCGACGACGAGACGTTGGCGGCATACGCGAGGGACGAGCTCGGACCCGAGCGACGTGCGCGAGCGCAACGCCACCTCCATGATTGCGCGGGGTGCTTCGTCGGCCTGATCGGCGAGCTGCGACGGATCCGCGATGCCGGCAAGACCGTGAAGCCGCCGACGCCACGTGCGGCCGCGATGCCACGACCGCGACGACGTTGGACGACGTTGCTCGGTCTACCGCTCGCGGGCTTCGTCACCACGCTCGCGATCCTCGGATCGGTCGGTGACGCGAACGAGGCTTCGCTCTGCGACGATCCGCGTGCACACGCCGAGCGCGCGTGGTCGGTCGAGCAGCGCGCTGCGCTTGCGCGCGATGGTGCCGGTGCCGCGTTGGCGAGCCAGCTCGATCGCGAGGCCGATGCGTGGGCGCGCGTGACGGAAGAACGCTGTGCCGCGCGCGATCCGATCGCGGCCGCAGAGCTGCAGTGCCTCGCCGAGCAGCGCGAGCGCATCGCTGCATTCGCGGACACGGTGTTGCAGCATCGCGCCGGAGATCCGCGCCCGCGCTTGCGTGCCGCGCAGTGGCTCGGCGATCCGGCGTGGTGCGCAGGCATCGACGTGGTGCCGGCGGAAGGCTCGGATCCGGCGGAGCTGCGCCTCGGGCTCGCGCGGCTGCAAGGTGTCGCGCTCGCGGGCGATCGCGAAGGCGCGATCGCGGGGCTCGGCGAGCTCGAGCGACGCGCACGCGAGCTCGGGCAGCGATCGTTCGAGGCCGAGCTGTTGCTCGCGCGCGGACGCATCGAGGCGCAGGGCGAGCAGCTCGATCTCGCGGGCGCTTCGTTGCTCGCCGCTGCGAACACGGCCGAAGCCGCGCGCGCCGATGCGGTGGTCGCCGAAGCTTTGCTCGCGCTGGTCGACGTCACGGCGAAGGGCGGCGAGCTGTCGCGCGCGCGCGAGTACGCCGACCGCACGGCGGCCGCGATCGAGCGCACCGGTGTTCCGAATCGCCGGCTCGACGGTCGACTCGCGCTGGCCCGCGCCGCGATCGATCTTCGCGCCGGCGACGACGCGCGCGCGGAGTCGGGGCTGCAGGCGGCGGCGACGTTGTTGCCGCCCGATGATCCTGCGCGCATCGACGCGCTCACGCAGCTCGCCGAGGTGCAGGCCCGTCGCGGCTTTCCGCGCGGCGCGATCACGACGATGCAGCGCGTGATCGAGGCGCAGACCGATCGCCTGGGCGAGCACCACCCGTTGGTCGCGCTCGCGCACCTCGACAGCGCGCGTCATCATCGTGCGCTCGGCGAGCGCGATGCCGCGTTGCTCGAGCTCGATCGCGGTCTACCGATCGCACTGCGCTCGCTCGGCGCACGCTCGGAGCCGGTCGGCCGCATGCTCGATCTACGCGGCGAGCTGCTGCGCGAGCTGGGCCGCAGAGACGAAGCGATCGAGCACTTCCGACGAGCGCGCCGCATCCTCGCGGAGCTGTTGGGCGATCACCACGAGTCGGTCGAAGCGACGGTGGCCCACGAAGCGCTGGCGTTGGCGCAGTAGCGATTGTGCGAGCGCCGTAGGGTTCCTCTAAACAAGGGCTGCGCCCTTACGGCACTCACGACAGTCGAGCCGATGCGGCTCGACTGTCGTGGCGCCTATCCCCGGCGACAAGAGTCGCCGCCGCCGCTGTGCGGCGGAGCCTCGAACGAGTCGCTCGCCTCTGCGAGCTCCTCCTTCGGGCTTGATGCTCGAGCCAGCGATCATTCAGCGTTGTTCGTCCACGACCCGTACATCGGGTTCGGGACGATCACGAAGCGCTCGGCGAAGTCTGCGAACGCGTCCTCGCCGTCCTTGCGGATCTCCTGCGTGAGCGCGGGGAAGTCGAGGATGTTGTCGCCGACGTAGAGCAGCACGTCGGTGGCGGCATGATCGGCGTCGCCGTTCTCCACCGCCTCGAAGCGCGGGTTCTTGTCGCTGCCATTCGTCTTGCACGCGATGCGATCGAAGGTGAGCCCGAGCGCGACGAGGTTCGTCTGCGTATCGGCACATTCGGCGCTGGTGCGGTTCGTGACGATGACGAATTCGCCGCCGAGCTCGTGCACGAGCTCGAGGAACGCGACCGCGCCCGGCATCGCGCGCGCTTCCTTGCGTGCGACCCACTTCGTCCAGCTCGTCGGCCCGAATCCGGTGCCGAGCTCCGCACGCTCGAGCTGGTACTGCGAGTTGTCGAGCAGTGTCTCGTCCGCGTCGCTGATGATCGCCCAGCGCTCGGGCAACGCGCTCGCGTCGGCCATCGCCTGCAGTCGCTGACCCGCCACGCCGAACGCCATGATCGACGCCGCCTTGTGCTCCGCCGAGCGCTGCACCCACTTCACATCGAGCCCGACCGGCGCGACCGGCCCGCTCGCTTCGCACGTGCCCGTGCAGTCCAATGCGAGTCGGAACGCCTTGTTGCTGATCTCCGCCGAGCGCGACGCGACCGATACCTCGGCGAGATAGAAGCCTTCCTGCTCGATGGTCACGTCGCGCAAGCGCGAGAGCGGACCGAAGCCGCTGTCGTCGTCGCTCGCGATCGTCTCCGCCCACGTGCCCGATGCGTTGCGCGGCCCGTAGACCGTGAGCACCGTGTCGAGCTTGCTGGCCGAGCCCGCGTGCGTGATCTCGAGGTCGACCGAAGTGCCTTCGCTCGCGAAGAACACGAAGCCGAAGCGCGCGGCCTTGTTCGGCAACACACCGTCGACCGGTGTGCCGGGCTCGAGCATGGCGATGAGCTCCGCGCTCGGGCCCGCACCGTCGGCCTTGCCGGACTCGCCCAGGCCTCCGCCGCCGTGCGAGCTGCCTCCGCCGTCGTCGCACGCGAGCGGGGCGAACGAGATGGATGCGATCGCGAGACGGGCGAGGGTCGTCGAGGCCATCGACGCGCGCCCTGAGCAATGCCCGTGCCAGCGGACTCGCATTGCGATCGCGAGCGGTCCGCAACCGCCGCGCGACGGAACATCGATTCGCGAAGGGGGTGACGACGACAGTCGCCACGCGACTCGCATCGCGCTTGCGCATCGCTGCGAGAGCGGCTCATCATCGTGACCATGATGTTGCCTTGCCCTGCATGTCGTCGGTTCGTTCGTGACGCCACCGCGAGCTGCCCGTTCTGTGGGCAGGCCATCGCAGAAGATCGCGCGCCGATGGGCGGCTTCTTCGGCGTGTTGCTCGGCGTGTGCCTCACTGCATGCGGTGGCGGCGACGGTGACGACACCAGCTCGTCGAGCAACAGCAGCACGATGAGCACGACCGCGACGAGCACCGACGACGGCTCGTCGACCGCAGAGTCGAGCACCGATCCGATGACCGGTCCGGTCTACGGTCCGGTCACCTCGGCATCGAGCGAGTCCACCGGCATCGGCGAGAGCTCGTCGTCGGACGACACCGCCGACGCGAGCAGCGACTCCGGCACGTCCGGTGACTCGACCGACTCGAGCGGCTCGGGTGACTCGACCGATTCGAGCGGCGGCATGGCGAGCGACAGCGTCGGTCCGCTGTACGGTCCCGCGACTGGCGGCTGAGCGTGGCGCTGCAAGACGTCCGCAGGCGTCTACCGATCGTCGCGCAGCTTCCGACGCCGAAGACTCGCAGCTTCACGCGCCGCGACATCGAAGGCCCGGTGCCGCGCCCGTCGATCGCGGTCTGGGAGTTCACGCTCATGTGCGATCACCGTTGCCTGCACTGCGGGCCGCGGGCCGGTTACGCGCGCGACGACGAGCTCACCACCGACGAAGCGCTGCAGCTCGTCGCCGAGATGGCCGAGCTCGGCGTCGGCGAGGTCGCGCTCATCGGCGGTGAAGCATATCTGCGCGACGACTTCATCCTCGTCGTTCGTGCGATCCGCGAGCACGGCATGACCTCGAGCATCGTCACCGGTGGATGGGGCCTGAATGCGGAGCGCTGTGCGGCCGCGAAGGAAGCCGGGCTGAATCTCGTGTCGGTGTCGATCGACGGGCTCGAAGCGCACCACGATCGCGTGCGCAACAAGCAGGGCAGCTGGCGCGGTGCATTCCGAGCGATCGCGAATGCACGCGCGGCCGGCATGACCGTCGGCGCGAACACGCAGATCAACGCGCTCACCACCGGCGATCTGCGGCCGCTGCTCGATCTGCTCACCGAAGCCGGTGTCGTCGGTTGGCAGCTGCAGCTCACGATGGTGCACGGCAACGGTGCCGATCATCCCGAGCTGATCCTGCAGCCCTACATGGTGCCGCAAGTGTTCGAGCAGCTCGAGCTGATCGCCGAGCTCTGTCGTGAGCGCGGCCTGCGATTCCTGCCCGGCAACAACGTCGGCTACTTCGGCCCGAGCGAGCAGAAGCTGCGCTGGTGGCAGCGCCACGGTGGTCACTATGGTGGTTGCACCGCAGGTGTCGTCGCGATGGGCATCGAGAGCAACGGACAGGTGAAGAGCTGTCCGAGCTTGGGCGGGCCGACGAATCTCGGCGGCTCGTGGCGCGAGCACGGTCTGCGCGCGCTGTGGGAGCGATCGCCGGAGGTCACGTACATCCGCGAGCGCACCGTCGAAGATCTGTGGGGCTACTGCCGCGATTGCTACTACGCGGATCCCTGTCGTGCGGGCTGCACTGCGACCGGTGAGCCGTTGCTCGGACGCCCGGGCAACAATCCGTTCTGTCATCACCGCGCGCTCGAGCTGCAGAAGCAGGGCTTGCGCGAGCGCATCGAGCTGGTGTCGCAGGCGCCCGACATCCCGTTCGCGAACGGGCTGTGGCAGGTCGTGCGCGAGCCGATCGACGACGCGCAGCGCGAAGCGAACGGCCCCGTCGCATACGAGCGTCCGCGCGTGTCGCGATTGGTCGAGCGACTCGGCCCCGGTTGGGAAGTCGATCCCGCCGACTACGTGCCGCCGCGGAGGTGACGCGAGATGCTCACGTCGAGCTCGCTGCGGACGAGCCGCATCGCGCTGTCGAACTCGCTCGGCGAGAGGTGCAGGCGCTTCATCAAGCCGCGGCGCGTGTCCGCGAAGAGCTGCTCGCGCAGGCGCTTCACCCAGCGGGCCGCGGTGGCGCGGTGCACCGAGTGCATGGCCGCGAGCTCGTCGATGCCGACGCGATCCAACATGTGCATGCGCAAGAGCGTGCGCTCGGAGCTGTCGAGCTTCGCGAACGCTTCCGCGAACGCGTCGCGCAGCTCGCTCTGGTAGGCGACGCGATCCAGCTGCAGGTCGGGATCGAGCGCCGACGCAGCCATGCCGTCGATCTCGTCGTCGTCGGCCGGCACATGGTGATCGGCCTTGGTCAGCACCGCGGCCTCGCGCATCGCGACCACGCGCAGCCACGCCGACAACGGCGCACGCCCGGCATAGCTCGCGATCGCGGGCGGAGCATCGGCGCGCGGCACCAGCAGCAGCGTGCGCACGCGTTGACGCAGCTCTTCTTGCGCATCGCCGGGCGCGCGGCCGAGCGCACGATCGACCACCGGCATCAGCTCGCGCTCGAAGATCGCGAGCGCCTCCGCATCGCCGCGCGCACACGCATCGGCCAGCAACAGATCGAGCGCCTGCACGCCCGCGAACGCGCGCTCCGGCGGCAACGCGACATCCAACGCGCGCGCGAGCGCAGCCGCCCACGCGATCGTCTCGCAACCCAGCGAGGGCCAGCGCGCAGCGGCCTGCGCCACGACGTCGTCGACGAGCACCGCGATGCCATGCTCGTCCCACCCCGCTTCACGCGGCGAAGCGAGCCGCGCGAGCAGCTCCTGCGCGAGGCCGGCCACGTCGCGATGCTAGCACGCAATAATCCTGTGCTGGCGTGCGGACCGATCGACTCGACGGCTCGGATTCTCGGTCGCACGACGACAGCGACGATGCGCTCACGGCTGCCGGAGTCGCACCGATCGGTCTCGACACGCGCGACGCAGATCGCCCCGTCGATCCGATCGAGCAGGCCGCGCTCTCGCGCGCGATGGCCAAGCTCGTGCCCGACGACTACCAACCGCCGCGGCTCGGTCGCTTCATCCTGCTCGAGCCGCTCGGCAAAGGCGGCATGGGCATCGTGCACGCCGGTTACGACGACACGCTCGATCGTCGCGTCGCGCTCAAGCTGATCAGTCCGCAGCGTGCATCGAGCAGTGCCGCGCGTCGTCGGCTGTTCCGCGAAGCGCAGGCGATGGCGAAGCTGAGCCATCCCAACGTCGTGCAGGTGTTCGAGGCCGGCGAGCACGAAGGTCATCTCTTCATCGCGATGGAGCTCGTCGAAGGCGAGACGCTGCGCGCATGGAATCGCCGCCCGCACGACTGGCGCACGGTGCTGCGCTTGTTCGCGCAGATCGGTGAAGGCCTCGCGGCCGCGCACGAGGCCAGCGTCGTGCACCGCGACTTCAAGCCCGACAATGTGCTCATCGGCAGCGGCGAAAAGCCGAAGGTCGCGGACTTCGGGCTCGCGACGCTCGACCTGCCGCTGTCGCTGAGCGGCGAGACGCCCGCGAGCGGACCGTCGGGCAACTCCGGTCCGCCCGAGGTGCTCACGATGACCGGCGAGGTGATGGGCACGCCGGCCTACATGCCGCTCGAACAGTTCACCGATCGCCGCTGCGACACGCTCGGCGATCAGTTCAGTTTCTGCGTCGCGCTCTACGAGTCGCTCTATCGCGAGCGCCCGTTCGCGGGCGACACGATCGCGGAGATCATGCGCAGCGTCGCGAACCGCGAGATTCGAGCCGTGCCCGCGCGCACCGAGGTGCCCGCGTGGGTGCGCGCGATCGTGCTGCGCGGGCTCTCACCGCGGCCGCGCGAGCGCTTCCCCGACATGCGCACGCTGCTGCTCGCGCTCGCCGACGATCCGGTGCAGCGTCGACGCCGAACGATCGTACGCGTGGCCGGCATCGCCGCGGTGGTGGGCTCGGTCGGGGTGGGCGCGTACGCGTGGCGTTCGCGTCCGCAGCCGTGCAGCGACGACGGCAATCCGATGCTGCAGACGTGGGGCGACGCGCCGCGCGAGCGCATCGGCACCGCGTTGCGCGACACCGGCGTGCCGTGGGCCGAAGACACCGCGCGACGGGCCAGCACGAGCATCGATCGTTGGGTCGACGCGTGGCACGTCGGCTACCGCGACGCGTGCGAGGCGACCCAGATCCGCGGCGTGCAGTCGGCGGCCGCGATGGATCTGCGCATCGCCTGCTTCACGCGCGCGCACGCGGCCCTCGCGGCGACGCTGGAACAGCTCGCCACCGCCGACGCGACGGTGGTCGAGAACGCGGTCTCGTTGGTCGACGCGCTGCCGCGGCTGGCCGTGTGCGACGACGTCGAAGCGCTGCGCAAGAGCGTGCCGCCCCCGGAGGATCCCGCGGTGGCCGCGGAGGTCGAGCACATGCGCGGCGAGCTCGCGATCGGCTTCGCGTCGCATCTCGCCGGTCGACTCGACGCATCGGAAGCGAAGCTGCGCGAGCTGCAAGCGCTCGCGAAAGGCATCGACTATCGCCCGTTGCGTTCCGAGATCGACACCACGCTAGCCGAAGTGCTGTTGTCGAAGGCGCAGCACGAGGAAGCGGAGAAACTGCTGCGCAGCGCGCTCGGCAACGCGCTCGCCGACGGCGACGATCCGATCGCGATCAAAGCGGCCGCGAGCCTCGTCATCTTGCTCGGCGCTCGCGCGACGCGATTCGCCGAGGCCGACTGGGTCGGACAGCTCGCGCTCGGGCTCGCACAGCGTCGCGGCCAGCCCAGCGTGCTCGCGGACGTCTACAACAGCACCGGTGGCGTGCGCGAGCGACAAGGGCGCTACGACGAGTCGGAGACCGACTTCCGCACCGCGCTCGAGCTGCTGCAGGGCGAGTACGGCGACGATCACCTCGAGGTCGCGGTGTTGCACGAGAACCTCGGCACCACGCTGCTCGGCCTCGGGCGACTGGAAGACGGGCTCGCCGAGCACCGTCGCGCGCTGCAGATCCGCGAAGGCCAGCTCGGTCCCGATCATCCGCTCATCGCGATCGGTCACTTCAACGTCGGCACGTCGCTGCAGGAGCTCGGTCGCTTCGAAGAATCCGAGTCGGAGCTGCGCCACGCGATCGAGCTGCTCGTGCGCGCGTTCGGGCCCAACCATCCCGACGCCGCGATGGCGTACGCGAACCTCGGCATCGTGCTCGACGAGCTCGGCAAGCACACCGCGGCGCAGAGCGAGTACCGGCGCTCGATCGCGATCTTCGAGCGCACGATGGGCCCGGATCATCCCCACGTCGCGCAGGGCTACAACAACCTCGGCACCTCGTTCGAAGACGAAGGTCGGCTGGTCGAAGCCGAGGCCGAGTTCCGCCGCGCTCTGGTGATCTCGCGCAGAGCGTTCGGCGAAGATCATCCCGACGTCGCGCGCACCCACGGCAACCTCGCGTCGGTGCTGATCGCGATGCGTCGCTACGACGAAGCGCTCGACGAAGCCCGGGCCGCGCTCGCGATCAGCAAGCGCGTGCTCGGGCCCGAGCACCCCGATCTCTTGTATGCCTATCGCGGCGCGTGCGAGGCCGAGCTCGAGCGCGCGCGCGCCCGCTGGGACAGCGATCGCGACGAGGCGAAGGCCGGCGCGGAGCGGGCCGCGTCACTGTGCGAAGCCGCGAAG
>DASZPU010000478.1:0-17224 GCA_035550195.1 Nannocystaceae bacterium
CGGGCGTATGGTTGCGCCCGAGGAACGCATCGCGTCGGGTCTCGAACGACGTGTTGCCCTTGCGCGTACCCGAGACGGTCACGAGATGGAACATCCACGGCGTGGGCTCGCTCGCCGAGCGCGGACGACGGGTGCACAGCAGTGCGTCCGGCGTACGGATCAGCTCGGTCTGCACGAACAGATTGCTGAACGCGGGATGGGCGGCATCGGCCGCCGGCGTCGCGAGCACGACCTCCGCGTAGGTGGTGAGCTCGATCGTCCGGGCTTCGTCACCGTGGTTGGTGATCGTCACGCGACGCAGCTCGACGTCGTCCTCCGGCGAGACCGCGATCTCCACGTGCGTCTCGATGTCGCCATCGCGGCGACGGAATTCGGCGCGGCCGTGCGAGAAGATCGCGGCGTAGCGGTTGGCGCGCTGCAGCGTCGGCTGGTGGGCCAGCGACCAGATGTCACCGGACTCGCGATCGCGCAGATAGCCGAACATGCCCCACGCATCGCGCGTGGGATCCTCGCGCCAACGCGTGACCGCGATGTCGTTCCACCGGCTGTAACCACCACCGGCGTTGGTCACCATCAGGTGGTAGTGGCCGTTGGACAGCAGCTGCAGCTCGGGCGTGGGCGTGCTCGGTGAATCGAACGCGCGCAGCTCGTTGCCGCCGTCGGCCTCGCTCTCGCGCGCCTTCGTGGTTTCGGCCGGGTGGGGGAAGATCACCGGCGTTCGCGGGACGCGTTCCTGCAGCAGCAGCTCGGTGGCGCGCAGCGCTGGATCGGCGAGGAAGCGCCGCTGCATCGGACGGTCGCAGAGCAGGTACGCCAGCGACAAGAGCGACATGCCTTGGTGGTGCGCCATGTACGAGCGCACGGTGACGCTGGACTTGCGCGGCGGTCGTCGTGCCGGCGTGTAGTCGATGGCCTCGAACAGCCCGCACGCGCCTTGTTGTCCGTCGCGGATCAGCCGCTCGATGTTCTGCACCGCGGCGCGCGGCTCGACCATCGCGGCCATCACCGTTGCATACGGCGCGATGACGACCTCGTCGCCGAGGCCGCGCTTGAAGCCGAGGCCGGGCACACCGAAGGCTTGATACTGATAGTTGAGCAGCGCGTCGGTCTTCGCGTAGCCCGACTCCGACACACCCCAGGGCACGCCGAGCTCGCGCCCGTACTCGATCTGTCGGGCCACGACGGCGCGGTAGGTCTCGTCGAGCAACGTGCCGGCGTAGGTCGGCATGACCAACAGCGGCATCAAGTACTCGAACATCGAGCCGCTCCACGACAGCAACGCGGCCCGTCCACCCGCGGCGGTGAGCATGCGGCCGAGGCTGAACCAATGCTCTTGCGGCAGCTTGCCGTGGGCGATCGCGACGAAGCTGGCCAAGCGGGCCTCCGACGCCAGCAGATCGTAGAAGCTGTTGTCGAGGCGGTGGTCGTCGACGTTGTAGCCGATCGACAGCAAGCGACGATCGTGGTCGTAGAGGAAGGCGTAGTCGGCGTCGCTGAAGCTGCGCGCGCGCGTGATCAGATCGTCGAGCGTGTCCAGTCGCGTGCGCGCGTGCGCGAGCCCACGGCCCACGGCGTCGCGCATCGGCCCCGGCGCGACGCTGTCCATCAGCTCGGTCTCGCGGCGCTCGAGCTCCGCCCACGAGACGACGAGCGGCAGATCCAGTGCGGGCGGCAGCTCGTCCAGCGCGAGCCACGGCGCGACCGCATCGAGCTCGGCGAGCGCCTCCGCGTGCTGGATCGACAACGCGGCCAGCCACTCGCCGAGCTCGGCGTCGCTGCGTCCGCCGTCGACCAGCGCGTCGACGAACGCCCCGAGCGCGACGAGCTCCGCATGCGCGCCCGCGAGCGTGCTCGGAGGATGCGCGCGAATGCGGGCCAGCTCGGTGCGCAGCGATTGCTCGGCCTTGCCGAGCGACGCGATCGTCGTCGCGACGTGCAGGCAGTGCGCGAGCCCTTCGAACACCTCGATGCGCACGATCGGGGCCTCGCGCAGCTCCTCGAGCCCCACCGCGAGCACCAGTAGATGCGCGCTCAGGTTGCCGCTGTCGACCGTCGAGACGTACTTCGGCGCCAACGGCTGCAGCGTGGAGGTGTCGTACCAGTTGTAGAAGTGACCGCGAAAGCGCTCGAGGCGATCGAGCGTCGCGAAGGTCCGATCGACGCGATCGATCACGCGCCCGACGTCGATGTAGCCGAGGTCGTACGCGGCGAGGCTCGCGGTGAGCGACAGCCCGATGTTGGTGGGCGACGTGCGGTGTGCGACGCCGCGTGGCGGATCCTCTTGATAGTTGTCGGGCGGGAGGTCGTGATCGTCTGGACCGACCCAACGCTCGAAGAAGTGCCAGGTGCGGCGCGCGAGCGCACGCAGCACGACGAGCTCGGCCTCGTTCAGCGCGAGTCGCTTCGGCTTGATCGGACGGCTGAGCCACCACGTGAACGCGGGCGCGCCGGCCCAGGCGACCAGGAACGGCGCGGCCACCCACAGCGCGCGCGCCTGCAAGAGCGCGAGCGCGACGGTGCTCGCCACGGCGATCGTCGGCGAGATCCACGTCGAGGCGTACGACGCGACGACGTCGTCGCGAGCGCTGCGCTCGGCATCGGCGGCGGTGCGCCACTCGAGCAGGTTGCGCCGCGTGAACAACACGCGTGTGAACGTGCGGGCGATCGCATCCACGCCCAGCCACGCATCGTGCGGCAGCGATACGATCGCGATCGTCTCGCGCAGTACCTGACGGCCGAGCGCATGCAGGACCGCGATCGCGTGGCGGGCCCACGACAGCTCGTCGGGTGCGCGCACGAGCGTGGTGATCGCTGCGAGCAATCCGGGCACCACCCAGATCGCCAGCACGAGCAGCGTCGCGAGCCATGCGGTGCCCGGCAGCACCCAGCCGCCGATCAGCAACGCGAGGATCGCGACGGGCACGACCGAACGACGCAGGTTGTCGAAGATCTTCCAGCGCGACAGCGCGGTGATCGGATTGCTGGCCGCGCCATCGCCGAGCTCGGGGCTCGGCACACGCCAGCCGAGCCATGGCGTGAGCTGCCAGTCGCCCCGCATCCAGCGATGTCGCCGGCTCACGTCCGCCGCGTACGCGGCCGGATAGTGCTCGAACAGCATCACGTCGCTGACCAGGCCCGCGCGGCAGTACGCGCCTTCGAGCAGGTCGTGGCTGAGCACGCGATTCTCGGGCAAGCGGCCCGCGACCGCGTGGCGCATCGCGTCGACATCGTAGATGCCCTTGCCGACGAACGAGCCCTCGCCGAAGAGATCCTGGTACACGTCCGAGACCGCGCGTGTATAAGGATCGATGCCGGGGTCTCCGCCGAACAGCGCAGCGAAGTGCGACTGCGCCGCGCTCTCCATCGTGACGCCGACGCGTGGCTGCAGGATCGCGTAGCCCTCGGTCACGCGCTTCGCCACCGGATCGAAGTGGGCACGATGCAGCGGATGCGCGAGCGTGGCCACCAACATGTGCGCGCTGTCGCGGGGTAGCTGCGTATCGGCGTCGAGCACGATCACGTAGCGCACGGATTGCAGCGGCGCGAGCTCGCCGACGATGGTCGTGAAACCGCTCGCGTCGCCGCGCAGCGCGTCGTTGAGCTGCTCGAGCTTGCCGCGCTTGCGCTCCCAGCCCATCCACGTGCGCTCGCGTGGGTTGTAGCGCCGCGGACGATGCAGCAGCCAGAAGCTGGGCCCGTGCCGCTCTTGCAGCGCCGCGATCCCGTCCGCGGCGCGCTGCAGCAACGCGGTGTCTTGCTCGCGGTGCTCGCTGCGGGCATCGCCGAAATCGGTGAGCAGCGCGAACCCGAGATTCGCGTCGCGGTTGGCCAGGAAGCGCATCTCGAGCGTACCGAGTTGCTCGTCGATCTCGTCTGCGCGCGTGAGCATGAACGGCACCGCGACGAGCGTCTTGTGCTCGTCGGGGATGCCGCGCGCGAAGTCGAGGCGCGGGAGCAGGCACGGGCGCACGGACGAAGTGACGGCCCAGTGCACCACCGCGACCGCGAGCTGGCTGGTCGCGAGCGCAAGCAGCACGATCGCGATCACCTGCAGCGCGATCGGAGCGGCCGACAATCCCGTGAGTCGCACGCACCACCATGTGAGGCCGGCGGTGATCGCCACGATCGCGAGCAGATAGAGCGGCAGCGCGGCCGCACCCGCAGCGCGCGCGAGCGGCCGCCACAACGGTTGCCGACTCTCCGCGGCGCGCTCGAGCTGTGCGCGCCCGCTGCCGACCAGGAACCACCCGACGTGCGCGCGGCGTTCGGTGCTCTCGGCGGCGAGTCGTACTGCGAGTCGCGCGACCTCTTGCTCGGAGTGCCGACTGCGACGTGCGATCGCTTCGACGATGTGGCGGTAGCGATCGCGCGTGCCGAAGTCCATCGTGGTGTAGACGCCGGAGGGATCGCGCGCGAGCTCGTGCTCGACGACGCTGGCGTGCTCGACGAAGTCGCGCCAGTCGATCGCTGCGAGCGTGCGCAGGCTTCCGATGCTGTTGCTGACCGCGACCTGACCGGTGGCCTGATCCTGCGATACGCGCGCGAACACGTGGTCGATCGTGTCGCCGTGCTCGGCGAGCCGTTGGTCGAGCCAGGTCACCGGAAACGCGAGCGCGGAGCCTTGACCTTGCAGACGACTGGCGAGCTCGCTGACGAACGGATCGGTGAGCGGCACGCCCTCGCGCACGAGCTCCGCGAGCACCAACACCACGTTCGCGGGGGCTTGGGTCGCGACCTCGAGAAAGCGCTCGGACCACTCGGTGGCGAGCTCGCGCTCGCTGCGACCCGCGGTGATGCTCGCCGCGACGCGGCGCAGGTTCTCCAGCAGCGCGAGCCGCAGCATGATCGGGATCGCCCAGAGCTCGCCGAGCCGCAGCGGCTGCACCGCTTGGTACGCGTCGATGAAGGCGCGCACGCTCGCGACATCGACACGCCCGTGCGAGTGCGAGATGAGCTCGTGCACGATGTCGTACACGCGCGGCGTGCCCGACGAGGGCACGTTCGCGAGCCGCGGCAGCTCGCGGCTGTAGCCGCGCGGCAGGTGCAGACGCGCGGTGCGGATCTGTTCTTCGATGAGGTGATAGTTGTCGATCAGCCACTCGGCCGCGGGCGTGATCTTGCGTCCGCGCTCGACCGCATCCGCGATGAGTCGGTACGCGTCGCGGAGCGCATTTTCGTTGGCGTCGAGTCGCTCGAGCAACACGTCGCCGGACTGGCGCGTGCGCGGCGAGAGCTCGTGCCAACCCGCGAGCGTGCGCGCGTGCTGCTCGAGCTGCGCAATGGTGAACAGCTCGGCGCGCAGCGGCGGCTCGTGGACCACGGCGGCTGACGAAGGTTCACTGCGCCATGACCGGCCGGCCCCGAGCACGCGCGCCATGGTGGCGTGTACCAGCGTCCGCAGTTTGAAACGTCGCGACCCCTCCGCAAGCTGCGGCGTCGATCGCCGGGTAGCCTGCTGCGGCGTTTCGGCCCGATCGGGCCCCGATCGCACCACCTATCCACAGCGCGTGATCTCGTCGGCCAAGCGCGCTACAAACGCTGTCCATGTCCTTGCGGAGCTCGTCGTCGGTTCGGTTGGCGCTCGCGTGCTCGCTCGCAGGTTGTCCATCGCCCGACAGCACGCGGGTGGCCACGCCGATCACGAAGGCCGATGCGAGCGAGCTGGGCATCGAGCACCGCGCGAAGCCCAGCGCACCGACGGCGGCGTATCGCTGGGTCGACATCATGCTCGAGGTCACCGGCCGCGAGGTCGACAAGGTCGGCGCGCGGCCGACGATCATCTCGCGGCAGATGGCGATCCCGATGACCGCGATGTACGACGCGTGGGCGGCGTACGACCCGAAGGCCGTGGGCACCCGACTCGGCGCGAAGCTGCGGCGACCGATCGCCGAGCACACGGTCGCGAACAAGGAGATCGCGATCGCGTGGGCGATGTACCTGACGCTCCTCGATCTGTTTCCCGCCGATGCGCAGTGGCTCGCGGAGCAGATGCGCGCGATGGGGCAGGATCCGAGCGACAGCACCGCGGATCCCGCGACGCCGCAGGGCATCGGACGCGCGGCCGCGCAGGCCGTGCTCGAGCTCCGCCGCAACGACGGCGCGAACCAAGACGGCAAGGATGCCGGCGGCAACGGCCAGCCCTACGCCGACACCTCCGGCTACCAACCCAAGAACACGGTGGATCGCGTCGTCGATCCCGATCACTGGCAACCGATTCCGTTCGACGACGGCAAAGGCGGCACGTTCGTGCCGGGCTTCCTCACGCCCCACTGGTATCGCGTGAAGCCATTCGCGCTCGAGCGTAGCGATCAGTTTCGTCCGCCGCCGCCACCGCTGGTCGGCTCACCGGAGCTCGCGCGCGATACCGACGAGAACATCGCGATGAACGGCAGCCTCACGCTCGAGCAGAAGGCGATCGTGGAGTTCATGCGCGACGGCCCGCGCTCCACCGGGCAGTCCGGTCACTGGCTGCAGTTCGCGCAGGACGTGTCGCGTCGCGATCACCACGACCTCGATCGCGACGTGAAGCTGTTCTTCGCGGTCGCCAACGTCGCGTTCGATGCCTTCATCGCGGCGTGGGATGCGAAGCGCGTGTACGACTCGTCGCGCCCGTGGACGCTCGTGCGCCACTACTACGGCGAGTCGGAGATCGTCGGCTACCTCGGCCCCTGCAAAGGCGTCGGCAAGATCCGCGGCAACGCGTGGTATCCGTACTCGCCGCGCACGTTCGTCACGCCGCCGTTCCCGGGCTTCCCGTCGGGGCACAGCACGGTGAGCGCGGCGTCGTCGAAGATCCTCGAGCTCTTCACCGGCAGCGACACCTTCGGTGCCTACTACCGGCACGACGCGGGGATGTACACCGAGACCGGTTGCTCCACCGCGCAGATGCAGGCGAAGGACGGCACGCCGGATGCGAAGGCCCCGACGTCTCCGACGATCGTGCTGCGCATGCCCACGTTCTCGGCCACCGCCGAGATGGCCGGCATCTCGCGCGTGCTCGGCGGCTATCACATCCAGGCCGACAACAGCGGTGGCCTCGAGCTCGGCCGCAAGGTCGCCGAGTACAGCTGGAAGAAGTACCAAGCGTACTTCGACGGCACGGCGAGCGACGCTCCTTCGAAGTGAGCCGCTCGACTTCGCTGCGACGGAGGCTGCACGCGTGGCGTTCAGCCCGCAGTGAGGCGATCGACCAGCGCAGAGAGCTTGCCGAGCCCGTCGGTGATCTTCGCGAAGAACGACGCATTGTGCCCGACGAACGTGAAGCGCGGATGCAGCGACCAGATCTCGCGCAGGCGCCGATCCACCGCCACCGCTTCCGCGGACGTCTCGGTGCGCACGCGATTGCCGTTCTCGATCGAGAGCCCGCCGACCGCGGCGGTCTCGAAGAAGATGACCTCGTCGTAGCGTGCGAGCTCGGCCGCGAGCGTGGTGCCGAGCGATGCGAAGAACTCGTCCGGTGATCCGGGCCAGTACGCCGCGCCATCGACGGTGCCGCGATCGCACAAGAGCACGCGATCGGGATAGCGCGCCGCTTGCACGTCCTCGAGGTTGCGCTGCACGTGGAAGATGGCGACCTGCGCGGCGCGCTGCGCCGAAGGCTCGTGCACGCGCGGGAAACCACCGCCCAGCAGCATGGTCGCCGCTTCGGGGACCATCGCGACGCGCGGACCGAGCTCGCGCCGGAAGAGATCGATGGCGGTGGTCTTGCCCGCCCCCGGCCCGCCGGTGACGACGATGCGACGGTGCGCCATCACGATCCCTGCGAGATCTGCTCGAGCTCTTCGTTGCCGGGCAGCAGATCGAGGTCCGGCACGACGACGATCTCGATGCGACGATTGCCCGCGCGACTCGCATCGTCTCGGTTCGCAGCGCGCGGCTTGAACTCGCCGAAGCTCGCCGCGCTGAGCTGCGTCGGTGCCATCCCGGTGTCGAGCAGCGTGTGCACGACCACGAGCGCGCGTCCGGCCGCGAGCTCCCAGTTCGACGCGAAGAGCTCGTTGTGGATCGGCACGTCGTCGGTGTGACCTTCGACCTGGAAGCGCTTGTCGGTGATCGTCGCGAGCGCGGCGCCCACCTGCACGATGGTGTCCTTGCCCGCGCGCGAGAGCGTGGCCGAGCCGCTGGCGAAGAGCACGTCCATCGGCATCGTCAGCACCATGCGGCCCTCGGAGATCCGCACGTCGAGCGTGCCCGCGTCGATCAGCTGCTCGAAGCGCGCGAGCAGCTGACGGTACTCGGTGACGCGCGCCTGCGCAGCCACGTGACGCGCCGCCAGCACCCCGAGCGCTTCGCGCATGCGGTCGACCGACTCCTCGAGCTTCGCGCGCGTCTTCATCGACTCGGCGAGCTCGCGCTCTGCACCGCTCGCGCGCGCTTCGAGGGTCGCGAGCGCTTGCTTGGCCAGCGCGAGCTCCTGGGCGAGCTTCGCCCGCTCGACCGTCAGCGAAGAGAGCAGATCCTCTTGCTCGGTCAGCGCGCCCTGCAGGTCGGTCAGGCGGCTCTCGTCCGCGCGGAGCTGCTCGGCGAGGTCGGCGTTGTCCGACGCTTCTTGCAGCGCCGAACGACGGGCCGCCGCCAGGTCGCGCAGCGTCGCGTCGTGCACCGACTTCGTGACGCAACCGCCGGTGGCGAGGGAGAGCACGAGGGCGACGAGCGCGGGGTTTCGCATGCCCTCGACCTTGCCGCGCTCCCGCGGCATCGCCAGGTCGACCTGCGCGCAGCATCTGCGCCGACGCGTCGTCGCGCGTGTCGTCGTTGCGCTGCCCCAGCGGCCGCGTTGCCGCCACGCTCGGCGGAAGCATCCACGGTGACCGCCGACGACGATCGCTCGCTGCCCGGTGACGAGCTCTTGCCCATCGATGCGACCTGCATCACGCGCAGCATCACGATCGCGGCGGCGGCCGATCGGATCTGGCCGTGGCTCGTGCAGATGGGTCATCGTCGCGCGGGCTGGTACAGCCGCGATGCGCTCGACGGCGATGGGCGCAGCAGCGCGCGCGCGGTGATCGACGAGCTGCAGCACGTGGCACCGGGGGATCGTTGGCCGATCGCCAGCCTGCCCGGTGGCTTGACGGTGCTGCGCGTCGAGGCCGGGCACGCGATCGTGCTCGGCGGCGGACGCAACCTCGCGTTCGACGAGCCGCTCGACTTCTTCGCTGCGCTGCCCGCTCGCTACTGGCGTGCGACCTGGGCGTTCGTGCTCGTGCCGATCGACGATGCGCACACGCGGCTGATCGCACGCGTGCGTGTCGACTACGCGCCGCTGACGGTCGGCGTGCGGCTGCTGTGGATGCGCTGGGTGCACGTGTTCATGCAGCAGAAGCAGCTCGACAACCTGCGCTGCCGCGTGGAAGGCACGCTGCCGCACCACGAGGATCGCGTCGGCGACGTGATCGACGGCGTGCTCGGTGCGGCGCGCATGGTCATCGCGTTCGCGACGCCGATGTTGCGAGACCGACGCTCGCGTTGGGGGCTCAGCCGCGCGGTCGCATCGCGTCGCTATCCCGGCGACGAGATCATCGCATCACCGCGCTGGGGCTGGACGCACGGCGTCGAGATCGCCGCGTCGCCGAGCGAGGTGTGGCCGTGGATCGCCCAGCTCGGGCGCGACAAGGGCGGCTTCTACAGCTACCAGTTCCTCGAGAATCTCGCGGGCTGCGACGTGCAGAACGCCGACCGCATCATCGCGGCGTGGCAACACCCCGAAGTCGGTGATCGCATCGCGTTGCACCCGCGCGCACCCGGGCTGCCGGTGGTCGCGATGGAACCGGGCCGTTGGATGCTCGCGCACGTGCAGGACGATCCGCACGTACGCGTCACGTGGTTGTTCTGGCTCGAGGCGCTCGACGAAGGCCGACGCACGCGCCTCGTCAGCCGCTATCGCGTCGCGACCAGCGACGATGCGGCGACGCGCATGAAGTTCGGTGCGATCTTCGGCGAGCCGGTCGGCACGACGATGGATCGCCGCATGCTGCTCGGCATCAAGCATCGCGCCGAGCAGAAGCTCGTCGCGCCGAGCCCGGCGGCGTAGCTACATGCAGCCGGGCCAGTAGTAGCAGCGGATTCCGATCACGAGATCGTCTTCGGGCAGGCCGGTGTCGCTGGTGCCGCCTGCGGTGGTCGAGCCGTCGCCTTCGCTGCCGCTCGATTCGCTGGTGGTCGTGTCGCCGGGCGCATCGGTCGTGGCATCGCTCGTGGGGTCCGTCGGGATCACGTCGGCGTCGTCCGTCGGCTCGCAGAACGAGAGCTGGTAACCGCCTGCGGGCGCAGGTGGACAACGCGCGTCGCAGAACTCGTCGTAGAAGCGCGGATCGTCGTCGAGCGTGCTCGGGTCGACGTTCTCCGTCGCTTCGCCCTGGGGCGCTTCCGCGAGGAGCTCCACGTCGCTCGGACAGCCGCCGTCCTCGAGCGGCGTCGTGCCGGCTTCGCTCGAAGACGAATCCGCATTCGTGTCGCCCGACTCGCTGCCACCATTCGAAGTGTCACTACCGCCGCTCGGCCCACATGCACCGACCGCGAGCACCAGCACTACGTGTCGTATCCAACCCACGGGCGCGCGTCGGCTGCACGACGCATGCCCGTCCGCGCTGCGCGTTCGAACCGAGTGATTGCGCCGCGTGGGTTCGCGAGCGCGCGGCGAATGCAGGACAACGATGTCACAGCGCTGCGCGAACTGTCCGACCCGATGTGCGGCGCGACGGAGAGCAGCGACTCTCCGTCGCGCACAGCGACTAGCTCACCACTCGCAACCCATCGATGCGGTCGCCTGCTTGGCGGCATCGAGCGCGCCCTTGCAACCGGTCGCGAGGCCGTCCTTCGCACCGGATGCGGCGGCTTCCTTCCACGCCTTCACCGTCGCGTCCATCGCATCCTTCATCGCGGCGCGACCGGCCTCGGGGACCTTGTCCGAGATGCACTTCGAGTACTTCTCGATGTACTCGTCGCACTCGGGGATGCCGATCTTGTCGCCACCGCCGCCGCCGGCTTCGGGCTCCGCCTTCGCGGGCTCTTCCTTCACCTCGGTCTTCTTCTCTTCGACCTTCGTCGTGGTGACGGTCTTGCCGTCCTTCGTCTCCGTCTTCTTCTCTTCGGTCTTCTTGTCGCCGTCCTTCTTGTCGTCACACGCGACACCGAGCGAAAGAGCGATGGTGATGAGGATGCTGGTAGCGAGCTTCATGTGGTCTCTCCGCCCGTGCACGACGGGCGAGTGACTGTAGCGATGCGGAAACCGGCGCTCGCATCATCGTTGCGTCATGCGATCGACTGATCGCGAATCACGACGCGAGTGGACTACGATCAACACAGCGAGACGCGATCGCAGCAGCGTGCGCGAGCGCTCAGCGTGTCAGCTCCGCACAGTGGAGGCGCTGCGGTGCCGCTGGCTACGTGCTGCCGCGAACTCCGGCGCGCGCGTGGCCTTCATGCGAGGATCCGCGGGTGATCGATCGCCGCATCGTGGCCGTGCACGCGGAGTCGGCGGACACGTGCGTCGTCGAGCTCGACTGCGGGCATCGCCGACACGTTCGTGATCGACCGCCGTTCGAGCGCTATCCGTGGGTGCGCGACGCCACCGCGCACGCGCAGAAGATCGGCGCGACGATCGAGTGCGGACGTTGCGATGCGCTCGAGCGTCCGAGCACGGCGCAGCGCTACCGCGAAGGCACACCGTGGACGAGCGCGACGCTGCCCGCGGGCTTGCGCAAGTCGCATGCGCTCAAGGCCGGCGTGTGGGGCGAGCTCGTGGTGCTCGCCGGCACGGGCCGCCTGCGCTTCGATCCACCGCTCGCACGCACGCTGCAGCTCGTCGCGGGCAACGTGATCGCGATCCCACCCGAAGCGACGCACGAGCTCGTGCTCGACGACGACGCGGTCGTACGCATCGACTTCTGGCGCTGAGCGATCGATCCGGAGGTGGGCGAGCAGGCGGGCTACGCAGTGGTGCGCTCACGCGACGGCGTCCATCGCACTTTGTGGCGCTCCAACGATCGTTGGGTGATCCGTCCGCGCGTGTCGCCGAACGCCGAGCGGCTCGCGCTCACTGCGATGAGCTTCCACCTCGAGGCTGCGCTCGCCCGCGATCCCTGTGGCGTGAAGCGCTGACGCGAGCTCGCGCGCGCTCGCGAAGCGCTGCTCGGGTTCCTTCGCGAGCATGCGCATGAGGATCCGATCGGCTTCGACCAGCCCGTCGTCACCGAGCGTCTCGCTGGGCCGGCGCGGCGGCGTGAAGAGCTGCTGGCTGATGATCGACACCAGGCTCTCGCCCTGGAACGGTCGCCGTCCGACCAGGAGCTCGTACATCGTGATGCCGAGCGCGTAGAGATCCGTGCGCCCGTCGACCTGCTCGCCGCGCAGCTGCTCGGGCGCCATGTACTCGGGCGTGCCCATCAGCGCGCCGGGTGTCGTGAGCGGCGACGTGCCCGGCTCGGCCAGCTTCGCGACGCCGAAGTCGAGCAGGCGCACGCGATCGCGTGGGCCGGTGCCGTGCGCGAGGAAGCAATTGCCCGGCTTCAGATCGCGATGCACGACGCCGCGATCGTGAACCTTGTCGAGCGTCTCGCAGATGTCGAGCGCGAAGCGACGCACGTGCACCCAGGGGAGGGCCCCACCGTCGCCGAGCAGCTGCGCGAGCGAGCGACCGTGCAGGTACTCCATCGCGTAGCACTGTCGTCCGTCGTCGAGCGCCCCGACTGCGTACGTCGGCACGAGCCCGGGTGCATCGATGCGGCGTGCGATGTCGACCTCGCGCGCGAACCGTTGACGACGGCCGAGCGTGTCTTCACCGCCTTCGCGTAGCACCTTGAGCGCGGCTTCGCGGCCGTCCCGGAGGTCGCGGGCGAGATACACGTCGCCGTGTGCACCGCCGCCGACGCGGTGCTCGATGCGATAGCGCTCGAGCGCGATGGCACCGCGCTCGAGCAGTCGTCCGCGCGCGAGCTCGCGACGACCCTCGTCGAAGGTGCCGTCGAGCTCTTGCAGCGCGACCGCGAGCTGTTTCTGCGCGCGCACGATCTCGTTGCGCACGCCGCTCTTGCCCAGCCCGACCACGGTGCCGGCTTGCGTCGGTGTGAGTCGATCGAGCGACACCAGCTCCCAGGCCGTGCGCGTGGGCTCGGCGATGCGCGCGAGCTCGTCGCGCAGCCGCTCGCTCGACGTCGAGCACTCGAGCAGCTCTGCACCGGTCGGTTGCGGGGCGGGCTGACCGCGCAGCAGTCGATGCGCAATCGCCAGCGCCCACGGCAGCACCGGCGTGCCGACGACATAAGTGGATCGCCGGCGATGGAGCTCGAGCATCACCGTCCGCACGAAGCGATCGATGCGCGCGGCCGCGATGCGCCGCGAGAGATGAGCCGCGAGCGGCGGTGCGATCGCATCGAACAACGGCGCGAGCGCGGTGTGGTCTCCGCACGCGCACCGTTCCATGGCGACTTCGGCCGAGATCGTTTCGGGTGATCGGAGCTCGCTTCGCGACATCACGAAGGAGTGGTGCATGCACCCGCGATCGATTGCACGACGATCGTCGAAATCGGTTTGGTGTCGACCGCCACTCCCTGGTCATGATGAACGCCACGCTCCGCAATCTCGTCCTGGCAACCGTGGCCGTCGTCGCGCCTGGCTGCCTCCACCACCACCGCGTCGCGCCGAGCGCGACCGGCGTGCTCGCCTGCGAGACGCGCCCCGGCGAGAGCGCTTGCTGGGAGTCGAGCCGCTTCGACGATCGCGGCATGCTGCGTCACCACGTGGTCGAGCGCACCACGCCCGACGATCGCTGCGATCTGGTCGTCGTCGAGCAGACCTCCTACGACGAGCTCGGCACGATGAGCGAGCGCGTCCGCGAGGATCGACGCTGCCGCGTGGTCGAGCGCCGCGTGACCACGCGCTACGATCTCGACGCGGGCCTCATCGAGCATCGCGTCCAGCGCGACGAGAACCATGACGACGAGCTCGACCACGATCGGACGACCCGCGTCGCGATGAGCGAGCGCGTACGCACCGTCGCGCTGACCTCGGGTCGCGTGCAGATGGCCCACATCGCGCAGAGCATGGCGGCACAAAAGGGCGCCCTGCCGGGGTCTTCGACGCAGGTCGTGGCGAGCCGATCGCGGTAGCGCGACTCCTGCGTCGTCGCATGCCTAACGTCGTTCTCGTGCCCGCGCGAGAAAAAGGCCGCCGTCCGGGGATCGGCGGTGGCCAAACGTACACTCCTTGTCGAAATGGGAGCCGCGGATCGCATGGCTCCCCCGAGCCCTGCCGTGTCTGCCCGTGTCCAGCTCTCCCCTTCGACCGACGGTCTTCGCGGCCGCTCGCTCGAAGAGCTCATGTCGCTCTACGCCGACAGCGTGGGCGATCGCAGCGAGGTGCTGGGCGAGATCCACGATCGCGTGCGTCCGCAGCTGCGCGACTACTTCATCGACCGCGGGCTCGCGCACGAGCGCGCCGACCAGCTCGCCGCGCGAGTGCTGCACAGCCTGCGGCTCGCGTGTGATCGCTACGCCGACGGCACCGACGTCCTGGAGTGGGCGTTCTCGTTCGCGCGCCAGATCGCGAACCAGGAATCACCGGAGCCGAGCCTGCGCCAAGAGGCGCTGACGCTCGCGGTGCTCGGGCTGCGTGCGAAGCAGATCGCGCGCTTGCTCGCCGTGCCGGTCGCCGAGATCCGCAAGCTGGTCGTGCGCAGCCAGACGCTGATCGAGCAGAGCCTCGCGCCGGTCGGTCCGCGGCTCGACGACGAGAACCCGCTCGACATCCGCGTGCCCGGCTACCGCTTGCTCGAGCTGCTCGACACGGGCGGCATGGGCTACGTGTTCGCGGCCGAGCACGTCACGCTCGGCGTGCAGCGAGCGATCAAGGTGATGAAGGATCAGCCGGGCGAGGATCGCCTCGCCGTCGAGCGCTTCCTCGGCGAAGCCCGCATGATGATCGACATCTCGCACGACAACATCGTGCGGGTGTTCCACGCCGACAAGCTCGACGACGGGCGGGCGTGGTACGCGATGGAGCGGCTGCCCGGTCGCACGCTCGCCGCACATCTGCGCGCGGTGAAGCGCCTCGCGTGGTCCCAGGTCGCGAAGATCGTGCGCCAGATCTGTGCCGGGCTCGCGCACGTGCACGCGCGCAGCATCGTGCACTGCGACATCAAGCCGGCGAACTGCTTCGTCGTCGGCGACGACCTCGAGCACCCGCGCGTGAAGCTGCTCGACTTCGGCGTCGCGCGATTGCAGCGCGACGGTCGCGAGAGCGGCAATGGCAACGACGTGTTCGGCACGCCCGCGTACATGGCTCCCGAGCTCTTCCGTGGCGAACGTCCCGACGCGCGCACGGATGTCTACGCGATCGGCGTGATGATGTTCGAGATGCTCACCGGTCGCGTGCCGTTCGAGGGCGCGACGTGGATGTCGGTCGCGGTCGACAAGGCGACGCTCGCACCTCCGAAGCTGGCGAGCGCCGGGTTGTCGTACCCGCGCGGCGTCGAGCGCATCGTCGCGCGCGCGCTCGCAGCCAATCCGACCGATCGATTCCAGTCGGTGCCGCAGCTCGAGGCGGCGATCGCTGCGCTCGACGAGTCCGGTCGCGGCCGTCTGCCGTTCTCGGGGTGGCGCCGCGAAACGCTGCGCAACGCCGCCTACGCCGCGACGATCTCCGCGGTGTTCGCGAGCGTCGGCACGGCGTTGCTGCTCCACGAGCCCGCACGCGCGCCCGTTCGCCACGACTTCGTCGCGGGCGTCGAGAGCGTGCGCGACCTCGTCGACGCGTGTCGAGCCGAGCACCCCGATGCCCCTGCGGCCACTGCGAAGCTGCAAGTGCTCGGCAGCGACGGCTACCTCACCAAGGTGGAGGTCACCGGTGTCGACGAGGATCTCGGCACGTGTCTGAACGACGCGCTGCACAAGATCCGCTTCGAGAAGTCCGCGCAACCGTACGTCGACCTGGAGGGCACGCTGTGACCGAGCCAGTCGACCGCGAGCATCACGATCGCGAGCGCGAGCGCTTCCTCGCCGAGGCGCAGGCCGAGCCCGCACCCACGCGCGATCGCATGCGGGCGAGGAACGCGATCCTGATCGTCTCCGCGGTCGTCGTGCCGTTCGTCGGTTGGGTCGAAGCCGGCGGCATGCGACTGGGGTCGCGCCCGCTGTGGTTCGTCATCGGCACCGCGCTCGGTTGGGCGCTGGTCGCTGCGTGGGCGCTGTGGGCCGCGCTCGGTCGCCAAGGCTCGATGCTCGGACCGAGCCGTCGATGGTTGCGCAACATCGTGATCGCGGTGCCGGTCGCCGCATTCGCGTGGATGATGATCTGGGATGTGATGGATCCCGATCGCTTCGCGCCGTGGCCGGGAAGGTGGGGCGAGAAATGTCTGAAGCTCACGCTCGGTCTCGGGGTCTGGCCGCTCGTCGCGTTGATCCTCGCACGTCGCGGATCCGATCCCGTGCATCCCGGCGCAACCGGGGCCGCGATCGGAGCGGCGGTGGGTTGTGCGACCGGCGTGTTGCTCGATCTGTGGTGTCCCATCGCGGATCCCTCGCACGTGTTCTTCGGGCACATCCTGCCGCTGCTCTTGCTGAGCCTGGCGGGCGTGTTGCTCGGCCGATGGTTGCTCGACCTGCGCTCGCGGAGGTCGAAGTGAGCCACGCGCCCGCAGGCCCCGAGATCGATCGCATGCGCGCGTCGGTGGCCGCACAGCTCTTCCGGCGCCCACCGTCGATGCACGACGACGACGTCATCGCCGAGCGCTATCGCATGGAGAAGCGCATCGGCCAGGGCAGCATGGCCACCGTGTGGCGCGCCCGCGACGAGCGCGAAGGCACCACGGTCGCGCTCAAGCTGCTGCGCTCGCGCGACGTGTGCCGCGGCACCGGCATCGCGCGGATGTTGCGAGAAGCGCGACTCGCTGCAGCGATCGATCATCCCAACGTCGTGCGCGTGCTCGACTGCGGTCAGTACGGCAACGGCGGAGCGTACGTCGCGATGGAGCTGATCCACGGCGAGTCGCTCGCCGCGCTGCTGAAGCGCGAGGGTGCGCTGCCGTGGCCGCGTGCACGCGCGCTGCTCCTGCAGATCGCCGACGCGCTCGCGAGCGCGCACGCAGTCGGCGTGATGCACCGCGATCTCAAGCCCGCCAACATCATCGTCGCGGGGCCGCGCGAAGCTCCAGTGTGCAAGGTGATCGACTTCGGGCTCGCGCGTCCGCTGGGCGTCGATCCCGACACCGGCAAGCTGACCGGCACGGGCC
>DASZPU010000479.1:0-7384 GCA_035550195.1 Nannocystaceae bacterium
GATCGCTACGAGCGTGCCGATGTTGCGCTGCGCGACGCGGTGCGCTCCGACGATCTGCGGCTCGCCGATCTCGCGCTCGCACGCGGCATGGCGGCCGCCGCCGCGGAGTCGCCCAGCGATGCCATCACCGCATGCGCAGCGGCGCTCGAGCACGGCGAGCGCGTGCTCGGCAGCGGTCATCCGCGGCTCGCCGCCGCGCTCGCCGGGCTCGCGATCGGTCAGCTCGCGCAGGACCACGACGATGCCGCGCGCGCGAGCCTGCAGCGCGCACATCTACTGCTGGATCTCGACGGTGAGATCGCGATCGACGGCATGCCGATGCCCGGCGCGATGCCACCGCAGTGGGGCAGCCATCCCCTGCCCCCACACGCCGATCTGCTCGCGGTGGTGCTCGATCGCAGCGGCCTCGCCGATCGCGGCGCGCGTCGTTTCGAACGCGCGGCGCGCTGGCATGCGCGCGCGGCCGCGTTGCTCGAGCGCGTGCGTGGTCCCGAAGATCGTGCGCTCGGGTATCCGTTGCTGAACCTGGCGGTCGCGCTCGGCGAGCTCGGTCGTCATGCCGAAGCGGTGCCGCATCTGCGTCGCGTGCTCGAGCTGTGGCAGGCCGAGCTGCCGGCCGATCATCCCGACGTTCCGATCGCGCACCTCGATCTCGCGAACGCGCTGGTCGGTACGCGCGAGTGGGCCGAGGCGGCGTCGCACTACCAGCGTGCGCTCGAGCTGTGGGAGGACCGGCTCTCCGCCGATCATCCGTTGCCCGCGTACGCGTTGACGGGGCTCGGCCGCGTTCGGCTCGCGCTCGGCGATGCGGCGGGTGCGATCGATCCGCTCGAGCGCGCGCTCGAGCTTCGCGGTCATGCGCGCGAGGACGAGCTCAACGTCGCCGAGACGTCATGGCTGCTCGCGCGCGCGTTGTGGGCCAACGCGCAGGACGAGCCGCGCGTGCTCGAGCTGGCCGGTCGCGCGCTCGGCAGTGCGCGCTCGCTCGACGATCCGCTGGAGCTGCGCCGCGTGCTCGGCGGAGGCGAGCCCGAGATCGACGCGCGCCTGAGCCCCGCGTGGCTCACCGCGATCGACTACGCCGCGGCGACGCGCGACTAGAAGGCTTGCGCGCGCAGCACGTAGCCGCCGACGTCGCCGTCGAATCCATCCACGCCGACGATGACGGTCTGACCCGCCGCGAGATCGAGCGTGACGAGCGAGCTGAGGTTGCCGCCGAGATCGTCGTCACACGCCAGCTCGACGCCGCCGCAGCTGCTGTCGCGCACGGTGAGCACGGTGTCGTAGTCCGAACCGATCGTGTCGAACTGGTAGGTCGCGGCGAACGGAGCGACGAAGCGGTAGCCGACGTCGGGGCCGGTGGTCGGCGCGCACGAGCCCTGCGAGGTCGCGCTCGCACCGACGATCGAGCCCACGACGGAGATGGGCACGTCGCCGCCGAGATCGAGCTCGGGGCACGTGTCGGCCTGCACCGACAGCGTGAACGGACCGCTCTGATGACCGAGGCCGTCGACCGCGACCACGAAGAGCTGCCCCGCGATCGCGTCGACCACGATCGATCCACCGAAGCTCGCGTCGACGCAGCCGAGCTCGGCACCTTGGCAGACGCCGTCTTGCACCGCGAGCACCCACGGGAAGCTCGCGTCGGTGATCTCGAAGCGATACGTGCCGTCGGCGGGAGCGCTCCACGTGTACGTGGCATCGCGCGCGAACCATCCGCCGCACGAGCGGCCACCGCTGTTCGCGTAGAAGTTGGTGTCGTCGAAGATCGTCTGCGGTGCGCTGCTGCCGAGGCTGCCGACCGGACACACGCCGAGCAACTCGTCGACGTTGAGCGAGGTGAACCCGGAGTTTCCGAACAAGCCGTCGACGACGACGGTGACGGTCTGGTCGGCCGCGAGCGACGCAACGACGCCCGAGACACCCGACGCGGGCTCGAGCTGTCCGGCATCGCAAGCGATCTGCGCACCCTCGCACACGCCCGCCATCACGTACACCGCCGAGAAGATCTCGCTGCCTTCGTTGTCGAACGTGAACACGCCGGTGTACGGCGCGGTCCACAGATAGCGTCGCTCGGCGCCGTCGTCACCCACGCAGCTCGGCGAGAACGCATTGCCCGCGCCCTGCGTGCTGTCGCCGATGCCGGTGGGCACGAAGCTCTCGAGATCGAAATCGGGGCACTGCGCTTCGGCGAGCGCGACGTCGACGTGCCATGCACCCGTGACGCCCGGCGAGAAGCCGTCGATCACGACGCTCACGACCTGCCCCGCGAAGAGCGAAACGGTGAGCTCCGACGACGTGTCGAACGGGGTGTCGTCGTTGCAGTCGAGCTCGCCTCCGCCGCACAGACCATCGAGCACGTAGAGCACCGTGTCGTAGCTCGTGCCGGCGGTCGAGAAGGTGTAGTCGCCGTCTTGGGGCGCGGTGAACGAGAGCACCGCATCGACGGCCGCACCACCGCAGCTGCCGCTGAACTGATCGACTTCGTCGTCGATCACGCTCGACACCGAGTTCGGCACGCTCGATCCCAGGTTGAACGTCGGACAGATCGGATCGCCAGTGGGATCGATCGTCGTGGTGGGCGTCGTCGTCATCGTGGTCGTCGGCGCGACCGTGGTGAGCGTCGGATCCGGACCGACGCTCGTCGTCGCGTCGGTGCTCGACGAGCTGCCATCGAGCTGCCCCTGCGAGTCGCCGATGAGACTCGGACCACAACCGCAGGCCAACAGCCCCCACAGCACCCCGCTGCGCATCCGATGCATCGCCATCAAATCCACCTTCGCAGGCTAGCTCGCCAACCATCCCACTGGCAACAAAACCGGGACGGACGTGCGCTGCAGCCCATCCGCGCGCGATGTGACGAAGGCGCGACGACGCGCTCGCCGGAGCGGTGATTCAACGCGTGCGTCGGATCGCTACGTCGTTGTGGCGACGCGCACTCGGAGGTGCTCGCACGCTTGCCACGATCGGCTACCTGCTCATACGCTAGCCGAACCGATGCTCTCCGCTGGTTCGTCCGTGCTCGCAATGGTGCTCGCTCTCCACCCGTACTCGGCTCCGAGCACGGGCTTCGCTCGCGGAGCGCTCGTGCTCGCGGCCCCCGCAGGCGAGGCGGCGCAGCCGGGTTGGGACGATCCTCCGGCCGAAGGTGCTCCGACCGACGCGCCCGCGAACGACACGCCCGCGACCGGTGAAGTGCCGCCGCCCACGGTGACGCCGGCGACTGCACCGCCGCCGTCGAGCATCCCCACCGTCGTGCCGCCGCCCGGCTCCAACGCGAAGCCGCAGTACAACAAGGGCACCGGGCTCATCATCGGTGCGAGCATCACCGGCGGGCTCGGTTGGGTCGCCGCGCTCGCGCGACTCGCATTCGTGAAGCAGTGCGAGAAGGCGGCGCGCGACGCCGACAGCCTCGAGACCGGTCTGAGCGCAGGCGGCACGTGCTTGTTCCGCGCTGGGCTCGGCAACGCGGCGCTCATCATCCCGCAGTACACGCTCAACGCCGCGACGTGGGGCCTCGCCGCGGGCGCAGGTGCGGTGCGCGGGCGCTACGACGGTGTCGAGGACGCGTGGGGCGGCAAGCCGTCGCGCAAGACCGGTGCGTTCATCGGCGCCGGCGCGGGCATCCTCGCCGTCGGCGTCGTGGGACGGATCGTCGCGGCTTCGATGGTCGGGCAGCCGTTCAAGAAGCTCCAACCCGATGCCGAGGGCAACATCGACGCATCCGGCTTCGCCTCCGCCCTGCGCGCGCGCATGATCGGCGTGCAGCTGTCGAGCGCGATGATCGGGCTCGGTGCCGGCCTGCTCGCGTATGGCGTCGCGTATCGCAAGCACCACACCGCGCAGCGCAAGGTGATCCAGCAGGTCCGCGTGACGCCCGATCTGAATCTCGATCCGAGCACCGGCATGGGCTACGGCGGCGTTGCGCTGAGCGGTCGGTTCTAGTCAGGCCTGGTATGCTCCGGCCGTGCCGGGGAACTCGATCGGCGAGCGCTTCCGTGTGACGAGCTTCGGCGAGTCGCACGGTGGGGCCGTCGGCGTGGTGATCGACGGCTGCCCCGCGGGCCATCCGTTTCCGCGCGAGCGCATCGCGGCCCAGCTCGCGCGGCGTCGCCCCGGCCAACCGCTCAGCTCGCAGCGCCACGAGGCCGACGAGATCGAGGTGTGCTCGGGTGTCGAACCGCACAGCGGCGTGACGCTGGGCACACCGATCGCGATGCTCGTGCGCAACACCGACGCGCGCGGCAAGGACTACGACGAGCTGCGCGAGATCTACCGCCCCTCGCACGCGGACTTCACGTACGACGCACGCTTCGGCGTGCGCTTCGTGGAGGGCGGTGGGCGAGCGTCGGCGCGCGAGACCGTCGCTCGCGTCGCGGCCGGCACGCTCGCGGAAGACTTGCTGGCCGCGTGGCATCGCATCGAGATCGTCGCGTGGGTCGCGAGCGTCGCGGACGTCGACGCACCCGTGCCCGATGAAGCGACGCTCTCGCGCGCGCTCGTCGATCACGACGCGGTGCGCTGTCCCGACGTCGACGCCGCGCGTGCGATGACCGAGCGCATCGAGCACGCGCGCAAGCACGGCGACACGGTGGGCGGCATCGTGCGCGCGATCGTTCGCAACGTGCCGGCCGGGCTCGGCGAGCCGGTGTTCGACAAGCTCACCGCCGCGCTCGCGCAGGCGATGATGAGCCTGCCCGCGAGCCGCGGCTTCGAGATCGGCGAGGGCTTCGCGGCCACGCGCATGCGCGGCAGCACGCACAACGATCCGTTCGTGCCGGCGCCGGAACGCGCGCCGCCGATCGGCACGCGCAGCAACCATAGCGGCGGGATCCAGGGCGGCATCTCCAACGGCGAAACCATCCGCTTCGCGGTGGCGTTCAAGCCGGTGGCGACGATCTTCACGCCGCAGGACACCGTGACGAAGGACGGCACCGCCACCACGTATCGCGCGCGCGGGCGCCACGATCCCTGCGTGTTGCCGCGGGCCGTGCCGATGGTCGAAGCGATGGCCGCGCTCGTGCTCTGCGATCATGCGTTGCGGCGCGCGGGTGCGCGCAGCGAGGAGCTCACGCGGTGACGTTGCAGGTACTGAAGGGTGGCAAGCCCGAGGACGAGCCCGATCGCCGCATCCTCGCCCCCGGTGCTCCGCCCTCGCCGAGCGTGGTGCCGCTCGAGCTCGCGCGCCACCTCGAGATGGGTGAAGCGCTGGTGTGGTGGAACGAAAAGCTCCACATCGAGCGCGCGCCGATCATCATGGCCGGTGCGCTGGTGGCCATCGCGTTGACGCTGGTCACCGTGCTCGCGCCCGAGTTCTGGGCGCAGCCGTTCGCGGGGATGTGGCAGCCGCTCCTGGCCGTGTGCGCGCCGCTGATCTTCGCGATCGTGCGCGAGCGCCTGAGCCGGCGCTCGGTGTTGGTCACCGACACCGCGATCGTCGAGGTCGACCTCGGCGGGCACGCGCAGCGGCTGGGCTTCGACAACGTGCGCAGCGTCCGTCGTGATCTGCTGCGCGGCGGGCTGCGACTCGAAGGCGCGCGCGCGTCGGTACGCATCCCCGCGATGCTCATCGACGATGCACGCGCGGCGATCGAGAGCACGCGACGCGGCCGCGTGCGCACGCGCGAAGGGCTCGACGATCCGACGGGCTGGCTGCCATGAACCGCGCCGCGCTCGGTGACGCGCATCGCATCGTCGTGAAGCTGGGCACGCGCGTCGTCACGCACGACGGCATCGAGCTCGCGGCGGGTCGCGTGCACGCGATCGTCGAAGAGCTCGCGCGCATGCGCAAAGCCGGTCGCGAGGTCGTGCTGGTGTCGAGCGGCGCCGTCGGCATGGGCATGCGCGTGCTCGGCCGCACCGAACGGCCGCGCTCGCTGGGCTTGCGGCAGGCGTGCGCCGCCGTCGGTCAGGGCCACCTCATCGGGCTCTACACGCAGGCGTTCGCGCAGCTCGGCGTCACCGCGGCGCAGGTGTTGCTCACGCAGGAGGACCTCGCCGATCGCGATCGTGCGCTGTGCCTGCGCACAACGTTGGTGCGCTTGGTCGAGCTCGGCGTCGTGCCGATCCTCAACGAGAACGACAGCGTCAGCGTCCGCGAGTTGATCGAGGTGCGCGTCGCCGACGGCGGCCAAGGCCCCGAGGTCGCGTTCGGTGACAACGACGGCTTGTCGGCCCGGGTCGCGCGCGCGCTCGATGCCGATCTGCTGGTGCTGCTCACCGATGTCGACGGAGTGTTCACCGCGAATCCCGGCGAAGATCCGAACGCGCGCCGGATTCCCGCGTTGGTCGGGGTGGAGGACGAGCACGTGTCGCGCACGCGCGGCACGAGCGACGGCGGCACCGGTGGCATGGCCAGCAAGCTCGCCGCGGCGAAGCTGGTGAACGACGCGGGTGTGCCCGCGGTGATCGCTTCGGGCTCGACCAGCGCGGTGCTGCAGCGATTGCTGGCCGGCGACGATCTCGGCACGGTCGTGTGGCCGCCCACGCCTCGGCCCGCGCGACGACGCACCCTCGCGCAACGCCAACGCGCGGGCGCGCTGGTCGTCAACGACGGCGCGATCACGGCGCTCGTGCAGCACAAGGCCTCGCTCCTGCCGATCGGTGTGGTGTCCGTCGAAGGCACGTTCGCGATCGGCGACCTCGTGGAGATCCGCGATCGCTCCGGTCGCGTCTTCGCGCGCGGGCTCGCCAACTACGACGCCGACGCGTGCCGCAAGCTGCTCGGCCACCACAGCGACGACATCGACGCGATCCTCGGCTATCGCGGCTACGACGCGCTCGTCACCCGCGACAACCTGGTGCTGTCGAGCTCGGAGTGACGGCTCACAGCTCGAGCAGCTCGCCGAGCGTCATCTGCAGGAGCTGTGCGAGCAAGAGCGTGCTCTCGTAGGCGCCGGCCTCGTTCGAAGCGACGACGATGGTGGTGCCGCGCGCGGGGACCTCGGCGATCGCCGCCCCGAAGCCGAAGTCGTTGCGGCCCGAGAACGCGAGCACCTCGGCGTCGGCGATGGTGATGCCACCGCTCAGCACGTCGCGTCGCCATGCGTCGCGCGTCGCGGCGTCGAACGGCACGCCGGCCGCGACGGCGGCGGACCAGCGCGCGAGATCGGCGGGCGTCGACACCAGCCCACCGTTGCCCATCAACGCCCAGCTCGGCGCCGGCCAGCAGTCCGGCGAGTTGCACCCGAAGGTGTCCTCGCCGTAGCCCACGGCTGCGTCGCTCCACGTCGCGTCGCCGTACACACCCGAGTCGAGCATCATCGCGGGCTCGAACAAGCGGGTGCGCAGGTACTGAGGAAACGTCGACCCCGCGACGTCCTCGACGATCGCGGCCAGGAGCGTGTAGCCGGAATTCGAGTATGCGTTCGCGCTGCCCGGCGCG
>DASZPU010000480.1:0-6069 GCA_035550195.1 Nannocystaceae bacterium
TTCATGCCGTAGTCGGCGAGCTCGTGCACGATGTCGGGCACCCGCGAGTTGCGGACGTCGGGCACGTTCTCCTTGAAGGTGATGCCGAGGATCGTCGCGCGCGCGCCCGCGACCGGCCGCCCGCTCGCGATGAGCGACTTCACCACCGCGTGCGCGACGTACTCGCCCATGCCGTCGTTGATCTTGCGGCCCGCGAGGATCACCTGCGGGTGCACCCCGAGCTGCTCGGCGCGCGTGGTCAGATAATAAGGATCGACGCCGATGCAGTGCCCGCCCACGAGCCCCGGCGAGAACGACAAGAAGTTCCACTTCGTCGACGCCGCCGCGAGCACGTCGTGGGTGTCGATGCCGAGGCGGTGGAAGATCACCGACAGCTCGTTCATCAGCGCGATGTTGATGTCGCGCTGCGTGTTCTCGATGACCTTCGCGGCCTCGGCGACCATGATCGAAGGCGCGCGATGGATCTGTTTCACCACCGCGCCGTAGCAGCGCGCGACCTCGCCGAGCGTCGCTTCGTCTTGGCCCGACACGACCTTCGCGATGCGCTCGAAGGAGTGCTCGCGATCGCCGGGGTTGATGCGCTCGGGCGAGTAGCCCAGCGTGAAGTCGACGCCGCACACGAGCCCGGAGTGGTGGGCGAGCAGCGGCCCGCAGATCTCCTCGGTGACGCCGGGGTACACCGTCGACTCGTAGACCACGATCGCGCCCGGCTTCAGGTGACGCGCGACCGTCATCGTCGCAGCGCGCAGCGGCGCGAGGTCGGGTCGCCGATCGCAATCGATCGGCGTCGGCACGGTCACGATGAAGAAGTCGACGTCGTCGAGGATCGACTCGTCGTCGGACACCTCGAGCCCGGCGTCGAGCAGCGTCTCGTGGTCGACCTCGCCGGTCGTGTCGTGGAAGTCGCGCAGCGCAGCGATGCGTTGCGGCGAGATGTCGAAGCCGACCGTGCCGGGGAAGCGGCGCGCGAACGCGACCGCGACCGGCAAGCCGACGTACCCGAGCCCGATGACACCGATGCGTCGCTCGCTCACCATCGTCCTGCCTCCGCCGCACGCACGCGCGCGGCCAGTTGCTCGCGAAATGCCCGCTCGGCCCGCGTGGCCGGGCGGGTCAACAGATCGGCGACGACGACACGCGCGCGCACGAGCGCGTGCGGATCACCGAGCTCGATCAGCACCAGTACCAACTCCTGCTCGACCGCCGCGCGCGCGAGCGGGTCGACGACCTCGACTTCGAGCCCGTGCTCGAGCGCGCTCTGGGCCTCGCCGATGCGCGGGGGATCGAACGCGCGAAGTGCCTGCGCGACCGCGACGTGGGCGGTGCCGTCCGCAGGCGCGAGCTGACGCAGGAGTCGCGCGTGATGCAGCGCGAGCGCGGCATTGTGCTCGCGCATCGCCATCGCATGACGCACGCGCAGCGGCTCGGGATCGCGGGGATGGGCCGCGCCGCGGGCTGCGGCGAACGCATCCGCATGACGCGGCGACGCGTCCGCGAGCGCATCGACGAGCAGACGCCAGGCCGTGCGATCGTCGGGCCCGAGCAACGCGAGCCGCTGCGGCTGCGGGTAGCGCTCGAGCAGCCAGTGCACCAGCTCCGCGCTCGGCAGCGCGTGCACGAGCGCGAGCGCGCGACCGATCGCCAGATCGGCACCGACGATGTCGCCCTCGGCCTCCGCGGCGGCGCCGCGCAGGAGCCAGGCATCGATGTTGCCGGGTCGCAGCCGCGTCGCGATCTCGGCCCGACGTCCGGCCTCGGCCCAGTCACCGGCTTCCGCGCCACGACGCGCGAGCAGTCCGTGCACGCGACCGTCGAGCGGTCGCTCCTCGAGCGCGTGCATGAGCGCGTCGGGATCTTCGGCGATCTCGTTGCGCGCCATCGCGGCCCGCGGTGCGCTCGCGATCGACAGCGCGATCGCTCCGAGCAGCACCGCACCGACCGCGCCGCCGATCGTGCGACGCGGCCACTGCCACGTCGGGCCGGAAGCGAGCCCGCCGGCCAGCGCCACCGCGGGCGCCGCGACACCCACGAACTCGAGCGAGAAATCCGCGAGGCTCTGCAAGCCCAGCGCGAGCAGTCCGAGCAACGCGATGCGCCTCGCGGGGCGATCGCCGTCGTCGTCGGGACGCATCCACGCGCGCCACCAGAACGCGACGACCGCAGCGATGAGCAGCACGCCGACCACCGGACCCCACTCGACGATCATCGCCGCGGGTGCGCACTCGAGGTGCGTGGTGAGGCGATGGGTCGGGATGTGCTGTGCGGCGGGAAAGAGATCGACGAACGCACCACGCCCGATGCCGAGCATCGGCGAGAGCTCGAGCAGCGCGAGCGCGTCGCGCAGGTTCGCTACCCGACGCGACAGCTCGCCTTCGTCGATGCTCGACAGCGTCGCGAGCTCGTCCCATGCACCGTGCCCCGCGACGCCGACCACGAGCGCGACCACGCACCCGACGATGGCCAGCTCGGCGGCGACGCGCGGGAGACGGCTGCGCTCACCGGGCTCGCGCGGCCGCGACCACGCGATCATGCACGCGAGTGGAGCGAGCACCGCGAACACCACCAGTGCACCGCGCGACAGCGAGAGCACGAGTGCGGGGATCTGGATCAGCAGCGCGCCCAGACACGCGACGAATCGATCGACGCGCGCGCCTTCGGCCGGGCCGCCGCTCTTGCGGCTGTGATCGACCGCGAGCGCGGCGCTCGCGAAGATGCCGAGCAACAACAACCCCGACTGGTGGTTCGCGTTGACGAACGGTCCGCGCAGCGCGGTGGCGGCCGCGAGGTCGAGGTCGCGCGCCTCGTAGACGCCGTAGATGCGTTCGATCGCGAGCGCCTCGTGGGCGAAGCCGACCAGCGCGACGGCCGTACCGGTGATCGCGACGACGGCCGCGACCATCCGCCAGCGCAGCATCGACGCGATCACGAAGAGGATCGACAGGCCCAGCAAGCGCGCGACCTCGAGGCCGGTGTCGGCGGGCGTGGGCGTGAGGCCCGGACGCGCTTCGATCGCCAGCCCACGCAGCGAGCCCTGCACGATCTCGTCGAGCCGCGGCGCGAGCACGCCGCGCAGCTCGGGCAGCGGCAGCCACTGCACGAAGGTCACGGCGGCGGCGACGAGGCCGATCGCGACCCACGCGGGTACGACCAGTCGACCGCGCGCAGGACGACACACCAGCATCCACGCGAGCGCCACGAGCACGAGCAACGCGGTGACGGTCCACGGGTGCACGCCGCCGAACGCGAGCGCAGGCCCGGCGACCGCGACGACGAAGAGCACGCGCGCGATGAACGGGGCGACGCGGCCGGCGGTCGGATCGAGGCAGGGCATGCTCACGGTGCAGGGCTCCGACGCGCGCCCGGAATGCGGGCGCGCGGACGCGACTCGACCATCACGTCCATTGCCATGGCACCGCGGCGGCAAATCCGTGAAATGACCGCCGGCTTCACGGATCGGCCAGGGTCACGCCATGGCACGATCCGGGCGCGGAGTGTCAGTCCATCGCGGGGATCGCCGTCGTGCGTTTCTTGGTCGGTCGCGCCTTCGCGCGCTTGCGAAACGCGAGGTGCACGACGTCGCTGTCGCCACCGGCGGACGGACCCGCGAGCGTGTCGTCTGCCCCGAGCACGTAGATCCGCGTGTCCGTGGTGGCGATGCGTAGCGGTCGCGCGTGGCGATCGTTGCGCTGCCAACGTCGCGACTCGATCGTGCCGCCCGCAGCACGCGGGAGCACTGCGACGCGGATGCCGTCGCCGTCGTCGATGTCGACGCCCACCATGTACACGCGCCCCTCGTCGTCGACCGTCATGTCGACGAGCTGGTCGTAGGCCGCGCCGACGAGCTCCTGCGTCGCGAGCGTATGGCCTTGCCAGCTCATCGAGACCACGGTCGGACCGATTGCCGCGTTGCCGCTCGCCTGCGCCGGCCCGCCCTTCTTGCGTGCGAAGCCGACGCTCGTCGTGCTCCACTTCGTCGCGGAGTGATCGAGCTTGCGATCGTCCCATGCGAGCTGCACCGCGTCGTCCGGCGCACGCACGGCGAGCAACGCCTGGTAGCTGCCGATGTTCAGCCCGAGATCGGTGCTGTGCTTCGCGAGCAGTCGCCCCTGCACGTCGTACTTGTGCACCTCGATCGCATCATCGGCGCTCGCGCGCGTGTTCAAGAACGCCGCGACGAGCCCGTCGTCGGCGGGCACGAACGCGAGCTTCGGGGTCGGATGTTGGTGATCGTGATACGTGGTCGAGCGCCGCCACAGGAGCGCACCGTCGGCGCTGACCTTGTAGATCGCGAGCGCGCCGTGGGCCTGCTCGCCGCTCTTGCTGCTGCGCACCCTCGCGACGACGTAGACGTTGCCGGCGCCGTCGATCGCAGCGTGTTGATCGTCCTCGCTGAGGCCCGCCTGCGGCCACGTCGTCTTCCAGATCTCCGCACCGCTGGCCGCGGCGCGACGCGTCGCACCGACGCCGAAGCTCATCAGCACGTCGTGACTCGCGCCGAGCTCGAAGATCGCCGCGCGGCCCGAGCACTTCACGAGCGCGTGGTCCCACGCGAGCGTGTTGTCCGACGCGAGCGCGAACATGCCCGATGTCGATCCGTTGAGCGTGCTGTGATATGCGAGGTAGAGCGCACCGTCTGCACCCGTCGCGACCGCGCGCACGTAGTCGAAGCCCTGGCCGGCGGGGAGGCGGGTCAGCGGGTGGCGATAGCTCCACGTGCGCGCGCCGTTGTGCGCGTAGTGATCGACCCAGGGCTCGGGCCATCCCTGCGCGTCCGGCTTGCTGTACACGACGAAGTGCTCGCCGTTCGCGGCCGCGACCATCGCGAGCGGGACCTGCTTGCCCGGGCCCGGCACCAGGTCGAGCTGCGTGAATTCGGGGCCGAGGATCGTGTCACCGAGCGCGAGCACGGTGGCGAGCAACGTCGAGGCGGCGAGCATGCGGGCGTCTCCACCCGCGACGACTCGCGACCGCGATGGATGTGACGCGCGCGGTTCAGCGCGTCGCCCAGCCCCCGGTGCCCGGCAACGGCGGCGGCGCGCGGTGCTTCGGCACGGCTGCGACCGGCGGCGGCGTGGGAGCGCGCGGCGGCGCCATCTGGATCAGATCGCCGAGGTCGAGCACACGCGTGCTCTCGGCCATCACCTTCGGCACCGGCGTGCGCGCATCGAGCTGCTGCTGCAGCTCGGTGAGCGTCGCATCACCGGGTCGCCACGTGATCGCACGCCGCACGAGCGCGCGTGCATCGTCGCGCAGGCCGTCGTCGGAGAGTCGCAGCGCGAGCAGCTTCACGACCTCGGCCGCGCGATCCTTCTTGCCGATCAACGCGAACACTTCGGCGACGCCCTCGATCGCGACGCGATCGTCGCGATCGATGCGCAACAGCGCACGGATCGCTTCGACCGCGCGATGCGCATCACGTCCGCGCAGGAACGCATCCATCGCGACGCGCAGCGTCGGCACGTGCGTGGGCAGGAGCCGCAGCGCGCGCAGACACAGCGCCTGCGCGCGAGCATGGCGACCGGCCGCGAGCTCGTCGATCGCCAGGAGCTGCAGCTGCTCGCACGTGAGCTCGAGCTGACCGGCGTGCTGCGCCGTGTCGGCCACCAACATGCGCCGCGCGGGCGTCGGCTCGGCGGTGAGCGCGGCACGGGCGGCCGCGAGCGCATGCGCCACGCGACCGAGCCGCAGCTCCTCGCGCGCGACGACGTCCCAGGTCTCGGCGCCTTGGGTGCGCTGTCCGGCGCGCAGCTGCATCTCCGCGATGCGAGCGCGCACGGCCGGATCGGGATCGAAGCGCGCGATGCGTGCATGGATCGACATCGCGCGCGCGACGTCGCCCTCCTGCTCGCATTGCGTCGCCGCCATGCGGTACATCGCGAGCGCGGGCGCGATCTGGCCTGCCGATGCGAACCAGTCCCCGTGCTGAAGATGCGCGTCGACCACCGACGCCTGCGATGGCAAAGGCCTCGCCGCGAAAGATGCCGCCATGGGCTTCCCCCCTACTTCACCGTAGACACCGGAGGTCCGTGTTTGTCCGAGAATTACTTTTGCAGGGACTGCGTCCCTACG
>DASZPU010000481.1:0-8517 GCA_035550195.1 Nannocystaceae bacterium
CCCGTCGCTGCACCGCGACCTGCACCCGCTGCACCGCCGCGTGCGACGACGGCGATGCCGCCCGCGGTCGCACCGAAACCTGCGGTTGCGCCTCCTCCTGCTGCGCCGCCGCGCGGCACGACCGCGATGCCTGCGGCCGCACCCCCGCGACCGGCGACACCACCGGTTGCGACGCCGCGACCTGCGAGCGCGCCTCCGTCCGCGAGCACGCCGCGCGGCACCACCACGATGCCCGCGGCTGCGCCACCGCGACCGGCTGCACCGCCGCGACCCACCGCGGAAGCACCCGTCGCGGCAGCGAAGCCCGCTCCGCCGCCGCTCGCTGCACGTCCGACCGCACCGCCGCCGGTGCCACCGCGTGCACCCGCGCGTGCGCCCGACGTCGCCGCGACCTCCGTCACCGATCTCCCGACGCCGGTCGATCGTGCGAGCGCGCAGAGCTTCAAGGTGCCGACGATCGATCTTCCGACGCCCGCGCGTCCGTCGGTCGCACCGTTTCGCGCGCCCGAGCCTCCGCCGTTCCAGTCGAGCGGCGCCGACGATCTCGAGCTGTCGCTGCCGGTCGACGACGACGACTTCACGACCAGCGCCGACTCCGACGGCGGCATGATCTCGGTCGCCGAGCTCGATCTGCCCGCGCCTGCAGGCATCATCGATCTGCCTGCGCCCGCCGGCGTCGTCGATCTCCCGCAACCGATCGGCCTCGATCTGCCCGCGCCCGCCGATGCCGGGCTGCTCACGCCCGCCGACACCGGCTTGCTGACGCCCGCCGATCAAGGCGTGCAACCGGCCCACAACCTGCCCGCGCCCGCCGATCAAGCGCTGCAACCGACCAGCGCACGTCGTGGTGGCGCTGCGCAGGCGAGCGGCGCTGCGGCACCGACTGCGCGCAGCATCGAGGCCGACCGCGTCGGGCTCGATCCCACCACGCAGCGACGCTCGCCGGCACCGCGTGCGATCGGTTCGAGTGGTGCACGTCGTCCGCTCTTCCTCGCGCTCGGTGGGCTCGCGCTCGTCGGGGTGTGTGTCGGTGGCGCGTACGCGATCGGCATGTTCGATCCGCCCGAAGACATCCCGGTCAACACCGGCCGCAAGCCGATCGCGAAGGACGGCAAGCAAGGCGACACGAAGGCACCGATCGCGCCCGCGAGCACGGCCATCGAACGCGATGCCGCCACGCTCGCGCTGCTCGCCCGCGATACGCCGCAGGGTTACATCGAAGCGATCGCGAGCGCGGAGAAGGCCGGCGATCGCGTCGGTCAAGCCGAAGCCGCGTTGCTCATGAATCTGCGCTACGGCCCCGACTCCGCGCGCGCGACGTCGGCCACGACGTGGCTCGAGCCGTACGCTGCGCAGACCGAGCCGTTCGTGCGTCGCGTGCTCGGCCTCGTCGCGCTCGGCGGCGGTGCGCTCGAGCAAGCCGACGGCATGCTCGCAGGCGACGACACCAAGACACGCCTCTATCGCGGATGGTTGCGGCTGCGACAGTCGCGGGCCACCGACGCGGTGAGCGAGGCCGATGCCGTCATCGCGCTGAAGCCCGACGACACCGGTGCGCTCGTGCTGCGTCATGCCGCGCGCGCGCAGCTCGATCCGCGCGGCGAGCTGGCGCCGATCGAGGCCTCGCTCGCGAAGCTGCCCGGTCACACCGGTCTGCTGGTCGTCGGCGTTCGTGCAGCGACGGCGGCCGGCGAGCTGCGACGCGCGCGTGCATGGCTCGACGCGATCGCGCCGGTCGAAGGCACCAGCAAGGGCTGGGACGGCTCGAAGCTGCGGCTGCGCGGCGATCTCGAGCTGGCCGCAGGCGCGCTGCCGACCGCCGCGAAGCTCTACGAAGCAGCGCTGGCGGCCGCGCCCGAAGATCGCGAGCTCGCGCTCGCGCGCGTGCGCGTGTTGATCGCGGCGAATCGCGTCGGTGATGCCGAGACCGCGATCCGCAAGCTGGTCGAGGCGAAGCCCGACGACATCGACGCGCTACTGCTGCAAGCCGAGGTGTTCGTCGCGGCCGGCAAGGGCGACGACGCGAAGACGCTGCTCGACAACATCGAGAAGGCCGCACCGGGTCGCGCACGCACGTCGTATCTGCTCGGGCTCGTGCACTCGATGCGCGCGGAGACCGAGGCGGGTCGCACCGCATTCGCAGCCGCGGTGCAACGCGATCCCACGCTGCTCGAGGCGACGATCGCCGAAGCGCGCGTGCTCGCGGACGGCGACAAGCTGGCCGAGGCGCTCGCGGTGCTCGACACGGCGCGCAAGAACGCCGCCGATCGCGGCAGCGAGCGCGACGAGGCGGCGATCCTGCGCGCGAAGGCGGCGATGCTCGCGAAGGCGGGGCAGGCCGCGGCCGCAGCCGCGGCGCTCGATCAAGCGCTCGAGGCCGATCCGCTCGACAACGCGGCCCAACTCGCACGCGGGCTCGCGAAGCTCGAGTCCGGTGACTACGCGGGTGGCAAAGCCGATCTGCTCGCGCTGTACGAGCGCACCGGTCCGATGGCGGGGCTCATCGCACCGCTCGGTCGCATCTTCGTGCGCGAAGGCTCGCTCACCGAGCTCGAAGCGCTGGTCGGCGGCGTGATCGACGATCCCGACGCGCTGCCCGAGGTGCTCATCGTCGCGGCGCGCTTGCGGCTCGCACAGGCGAAGGCCGACGACGCGAAGACGATCCTGCAGCGCGTGCTCGACATGCTGCCCAACGACTGGGAAGCGAACTTGTTGCTCGCGCAGGCGATGCTCGACTCGCAGGACTATCCGGGCGCGCTCGTGCAGGTCGATCGTTCGACGCCGGCGGTGCCGTCCGCGGAGAAGTTCCTCTTGCGCGGCAAGATCCTCGAGTTCAACGGCAAGCACGCCGAGGCGCGACCGGAGTATCTGCGCGCGCTGAAGATCGATCCGGCGCTCACCGAAGCGCGCTTCCTCTACGGGCGACTGCTCGCGTTCGCGAACGAGTCGCACGGTGCGATCGACGAGCTCGGCAAGGTCGTCGCCGAAGCCCCCGACAAGTACGCGGAAGCATGGGAGAGCCTCGGTCGTGCGCAGCGCGATCTCGGCGAGCAAGAGGCCGCGGTGAAGAGCCTCGAGAAGGCGCTCGCGCTCGACGAGACGCTCTTCACGGCGAGCTATCTGCTGGGTCGCCTGCGTTTCGAACGCAACGAGATGGCGAAGGCCGTGAGCGCGCTGGAGAAGGCGACCGACGAGCGCCACAAGGACAAGGACAACTATGCGGACGCGTGGGTCTTCCTCGCGCGTGCGCAGGCGAAGTCGGGCGCCAAGGCGTCGGCGGTCGCGTCCTACAAGAAGTTCCTCGAGCTCGCGCCGGCGGGGCATCCGAGCCGGTCGGACGCCGAGAAGCAGATCCAGGCGCTGCGATAGCTCAAGCGAGCTGCACGTCGGTCTCGTACTCGCGCGTCACTTCTTTTTTCTCCGGATCCACCATGAACACGCGGGCCTTGCCCGTGTGCCCATCGAACTCCGTGAGCAGCCAGATCTCGATCGCCCAGTTCTCGCTGTTCGCGAGACACGGCGGCGCCCACCCGATCACCACCGCACCACCGAGCCCGTCGGTGCGCCGCGCCGCCGCAGCACGCTGGTAGTTGGGGTTGCGCGTGACCGTCTTGATCGCCTGATCGGCGATGACGCCACCGACCTGCTTGCGCCAATGGCTGAGGAAGCGGAAGTCCTCGATCTGCGTCGTGCCGGCGCGCAGCACCGCGACGTAGCTCTCGCTCGCATCGATCTCGCCGTAGTCGGGCAGATCGAACTCGGGATAGAGATTGGTCTCGCCGATCTCTTCGTCGCGATCTTCGATCACCGCGTCGACGCGCTCGCGATCGCGATCGTCGTACGACGCGAGCACGCGCAGCAGGTAGTACTGACTGGGCAGCTGGTGATCCCAGTCGAGGATCGCGCGCACCGACGCGAAGCCTTTGCCACCGAACGCGGAGATCTGCGGCAGTGCGTCGGCGAGCAATCGCAGCGTCGCAGCATCGGGCTCGTGGCCCTGATCGCCGATGCGAGGATGAACCTTCAGCTCGGCGGTGACCGCCTTGCGCACGCGCTCGATGTCGCGGAGTCGATCGTCGCCGCTGCTCACGCGACCGCGACCTTTCGCTGGGATTCGCCACACGCATCGCGGATCGCTGCGATCGCGCTGCCGATGCGTTCGGCGCGGAGCTTCATGCTCGCGGGATGCACGATGAGGCGGCTCGTCACGTCCATGACGGTCTCCACTTCGACGAGCCCATTTTGCCGGAGCGTCTCGCCGCTCTCCACCAAATCGACGATCACCTCCGCGAGGTCGGTGAGCGCGCCCAGCTCCACCGACCCGTAAAGCGGAATGATCTCGGGGTCGATGCCCTTGCCGAGATAGTGGCGGCGCGCGAGCGCGGGGTACTTGGTGGCGACCCGCAGCGCCATGCCGCGGCGTAGCCGCGCCGTCCGCTCGCGTGGTTGCGCGACGGCGAGCCGACAGCGGCCGATGCCGAGATCGACCGGCTCGTAGAGATCGCGGGCCTGCTCGGCGAGCACGTCGCTGCCCGCGATGCCGAGATCGGCCGCGCCGTGCTCGACGTACGTCGGCACGTCGATCGGCTTCACGAACAGCACGCGATTGCCGTCGGGGAGATCGATCGCGAGCCGCCGATCGTCGGCGCTCGCGATCGCCTCGGTGGCGAACCCCGCCTGCGCGAGCACCCGCGCCGCGGCGGAGAGGATCCGCCCCTTCGGGAGGGCGAACGTCAGAGGTCGGCTCACCTGCCGAGCATGGTATCAGAACGAGTAGAGGATCTGGTCCATCCAGCCCGCGAGGTGGATCTCGATGCTCCCGTGCTCGGTCTGATAGCCGTCCTGCCAGGCCTGTTTGAGCGGTACGAGGTCGAAGGCGAGCTGCTCGCTGGGGAGCGCGTCGCACGGATCGTCGTGCCCGTCGTGCGAGATGAACGCCTGGATCTGTACGGGATCGCTCTCTGCGAACGCCCCGTCCCAACACAGGCCGAAGTCGTGCTCCTCGCAGCCGCCGCCGTAGCTGACGTCGACGAGCAACACGTCGCCCATGAACGCGACCGTCGAGATCTGCAGGCCGTCGGTCGGCGCGCCCGGATCGCAGATCAGGATCTCGTCGCCGAACCAACCGTTGCCGTTGCAGTCGATCTTGGTGCAGCCCCACTCACCGCCTTCGCACTCGCACGTGTTGCAGCCGTCGGGTGCGGGCATCGTATCGCCGTCTTCGCACACCGGCGCGCCGTCGTCGCTGGGGCAGCCGATCTCGGTACACGCCCACTGGCCGTCGAGACACGCGCACGTGTTGCAACCATCGGGCGCCGGCATCGTGTCGCCGTCTTCGCACACCGGCGTCGAGCCATCATCGTCGCTGCCGCAACCGAGCAGCGTGCAGCCCCACTCGCCATCGATGCACGTGCAGGTGTTGCAGCCGTCGTCGTCCGGCTTCATGTCGCCGTCCATGCACGCGCCGCCGTCGTCTTCGCTCGCGCCGCCGCTGTTCGATTCGCTCGCGTTGCCGAGGTTCTTCGGCGGCATCGTGCACGCGAGGATCGCGAAGGGCAAAAGCGTGATCGTGGTTCTAAGCAAAGTCATGTCGGTCACTCCCATCGGGTCGTAGTCCGCGACTGCGACCATCCGTCACGGGGCCGCGTCGCTGCACGCCGCGCGCACGCGCGAGAGCAGCGGCGAGCGCGGATGTGCGGCGGCGAAAGCGTCGGCTTCGCTGCGCGCCTTGCTGCGCTTGCCCGCGCCGCACAGCGCGAGCACGTGCATCGCTTCGCGTTCTTCGGCGAGCGTGCCGGTGCCGAAGCGGCGCTTGCCCGCATCGAGCAGCGCGAGCGCGTGGGCGGCATCGTTGCGCGAGAGCGCGGACTGGGCGGCGCGCACGAGCTCCATCTCGTCGGCGAGCGCGTCGACTTCGGTGCTCGCGCGCGAGGGCGTGCGCGCAGCGGGGCGTGCGGGCGCGTCTGCGGGCGGATTCGCCGGCGTGCTCGCACGCGTGGGCGCGGGCGTCGGCGGGATCGCGGGCGCGAGCGTGGGGGGAATCGCGGGTGTCGTCGTCTCGCGCGTCGTCGTGGTCGTGTCGACCTCGTGCGTACGCGCGTCGTCGCGATCGAACGATGCGGCCGACGGCGAGGCGTCGCGCGACGACTCGTCGAGCCGCGCGCGGCCCCACCACAGCGCCGCGATCGCGGCCGCGACTGCGAGCCCGAGCACCGCCCAGCGTGCGCGCGAAGGTGGCACCGCCACCGCTTCGGGCTGGGCATGCACGCTGCGATCGACGCGCGACCACACGCGCGCGCGCACGTCCGCGGGCAAGCCTTCGTCGGCACGATACGCCGCGAGCAAGTCGCGCGCATCGTCGGCGAGCGCATCGTCGTCGCGGCTCATCGGCCCTCCCCGCGCAGCGACTCCACCGCGCGTGCGAACGCTTGCCGTGCGAGTCGCAAGCGCGAGTACGCGGTGTTGAGGTTGATGCCGAGCAGCTCGGCGATCTCCGGAACGGGCAAGCCTTCGATCTCGACGAGCTCGAACACCTCGCGCTTCTCCGGATCGAGCCCCGCGAGGAATCCTCGCACGAAGCTCGCCGCTTCACGTCGCTGCGCATCGCCTTCGGGATCCGGCAACGCAGCCGAAGGCGGCGGCACGATCTCGAGCCGCGCACGCTCGCGCGCACGTCCACGCTTGTAGTTGCTCGCGACGCCGCGCGCGATGTGGAACAGCCACGTCGACATCGACGCGCGCCCGTCGTACTCGCCGAGCCGTCGATGCACGATCAAGAACACCTCGTGCATCACGTCCTCCGCCGCCGCATCGGGGATCCCCATGCGTCGCACGACTCGCCACACGAGCTCCGCGTGCTTCTCGTAGACCTCGGCGACGGTAGGCACATGCGCGCGGGCTCGCTCGAAGGAAGGCTCGGCCGGGGCCGCGGGCGCCCGCATCGCACCTTTTAGACCGCCGCCGCCCTCATCCGTCACGACGACCTCGCGGGAATCGTAGCAAGCCGCCCGCGTTGGCCCCAGACGCCCGATTCAGCCGCGCCCGCGCGCTGCTAGGATCGTGCGGATCGTGAGCGCCCCGCACGCCGAGACCGAGCCGGATCTTCGCGATCGCGCGGCTTCGCTCGTCGAGCCGATCGCGATCACGCCCGGCACTCGCATCGGTCGCTACGTCGTGCTCTCGAAGCTCGGCGCGGGCGGCATGGGTGTCGTGCTCGCGGCCTACGATCCGCAGCTCGATCGCAAGGTCGCGCTCAAGGTGTTGCATCCGTCGCGCGAGCACAAGGAACGCGAAGCGCGTCGACTGTTGCGCGAAGCGATGGCGATGGCGCGGCTCACCCATCCCAACGTCATCACCGTGCACGACGTCGGTGAGCACGAGAAGCTGGTCTACATCTCGATGGAGCTGGTCGAGGGCGGCACGCTCGAGCACAAGCTCGCCCAGCGCCCGCCGTGGCCCGAGGTGCTCGAGCTGTTCATCGCCGCCGGGCGTGGGCTCGCGGCCGCGCACGCGAAGGGCTTGGTGCATCGCGACTTCAAGCCCGAGAACGTGATGGTGGGTGAAGACGGGCGCGTGCGCGTGATGGACTTCGGGCTCGCGCACGATGCGGTCACCGACAGCGGCACCGCGACGCCGTCGAGCCCCGATGCGCCGGTGCCGATCGCGATGAAGCGCTCGATGGACACCCATGCGGGTCGCGTCGCGGGCACGCCCGGCTTCATCGCACCCGAGCTGCATCGGGGCGAGCCCGCCGATCCGCGCTCCGATCAGTTCGCGTTCGGCGTCGCGCTCTACGAGGGGCTGTTCGGCGAGCGCCCGTTCGTCGGCGAGACGATCTTCGCGCTCGCGGCCTCGACGATGGCCGGGCAGGTGCGCGAGATCTCGGCGAAGAGCGCGGTGCCGGGCTGGGTGCGACGCATCGTGCTGCGCACGCTCGCTGTGAATCCGATCGATCGCTTCCCCACGATGGACGCGTTGCTCGACGCGCTCGCGCAGCACGACGTGCGTCGGCAACGGCGACGGATCGCGATCGCGGTGGGCGGCGTGCTCGGGCTCGTGGGCGGAGCCGCGGGCACCGGCTTGTTCCTGGCCCAGCGCGCGCAGGCCCGCTGCGAGCGCGACGCGGACGCGATCACGGCCTCGTGGAACGACGACATCCGTGCGCGCACGCGCGCGGGCTTCACCACCGACGCGCCCGCGTTCGCACCGATCGCGTTCGACAAGTCGGCGGAGTGGATCGATCGCTGGACCGCGGCATGGCACGACGCACGCCGCGAGGTCTGCGAAGCCGCGACGATCCACGAGACGCTCACGCCATCGCTCGAAGCGCGCGCGCTCGCGTGTCTCGACGAGCGGCGACGCGTGCTCGACGGCGTGATCGCGCAGCTCGCAGTCGGCGGTGAAGCGATCACCTTCGCGGCGGTCGAGGCCACCAGCAACTTGCCCGCGATCTCGGCGTGCAGCGACGAGCACTCGCTGCGCCGCTTTCCCGAAGACGCCGTCGTCGACGAGGTCACG
>DASZPU010000482.1:0-4344 GCA_035550195.1 Nannocystaceae bacterium
GCTATCTCCATCATCGCGACGAGCTCGATCGCCCGGTCGTGATCGACGTCAACGGCCGCACTGCGAACGCCGAGTTCGCGCTCGGGGCCCCGAGCACTGCGTTTCGCAAGCGCGAGCTGCGAGGCGTGGTGGGGCTCGGCACTGCACCGCGCGTCGAGCTGTTCTGTCGCGGACTGCGTGTGCGCGCGGCCGCATGCCTCGACGATCTCGTCGCGCCCGCGGGTCGCCACACCTCGCGCATGCGCGTGCTCGTCCCCGAGCTGCCCGGCGGGCTCGCGCCCCAAGCGTTGCTCGAGAGCGAGAAGCTCGAGCTGCTCCTGTCGCGCTCCGATGCGCGCGACAACCGTGCGCTGCAGAAGCTGGTTCGACTCGCACAGCGCGAGCTCGAACGCTTGGTCGAGCGCCAGCTCGCGCATGCGCGCCCGCAACCGTGGTTTCGCCGCGCGTTCGAGTGGGTGCGCGGGCTGTTGCGCGGCTCGTTGCTCGCGCGCTCGTTCGTCGGTGCAGCCACCGGCGGTGCGATCGCGCTCGTGCTCTCGCACGTCTTGTGGGGCACCTTCGTCGACGACGGCGCGGCGACGACCACCACGGTGATCGTGCCGGACGATGCGATCGCCGTCGGCACGCCACCCTCCGGTCCGCGACCGTATCGCGATCTCGGTGCGCGCTATCGCGGCCCCAAGGTCGACGTGCTCTCGCCGGCATCGGCGGAGCCGGTCGAGCTCACCTACGCACCGCCGGACGAGCGACTCTACTTCGCCGCGCTCACGTTCTCGAAGCTCGCGCGCGACGGCTCGCCGATCCACGAGGTGGTCGCGACCCCCGAGGGCGAATATCGCGGAACCGCATGCGGCGACGGCTGCATCGCGGTCGCGCTGCCGTTCGCAACCGACGGCACGCCCACGCGATTGCCGGTGCCCACCGGACATCGCGTCGTCACCGACTCCGTGCGCATCGATGCCGATGCGATGGCGGTGAGTCGTTCGAGCGAAGGGCATGCGCTGCTCGTCACCGGCGGTCCGCGCAGCGGCATGCTGCGCTACAGCGTCGCGCCGGCGACCGATCCCTCGCGCCCGCGTGCACCCGAGCTCGTCGGCACGCTGCCCGGCGATCTCGCGTTCGTCACCGCACGTCTGCGGGACGAGCAGGTCACCGAAGAGCGCGTGAAGAAGCTGTTGGCGAGCGTGCGTCACATGGTGCGCTACGACCGGACCCCCGAGGTCGCGCAGCAGCACGCCGAAGCGCTCGAGCACGGCGACGGGTTCATCGCGCGCACACTGACGATCGGCGCGGGCGATTGCGACGTGCAGAACGGCCTGCTGGTTGCACTGTTGCAGCACGCCGGCGTGCAATCGCGGCTCGCGGTCGGGTACATCGGCAACGACGGCCACGCGATGCCGTGGCTGCACGCGTGGGTCGAGTACCGCGGCGAAGACGGGCGCTGGCGCATCGCCGACGCCAGCGATCGCATCGCGCCCGAGACCTTGCCGCCGACCGTCGCGCGCACGCATCCGCCGTCGCGTCCGAGCGCACCGACGGGCGACGGCGGCGACGATCCCGAGCCACCGCACGTGTCGGTCGTCGGCGACGACGATCCGCGCGAGCCCGTAGCGACGCCGAGCACACCGGCCACCACCGCACCTCCGACGCCGCCCACCAGCTCCGCGTCCGCATCGCCCACGATCGCCGCGGACGCACCGAGCGAGCGCCCCGCATGGTGGCGCCTCGCCGAGCTCGACCGCCGCTTTCCGTGGCTGATCCGTCCGATCCCCTTCGCACTCATCGCGCTGTCGATCTGGCTGCTCTTCGGTGCGCGCATGCGTCGTGCGACGAAGCTCGACGACAGCGCCGATCTCTCGCGCCTGCTGCAAGGCGTGCTGCAACAGCCGGGCGCGTTCGGCCACGTGGCGGCGCTCTTCCATCGCCCGCTCGTGCCGCTGTGCAACGGCGATGCGATCTCGCTGCATCGCGCGCGCGAGCTGTCGTCGCGCGGTCGCCTGTATCGCACGAAGACTCGCGGTGCACTCGCCACGCGCGCGATCAAGTCGGGCGCCGCGGTGCTCGACGATCGCACCGCCGAAGGTCGCACCGTGTCCGATGCGCTGGGTGCCGTCGATCTCGATCGCTGGAACGGCCTGCTCGAGCGCAGCGCGGCCGATCGCGTCGTCGCCGGTGTGAACGTCGCGCTGCGTGATCGCGGCGAAGACTGGTGCCTGCGCGTCGGGCCCGACGTCAGCGCCGGCATGGCGGTGCTCGATCTGATGCCGCTCGGCGTGCGTCTACCCGGCAGCCGCGCATCGCGACTCGTCGTGCTCGACGCGGCCGATCCCGTGCTGCAGCGCGCCGCGATCGTCGGACAGTCTTCGCTCGGCGCCGCGGTGTTGCTCGTGCTCGATCACGTCGCGGGTCGGCTCGGCGTCGGCGACGAGCGCCGCAGCCACCTGCTCGCCGGAGTCGCACGCGCGGCGCTGTTCGAGGCGTTCGGGCGATGAGCGACGGCGGCGAGCGCATCGACGTCGGACGCCTGCTCACGATCGACGTCGCGTCCGAGCTACGCAAGCTCTCGCAGGCGCAGCTGCAGGGGCCGTGGCAGATCCCCACGGAGTTCGTGCGCCGTGCGCTCAAGCACGGCGCGAACGAAGTCGATGTGGAGCTCGGTCGCCAACATGCGCGCATCGTCGACGACGCCCGCGGCATCGCACCCGAGCTGCTGCAGTGGACGGCCGTGCTGCTCGACGCGCAGCGCGGCAACTCCGAGCGTCACACCGCGCTCACGGTGCTCGAGTCGCACGGCGAGCTCGCGTTGCTCGCGGTCGCAGGGCTGCCGCCGCGCGAGCTGACGATCCGTGCACGCGAGCACGGCGTGATGCACGTGCTCGAGCACGGCAACGGACGCCCGCGCGTCACGGCGGCGCGCGAGCCCGGCCCCGACGGCACCGAGGTGCTGCTCTCCGCACACGGGCTCGAGCGCCGTGCGTGCCACGACTGGCTCGTCGACGCGGCGAAGTTCGCGAACGCGGGCGTGCGCATCGACGGCAAGCTCGTGCCCCACGGCTTCGCGCACGCGTTCGCGCACGTCGAGCTGCGCACACCGCTGCGGGGTCGCCTCGCGATCCCCAGCGAAGGCGAGACTGCCCACGCATGGCTGCTCGAGCACGGCATCGTCACCGGTCACGTCGCGATCCCGGATGCACCGTGCTTCGAAGCGGCGCTCGAGCTCGGCTCCGACGCCACCGATGGCAGCGCCGCCCGGTTGCGCGAGGCGTTGCAGCCCCACGTGCTCACGCTCGTCGATCAAGCGGTGGCGCTGCTCGTGCGCATGGCTCCGCAGGCGGCCACGTTGCCCGAGGCCGCACGCGCTCGGCTCGCGCGCTTGCTGCTGCAGGCCGCGCGCAAACAACAGCGCGTCGGCGAAGTGATGCGCGCTGCGGTGTTTCGCGTGGTGGACACGCAGGGCGAGCGGCTCACCGATCTCGCGGCGCTGCAACGCGCGAGCAACCGCGACCCCGCCGCGCAGCGCATGTTGCAGGCGATCTATCCCGGGCAACGTCCCGAGCGCTTCGCGATCGGCGAGGCGCCCGTGCTCGTCGCCGACGAGGTCGAGCGCAGCCTGCTCGCCGAGCTGTTGCAGGTGCGCTTCCGTGCGCCCGATGCTCGCGACGCGCAAGGCAGCTGGACGGCGGCATGGCGACGCTCGCTCGATGCGACCGGACGCGGGCTCGGTCGCCTCTCCGATCTCGTGCGTCATCCGTTCCGTGGCCACCCGCTCGACGACGACATGCTCGACCCACGCGAGCAGGCGCTGCTCGAGACGCTGCGTCGTCATCTCGCGCGCGATCCACATCGCACCGTCGAGTCGATCACGATGTGCGCTGGCGCGGGGCCGATCCGCCGCACCCGCGGGCCCGCGCCGCAGCTGCTCTTGCCGCGGCGCAATCCCACGGTGCGCGCGTGTGCGACTGCGATCGCCCACGACCGGCAGTGGGCGTATCCCGCATATCTCGTGCTGCTCGAAGGCTTCGCGTTGCCACCGGAAGATCTGCGCCGCGCATGGCTCTCGCGCGGCGAGGGTTGACGCTGACGGCAGCGCTTGCAACCGTCGCCCCTGATGCTGCGAGGCTGCCCGTTCGTCGTCGCGCTCGGTTTGTTCGCGTGTGGCTCGTCGAGCGCTCCGCCTGCACCGCTGCCGAGCGGCGAGCAGCCGAAGATCGAAAAGCCCGCCGTCGAGATCCCGCAGCACGATGCAAAGATGATGGCGGTCGACGGCGACGCGCCGGTGCGCACCGTCGCTGCGCAGGGCTCCATGTCCGCGGCGCTCAACGGGACCGCGACGTCGTTCACGTT